>NZ_JBFTZZ010000008.1:0-183184 GCF_056406515.1 Rhizobium sp. P1_B8 | reverse complement strand
TGCAGATTGTCAGATCGGGCAGGGGCAACCGCAAACCGCGCGTTGTAGCCTTCCATGAACGTCGGCAGAAACGCATTGCCCGCCTGCATGTCGCAGATCCCTGCCAATCGCATATCCTTGATCAATCGGTCCTGCAATGTCTGGTTCATGCGCTCGACGCGGCCCTTGGCCTGGCTTGAATTTGCGCAAAGAATCTCGATGTTTAGCTCGCAAAGCGCCCGGCCGAACTGGGTCATGCCCTGGCCGCCCTTGGCGTCCTTCTTCGCCACCCGGAACACCGAATGCTTGTCGGAATAAAACGCCACCGGCGCCCCGTGATCCTGCAGATAGAGTTCCAGCGCCGCAAAATAACTGAAGGCGCTTTCCGAGCGCACAAAGCGCAACTGCATCAGCTTGCCCGTCGCATCGTCGATGAACACCAAAAGCGTACATGGTGGCCCACGATCTTCGAACCAGCGATGCTCGGAGCCGTCGATCTGCACCAGCTCACCATAAGCCTCACGCCGCAATCGTGGCTGATGGAAGCTGCGACGCTGCTGGCGCGATTGCCAGATACCGGCCGCCGTCATCCATTGCCGAAGCGTCTCGCGCGACACCGTCAGCCCATCGAGCTCTGCAAGCTTCTCGGCCGCCAGCGTCGGCCCGAAATCCCAATAGCGCTCGCGAATGAGCGTCAAAGCATAATCGCGAAGCCCATCGTTGATCCGGTTGTTCGACAGCCGGCCGATCGCCTTGTGCCGGATCGACGCCGCGCCACCCGTTCTGATCCGCTCCAACAGCCGGCGCACCTGGCGCTCGCTCAGCGCCAGAACATGCGCCGCCGACACCAACGTCATTCGACCGTCGATGACTTTCGACAAAACCTCGATCCGCTGCAGGTCACGCTCGCTCATCGCAATCAGTCCCATCGGCAATCTCCCACGTCATCAAACGCGGGGAGTGTGACATTCCAACTTTGCAGAAACAGGACACTTCAACTTTGCGGCTACATCAATCGATCGCATAACGTAGTTTATGGAACTACTTCGAGAGAGGAAGAACATGGCTGTTTGCAAGCGTGCCCCAAAGGTGCAGCGGGACGAAAACTTCGGCGATCATAGATTTGGCTCCGTGAGTTCGGCCCTGATTTTTCCCTTGCTTTCTGCTTGAAGCATCTGCTTCGGGCTTAGTGTTTCTATCAGGCGGGGGCCAAGCCCGGATCGATCCCGGTCATCGCAATAGAGACGTCCCAGAGACGCTTTGACAGAGTTGGATCCTGGGCATCGGGGGCACGTTTCGCCTCACCGGACGGACCCCGAATTCCGCCAAACCCGGTTGGCCCGTAGTAACCACCCGGCATCACCTTGCCTGTCGCCGCCTGCAGCGCAGGCCAGGCCCCCTTGGCCGCGCTGTTGAGGAGCAGACCGACGATCGGACCCACGAGTTGGATGATCCCCATGTGCCGCCCAAGACTGGTACTCGCAACGCCCGGATGGCACCCGACAGCCGTAACTGGAGAATCTGCAGACCGTAGGCGCCGATCCAACTCGAAAAAAAACAGTGCGTTTGCCAACTTGCTGCCGCCGTAGCGGCCGTTCTTGTTATAGCTTTTCTCGGCGTTGAGGTCGTCCCAGTCGATCCTCCCCTTCAGGTGCGCAATGCTGGATGTCACGACGACACGCGATCCCGGCGTTTCTGCCAGCTTTGGCAAGAGCAACGTTGTCAGCCCAAAAACGCCAAGATGATTGACGCCGAACTGGGACTCGAAGCCTTGCTCGGTGCGTGTCAAGGGTGGGTTCATGATGCCTGCATTGTTGATCAACGCGTCAATGCGCGGTTCTCTCGCGGCAATTTCAGCCGCAGCTCGAACGTTGTCGAGATCGCCCAGATCAAGTGGCAACCAGGCTAGATCAGCCTTTGGCGTAATATGCCTGATCCGCGCTATTGCCTGCTCTGCCCTAGTGCGTTCCCGGCATGCCAGCAGGACACGAGCGCCTCTTGCAGCAAGCACTTGTGAGATTTCAAAGCCAATACCTGCGTTGGCACCTGTGACGATGAAGGTCTTTCCCGTTTGGTCGGGAACACTCGCTTCCGTGAAACCAATAGAATGAGCCATGTCGCTTTCCTTTTAAATGAGTGTTTAGGCACTCAATAATGAGTCAAATTTTATGTGGCGGTACCTTTCCAAAACAGGTCGAAACCAGCCTGTCGGATGTTCTTGTCCTGTTTCGGGTTGGCGGTTATCGCATTGATCGTGATTTCGGCAAGGCCGAACAGGACCGTATCGATATAGAAGTCAATCCTTTCAGGATCGGCACGTCCGGCAAGACATGCTGCGACGATTGCCCGTGCATCGTGGACCATGGCTTTGCTTTTTTGTCTGCTCTGCGCGGTTACCCGATCCGAAACCTTGAGCTGTCTGACAGCCTTGCGAGCCGTCGAATTGGTCAATCCCCAATCCACCAGACGGTCCCACACGCGTCTTAGCCTTTGGCGAGGAGCGTCCCCATCCGGATATGGAGCAAGCATCCGCTCCATCAGATCGATTTCGATCGACACGAAGAGTTGATTGAGAAGATCGTCCTTGGTTGGAAAATAAGTGAACAGCGTTCCCTCGGACACACCCGCAGCCTTTGCAATCTTCGCGGTCGACGCCTCAGTTCCCAAGCGGGCTACAAAATCGCATGCCGCCTCAAGCAAGGCTTGCCGTTTTTCTTCGCTTAGAGGACGCGCCATATGACCGAGTTCAATTGAGTGAGTTATTACTCATCTAAATAAGTATCCCATTTGGAGAGTCAAGAGGATTTATTGACCAGCGGTTAGAACAGTAGCAGCTATTTTGAACGCATCACTGTGCTGCTAGGTGTTGTGGGCGCTGCCGTCATTTGTCCTTGCCGTGACAGGACCCTCAGACAGCAAGCAGAGCCGAATGCTGACGAAGGAGCTGTTGGAAACGCTCGGCGTAGTCATCTGAGCGCTGCCAGCGCTACCCGCCACGCCGAGACTTTGGGCAAGTCCTCGAAGATTTGCTTTGATACCACCGGATCGATCATGTCGGTCGCGGGTGTTGAATCGCCACAGTCGGTTTTAAAGTGCCGCGCCTAGCGCGCAATCGCCGTCATAGCCAACATTGGCGCGGGGGACCGCGCCACTCATCTCAGTTGATTGGCAAATGCGCATCGATGTGACCGGGCGGCAAACTTGGCTGGCCGATCCCGAAGAACTCGCGCGCGGTCAGGCAAGCGCCATCCCCTGGGACGCAGGCGCGGCAGACGTCAGGCCGAAGATCGTACACTTGACAGGATGTCTCCGAACCGACGCGACCGACCAGTGCGGAGCAACGCGCACCGTCGCAACGCATTCCCTGCTCGTTCGCGGCTACGAACTGCGCCGGCAGCAAATCGAGAGCAGCTTCTGTTTCGGTGGAAAATCTGGGCCAGGTCGACGAATAGGAGCAGCAGGCTCCGCAGCTTCGGCAATCAAAATCGATCAGTGATGTCATGAGCCGCTCCTACCACACAGCCTGCCAATGATAAAGCTGCCGGCTAACCGCTTCTCTTGGAGCGAGCGTATCCATCTTCATCAGGCTCCTCGTCCTGACGTTGGGCCTCAAGGCGATCTTGCCGATGGTGTCGAGCGCTGCCGATCGCTCGACGATTGAGGCTTACCGGAGCGGTGGTTCGTGCGTCAGGACCATGTCGATCGGCTTTCGGGCCGATACCGGCACGCGAAAATCCGCGCGCATCTCACCGAAACCGATCAGCGTGATGATGATTTCGTTGTCGGGGATGCCGACGCAGGTCCGCATGTTGATATCCTGCTCGCGCGCCGCACTCCAGTTCAGCATGCAGGCGCCTAGTCCCTCGGCGTGGAGGCCAAGCGCCAGCGTCATGGCGAACATGCCGCCGTCCACCCATCCCTGGTTTCGTTCGCCGACCGTGTTCCAGTGCGACAGGTCGACCGTCACGACGAATACGCCGCCGAGCTGCTCGCCGAAGCCGCGATTGCCGTCGTGATGGGCGAGAACGCGGGCGATCGACGGCTTCTCGGTGAAGGCGTAGACACGGCATGTCTGTCGGTTGCAGCTCGAAGGCGATTGCTGGGCCGCACGGATGGATCTTTCGATCTTCTCGAACGCGACTGTCCTGTTGCTGTCATACTGGCGCACGCTGTGGCGTGCCTCCATGAAGGAGACGAAATCCATCCGCGCGTGCCTGACGATCTCGGCTGCACTGACCGCCTCGCTGCCGCCGGGCCGGATATTGTGCCCGATGCCGGCGACGACGAGCAGATCGTCCAGCAGTGCCTGTGCCTCGCTGACATCGCCCTGCTCCGCATTGAAGGCGACATAGGCCGAAAGCACGGAAAGGCCGATATCGGCCGAAGCGTCATGGCCATGCTGCTCGATATAGCGGCGCGTCTCTGCCGCCAGCAGCCGCACCTTGTCCATGCCGAAGCCGTTGCGCGGATTGGAAAGCGACATTCCGTATTCCAGCATATGTGCCAGGAGATGGATATGTGCCCGCCGGTTTTCGCGCGACTGTGCGCCATCGATGAAGGAGGCGCGGCGGAAACGGCGATAGTCATAGGCGAAATTCGCAAACAGGCGCCACGCCGTTCTGGCGCGGTTCTGGAAGGATGATGCGGAAGGCACGGCTTTGGCCGAAGGCATGGCACGATTCCCCGGTGATGAGCAGGCGGTCTTGAACCTACTGTCGTCGATGCAGGGTTATTCGTCTGCTCGGCCTCGTCAAACCCCCTGATGGCGGCAGATTTTCACGCTGGAATGCAATGCTTCTGGAATTGATCGGTCGAGAAGCATTTGTTTTAAAATCGCTTTTTCTTGCGCACCCTATCCGTTCGAATAGGTTATCCACCATCCGTACCGGCCGATGACCCATCCGAATCACATCCGCACCTACTCATTTCAGAACTTCCAAGCCGGGGCGGACTGCGGCACCGTAAGCCCATGAATTGCCCAGAGCGAATTGCGCATCAAGGAGGCCGGCCGTGCAGGATAACGTCGTAGAAATTCGCGTGGTGTCACCGATCGTCACCAAAGGATTTCGCAAAGTCGCCGATCTCCGGGCACTGGAATATCCCGGCATCAAGGTCAGTCACTCGCAGATTACGGCCGGACCGGGATCGATCGAGAGCGAGTTCGAGGCTGCCCTCTCGGTGCCCGGAACAATCGCCGAAGCGATCAAGGCGCAGAATGAAGGCGTCCACGCCGTCATCATCGACTGCATGGGCGATCCGGGTCTCAGGCCGTCGCGGGAAGCCGTGACGATCCCGGTGCTTGGACCCTGCGAGACCGGCATGCACCTTGCGGCGATGCTCGGCCACCGGTTTTCCGTCCTCACCGTGATGCGCCGACTGCGCGCATCCTTTGAAAACACCGCGGCCGTCGCCGGCCTTTCGACCAAGCTTGCCTCGGTGCGTAGCGTCGATATTCCCGTTCTGGAACTCGAGGAAGATCTCGACCGGACCAAGGCGATGCTGATCAAGGAAGGCATCCGGGCGGTTGAGGAAGATGGCGCCGAGGCGCTCGTCTTCGGCTGCACCGGCCTGATGGGCTGCGCCTTCGCCCTGCGCGAGGGACTTCTGGCGCACGGGATCGACGTGCCTGTCATCGATCCCATTCCCGCCGCTGTTTCCGTTGCTGCCGCGCTGGTGCGTTCGAACCTTGCCCACAGCAAGCTGACCTTCCCACAGCCGCCCGAAAAACAGTTGCTCGGCTACGACTATATTCATCTGCCCATGCCGCTTGCGGCCGAATGAGAGAACGCTGGACGTTCCATTGAGAGGACAGAGATGGCGATTGCGCAAACGGACACCATGACACGAACGGAAAAGCGGAAAGGATCGACCACCGCTCTTCAGGATTTCCGCCTGTGGTGGCTGGTCATCCCGGCGCTCCTCGTCTTCCTTGTCTTCTTCGTGATCCCGACCGCATCACTCTTCGGGCTCGCCTTCAACAAATCCGTCGCCGGCGTCATCGCCCTCAACAGCCAGATCACCTTCGACAATTTCGTCCGCATCTTCACACGGGCGAGCTATTATGAATCGATCCTGCGCTCGATCTGGATTTCGGCCATCGTCGGCGCCGCTTGCCTGTTCTTCGGCTATCCCCTCGCCTACGTCATCGCAAAGACGGTGAAGCCGAGCCGCGCCACGCTGTTGATGATCCTCGTCCTGTCCTCCATGCAGCTCGACATGGTCATCCGCATGTACGGACTGATGGTGCTGCTCGGCGATAACGGCCTCATCAACGGATTTCTCCTCAGGGTCGGGGCGATAACAGCGCCACTGCCGCTGATGTATAATGTCTTCGGCGTCATCGTCGGGCTGGTGCAGATCACCCTGCCCTTCATGGTGCTGTCGCTGATCGGTATCATCAAGGCGATCCATCCCTCGCTCGAAGAGGCAGCCCGCAGCCTCGGCGCCTCGCGTTGGCACGCCTTCGTCACCATCGTGCTTCCGCTCTCGATGCCCGGAATCCTGGCCGGCACGCTTCTGGTCTTTGCGCTTTCGATCAGCTCCTACGTCGTTCCCGCCTTGATGGGTGGCTGGAAGGTGATGGTGCTGCCCATCCATATCTATCAGCAGATCGCCGAAGTCGGGCGCTGGCAGTTCGGCGCCGCCATCGCCGTGGTGCTCTTCGTGACGAGCATCGCAGCCGTTGCGGTCTACCACCAGGCGGCGGTCAGAACCTCGGGGGGGCGCACCTGATGCGTGAAGAATCCGCCATCCCCCTTGCCTTCAAGGCCATCTCGCTGCTGTCGCTGGCGATCCTCCTGGTGCCGGTCTTCATCGTGGTGCTTGCCGGCCTGAACTCGGGCGATTACCTGACTTTTCCGCCGGAGGGCCTGTCGCTGCGCTGGATACAGGCGTTCCTGACTTCGCCCGTCTTCCTCTCGGCCTATGGGGTCAGCTTCATGATCGCACTGGTCTCGACGCTGATCTCGACGGTGATCGGCACGATGGCGGCGATCTATCTGACCCGCTCGCAGAGCCGTACCTCCAGCATCTTGCGCGGCTTCTTCATGCTGCCGATCGTGCTGCCCGGCGTGGTGCTGGGACTTGCCCTCTATGTCTTCTACGTGACCACGGGCATCGGCCTTGCCCGCACCATGCCGGGGCTGATTATCGGCCACGTGATCGTCACCTGCCCCTTCGTCATCGCGACTGTGACGGCGGCACTGGTCGGTTTCGACCGCTCGCTGGAAGAGGCCGCCCGCAGCCTTGGCGCCTCGCCTTTCACCGCTTTCCGGTTGGTGACGCTGAAGATCATCGGGCCGGCAATTTCGGCGGGCACGATCTTCGCCTTCATCGTCTCGTTCGGCCAGTTCGAAGTCACGCTGTTTCTGTCGACGCCGAACCTGCAGACGCTGCCGATCGCGATGTATGTCTCGATGCGCTACCAGTTCGAGCCGACGGCCGCCGCCGCGGGCATCTTCGCCATCGCACTCGTCATTCTCTCCACCGTGCTGACCTCCAGACTCGTCAACCTGAAACGCACCTTCGGGGGATGAATACCGCTACGCCTACACATCAACGATAGAGCAAAAAGGGGAACTTCATGACTGAGAAAACGACAGGGCATACCCGCCGCACGATCCTGAAGATGGGCGTCGCTGCCACCACGCTGCCCCTGTTCAACATCAATCACGCCTGGTCGCAGGATGTCGCCTTCGACGGCAAGGTCTTTGATGCCGGCGGCGCGGTGCTGCGCGTCGGCGAATGGGGCGGTCCCTGGGGCGAACTGGTCAACAAATATCTGCTGACCGACTTCCAGAAGGAGTTCAACTGCAAGATCGAATACGACTCGACCTGGCCCTGGTTCCCAAAATTCGTCGCCGGCGGCGCCGAGAAGCCGCCGCTCGACATTACCAACTGGAACTTGCCGGAGATGTTCAAGACGGCAAAGGCCGGCGATTTCTTCCTAAAACTCGACGAACTGCTGCCGAACGTGCCGAACGCCAAGAACCTATGGCCCTTCGCCACCGCCAATGGCGTCGGCGTCACCTGGGCCTTCAACCAGTATGGTTATGCCTATCGCACCGATCTGGTTTCGCCGCCGCCCTCGTCGTTCAAGGATCTCTGGAAGCCGGAATTCGCCGGCAAGCGCGGCACCTACATCACGTCAAACACCTTGCAGATGGACTTCTTCCTCGTCGCCTGCGGCATCTTCGGCAAGGATCAGTACGATCTTGATGCCGGCTACGAGGCGATGAAGGCGCTGATGCCGGCCAAGATCTCCGATTTCACCGGCAACATGCAAACGCTGATGGACCGCGGCGAAGTGGTGGTCGCCGTGCTCGACGATGCCGAGCCGATGCAGGCCCGCGACAAGGGCGCGCCTTTCGCCTTCTGGTACTGGACCGAACAGCAGCCGATCCTGACGCAGACCTATACGATCAGCCGTTATGCCGAGCCGGTGCAAAAGAAGCTCGCTTTTGCGCTTCTTGACCGCGCCCTCGATCCGACCTTCATCGGCAATATGGGCAAGGAATTCTACCTGCGCCCGACGGTCAGCAACGCCGTCCTGCCCGACAATCTCGCCAAGGCCGGCGTCGTCAACAGCGCCGACGCCATCAAGGGCTTCTGGGTGCCGGACTGGAATTCCTACCTCGAAAACGAAGACGACATCGTCGAAACGGTCAACGGCATTTTCGCCAGCTGATGCCGCCGCGACGGGCGGTTCCGCGCCGCCCGTCGCACATCTTCATAACAGGAGAGCCTTCGCCGCATGTCCGATATCCATCTGAAAAAGCTCGCTAAATCCTACGGCGATAGCGTCGCGGTCGCCGGCATCGACCTGCACATCGCCGAAGGAGAGTTCTTTTCCCTTCTCGGCCCATCGGGATGCGGAAAATCGACGACGCTCCGGATGATTGCCGGCTTCGTGCCGCCGAGCGGCGGCGAGATTCTCATCGGCCGCGACGACGTGACGAGATTGCCGCCGGAGAAACGCGACATCGGCATCGTGTTCCAGAACTACGCGATCTTCCCCCACATGAACGTTGCCGACAATATCGCCTTCGGCCTGAAGCTCCGGAAGCTGCCGAAGGAGGAGATCCGCAAGCGCGTCACCGCCGCGCTGCGCCAGGTCGGGCTTTCCGGATATGAGGAGCGTTTCCAGCGCCAGCTTTCGGGTGGCGAGCAGCAGCGTGTCGCCCTTGCCCGCGTGCTGGTCACGGAGCCCCGCATCCTCCTTCTCGACGAGCCGCTGTCGGCACTCGACAAGAGCCTCAGGGAGGAAATGAAATACTGGATCAAGGATCTACAGAAGAAGCTCGGCATCACCACCGTCTATGTGACCCACGACCAGGACGAGGCCCTGACGATGTCCGACCGCATCGGCGTCATGCAGAAGGCGCACATCGTCCAGGTCGGGACGCCCGAGGAAATCTACGAACGGCCGAAGACGCTGTTTGTCACCACCTTCATTGGTCATTCGAACGTGATCGACGTCACCGTCGGCGCCAATGACGGGCAAGGCATGACCGTGCTGCTGGAGGGAACCGTGTTGCCGACGCGGGGTCCCGAAGGCCTGGCCGCCGGGCAGGCGGCAAAGCTGGTAGTTCGCCCCGAGAACGTCATCATCGGTCCCGACACCTCATCCGGCGTCAGCCTTCCCGCGACGGTCGTCAGCGAAACCTACCAGGGTGCGCTGGTGCGCTACCGGCTGGCCATCGGTTCCCAGGAGATTGTCGCCGAGCGCCAGAACCAGTCCCGCACCGAACGATTTTCCCCCGGCGCCGCCGTCACGGTCGGCTGGGACCCCGACCGATCCGAGGCACTCGTCGCCTGAAGCAACACGGAAACAGCGAACATCGCCAGCACCGGAGCCATCCGCTCCGGCGCCACGGCCAGGCATATTCTCACGGAGGTCATGATGCGTATTGGAATAGATGTGGGCGGCACGAATACCGATGCTGCCCTGATGGACGGCCCGCTGGTACTCGGAGCATGCAAGAGCCCGACGACCAGCGATGTCGGCTCCGGCATTGTCGCCGTGTTGAAGCAGGTGCTGTCGATGACCGGCGTCTCGGTCTCGGAAATCCAGGCGGTGATGATCGGCACGACGCATTTCACCAATGCCGTCGTCGAGCGCAAGCGGCTGCTCGAAGTCGCCGCTATCAGGCTCGGCCTACCGGCGACCAAGGCGCTGCCGCCGATGACCGATTGGCCGAAGGATTTGGCCGACACACTCGGCCGCCACACTTTCATGGTGCGTGGCGGCAACGAATTCGACGGCCGCAAGATCGCGCCGCTTGATGAGCCCGAGATCCTGCGCATCGCCGGCGAAATCCGCAGTCGCGGCCTCAAGGCAGCCTCGATCACCTCGGTGTTTTCGCCGGTGACACCTGATATGGAGCTGCGGGCCGCCGAGATTCTCGGCAACGAGATCCCCGGCCTGTCGATATCGCTCAGCCACGAAGTCGGCCGGGTCGGTTTCCTCGAACGCGAAAACGCCTCGGTGATGAATGCGTCGCTCGCCGACCTGTCGCGCAAAGTCGTCAACTCCTTCCGTAACGCCCTGAAGGAACTGGCGATCAATGCGCCCTTCTATATCAGCCAGAACGACGGGACACTGATGGTGCCTGATTACGTCGAGCGTTATCCGGTGCTGACCTTCGCCTCCGGCCCGACCAATTCCATGCGGGGCGCCGCGATGCTTGCCGGCGAGAAGGAGGCGATGGTCGTCGATATCGGCGGGACCACGTCGGATGTCGGCATGCTAATGCAGGGTTTCCCGCGTGAATCTGCCGTCGCCGTCGATATCGGCGGGGTCAGAACCAATTTCCGCATGCCCGATGTACTCGCCATCGGTCTCGGCGGCGGCTCGATCGTGCGCGACGACGGTGCCCGCATTGGCCCGGATTCGGTCGGCTACGAAATCACCTCCCGCGCCCTGATCTTCGGCGGCGATACCCTGACGACGACCGACATCATCGTCGCGGCCGGCCTCGAGGATATCGGCGACCGTTCGCGTGTCGCGCATATCCCGGCAAGGACGATTAAGACGGCGCTCGATACCATCCACCGCATGGCCGACGAGGCCGTCGACCGGATGAAGACAAGCGCCGAGCCCCTGCCGGTCATCCTGGTCGGCGGTGGCTCGATCCTGATCTCGCGCGACCTGCCCTCCGCATCCCGCGTCATCCGCCCTGAGAACGCCTCCGTTGCCAATGCCATCGGCGCGGCGATCGCGCAGGTCGGCGGCGAGGTCGACCGCATCTTCTCGCTCGAAGGTACCTCCCGCGACATCGTGCTCGGCGGCGCCAAAAAGGAAGCCGAGGAGCGCGCCGTCAAGGCGGGTGCAGAGGCCGGAACGGTCAAGATCATGGATATCGAGGAAGTGCCGCTCGCCTATCTGCCAGGCAGTGCGACACGCATCCGCGTCAAGGCTATCGGCGATCTCGTGATCGGATGAGGACCCTATGAAACTCAACAGTCAACAACTCTGCGACCTTGCCGTCGGCGCGGCATTCCTCGGGACCGGCGGCGGCGGCGATCCCTATGTCGGCCGGCTGATGGTGCAGCAATGCCTCGACGAAGGGCTGGAGGTGAACATCATCGATCCCAGCGAACTGGCGGACGACATGCTGGTCATTCCGACCGCCATGATGGGTGCGCCGACCGTGCTGGTTGAGAAGATCCCAAGCGGCGAGGAGGCGATGTTTTCGCTGCAGCGGCTTGAACGTCATCTCGGCCGCAAGGCGCAGGCGACCATGCCGATCGAGATCGGCGGCATCAACTCGACGATCCCGCTTGTCGTCGGCGCCCGCCTCGGCCTGCCCGTCGTCGACGGTGACGGCATGGGCCGCGCCTTTCCCTTTCTCGAAATGGAAACCTTCGGCGTCTACGGCGTCTCCGGCAGCCCGATGGCCGTCAGCGATGAATATGGTGATTGTGCCATCATCGAGGCGGTCGATAACCGCCAGATGGAATGGCTTTCGCGCGCCGTCGCCATCCGCATGGGCGGCTGCGCTTATATCGCCGAATATGCAATGTCGGGCGCCGACGTCAAACGCACCGCCATTCCGAACACGCTGAGCCTCGCCATCCGCATCGGCGAAGTCCTGCGCAACGCCAGAAGCTCGCACGAGAATCCGATCGAGGCGCTGCTCGGATTTCTGCCTTCGACGCTCTACCGCTACGGGCGCATCATCTTCGGCGGCAAAATCACCGATGTCATGCGCGAGACCAAGGCCGGATTTTCGATCGGCCGCGTTACGATCGGCGGGCTGCCGCCCTTCGGTTCGACGATGGAGATCGAGATCCAGAACGAGAACCTGATCGCCCGCGTTGACGGCAAGGTGAAGGCGATCGTGCCCGATCTCATCTGCATCATGAACACGGAAACGGCCGAACCCATCACCAGTGAAAACCTGCGCTACGGACAGCGCGTCACCGTGCTTGCCGTCTCCGTTCCCGAAATCATGCGGACGCCGGAAGCGCTCGATGTCTTCGGCCCCACCTGCTTCGGGCTGAAGGAACCCTTCATTTCCATCGAACAGATCGGCTGAACACATGGCAATCATCACCAACGAGGATATCGACGACCTGGCGGTCGGCGCAGCCCTTCTCGGCACCGGCGGCGGCGGCGATCCCTATATCGGCAAGCTGATGGCGAAGGCGGCGATCGAACGCCACGGTGCGGTCGATCTTCTGGCGCTCGACGACGTGCCTGACGGCATCGAGGTCGCCGCCTGTGGCGCGATGGGGGCGCCGACGATCCTGATCGAGAAGATGCCGAGCGGCGAAGAGATCGGGCTTGCACTCAGGGCTTACGAGAAACGCGTCGGCAAGGCGATGGGAGCGATCATCCCCTTTGAGGCGGGCGGCATCAACTCGATGGTGCCGATCATGCTGGCGGCGGAATGCCGACTCCCGGTTATCGACGCGGACGGCATGGGCCGCGCCTTTCCGCAGCTCGAAATGGAGACCTTCAACGTCTATGGCGTGCCTGCCGCACCGCTGACGGTCGCCGACGAGCAGGGCAATGTCGTGATCATCGAGACGGAAAGTGCGGCCAAGGCCGAATGGCTCGCTCGCGGCGTGACGATCCGAATGGGCGGCCAGTCCTATATCGTCAATTACGGCATGGATGGCCGCACGACCCGTCGCGTATCCGTTCCAGGAACGATGTCGCTTGCCATCGGCATCGGGCGTACCATCCGGCTGGCGCTTGCCGCGCATCGCGATCCGCTCGCCGACCTGATCGAATTCTTCGCCGGAACGCATTACGAGACCGCGCGCCTTCTGGCCTCGGGAAAGGTGGTCGACGTCTCGCGGCGCGAGCAGAACGGCTGGTCGGTCGGGGTCGTGACGATCGAACCTTTCGACACAAACCGCAGGCCGGTGCGCATCCAGATCCAGAACGAGAATCTGGTGGCAGAGGAAGATGGCAGGGTGCTGGCGATCGTGCCGGATCTCATCTGCATCCTCGAAGCCGACACTGCCGAACCGATAACCACCGAACGCCTGCGTTATGGCCAGCGGGTCAACGTGCTTGGCGTCAAGGTGCCGCCGATCATGCGCACACCGGAGGCATTGGACGTCTTCGGCCCCGCCGCCTTCGGCCTGACGCAGAATTACGCAACGCTCGAGGCCGGTTAGATCTAGGCTGGCACGGGATATGCTTCTTAAAGCTCGCAAGTCAGGATGGTCGAATGAGCGAGGCGTTTTTGGATGCATCACAGTCGTTCCGAAGGCAAAACTGCAACCCGCCCCGGCGGGCGTGAACCGAAGACGCTAGGTTCCCGGTTTCGCCCGCCGCGCATGCTGTTCACGGCCATCGACCGTCCCTTTCCCCTTTCTAAGATCCGCGACGGTCTGGCGCGCCAGATCGTCGTCGTCCATGCACCATCTGGCTTCGGCAAGACGGCGCTGCTCAAGGCGGGATATGAGGCGGTTACTTCCGGCTCCGATTATTTTCAGTCGCTATTCGATGGCGGCGTCGGTCATTGCGGCTGGATCACGCTCGGCCCCTCGCATGGCCGACCTGCCGAACTGCTAGCTGATCTTTGCCTGGCACTCGGCATCCACACCCCACGGCCTCCCGCCTCTCTGAGGGAACTGTTCGACATCGTCGCCGACCGGGAAAGCGGCGCAATCCTGTTCATCGACGAGCTCGATATTGCTTCCTCACCCGATGTGCAGGCTTTCCTCGACGGATTTTTCTTAGGTGCCCCCGACAATCTGAGGATTGTCTGCGCGTCGCAGCAGAAGCTGCAGCTGCCGCTCGCCCGGCTCAGGGTGCGCGGGCTCGTAACAGAGATTAACGCCGTCGACCTCGCCTTCAGCCGTAACGAGATCCGCAGCCTGTTTCCACGTAACATCAACACTGGCGACGTCGCAAACTTTGTACGCGCTACCCGTGGATGGCCGGCCTTGACGCAGATCGCGCTCGGCGTGATGGAGAGCGGCGGTATAGACGAGCGCAACAGGCTGCTGGCCGGCGAACATCCCGATCTCTTCCGCCATATCGACGAAGCGATCCTGCGTCCGCTGTCGCCGGCGCTTCGCCGAACGCTATGCGTCACGTCGATCCTGGAGGAATTCCCGCTGGAGCTGGCAAGCCATCTCTCCGGCACCGATCTGCAGGCAGATGACCTTCGGCTGCTCGAGGATATGAGCCCGCTGATCGAAAAGAGCCAGATGGGTGCGGCCTGGTATAGGCTTCATCCGATCGTGCGGAAGTGCCTGACGACCGAGCTTGCCGGTGATCCCCAGACCGACGAGGCAACGCTTCACTCCATCGCGGCGATCTGGTTTGCCGAGCGCGGGTTCCTGGAAAGAGCCGTTTCGCATGCGGCGCGCGCCGGCAATTTTTCGCTCGCCGCGCAGACGATCCGACAGGCCGGCGGCGTCAATCTCTTCATCCGCGCCGGCCACACAGTGCTCGAACATTTGATCGCCGACCTGCCCGCCGGCGTCATCCACGAATCTCCGAGCCTGTCATTGTGTTACGTGCTGGTGCTCGCGAAGAAGGGGCACATCAAGGCGGCGCGTGAGCGGATGGAGGCGATCAAGCAAGGCCGGGCCATGCATGGCGACGAGTTCCTGACGATCGAGGCATCGACGCTCGATCACATCGACGGGCTGGTCGATATTTATGAGGATCTTCATCTCGACGATGCGCAGATCCTGCATCTCGAACGAATGGCGTCAGGTTTTTCGCCGCAATCGACCTGGGAGCTCGGCTGGATCTACAACCATCTGTGCATCGCTTATACCAGGCGCGGCAATCTCGACCTCGCGCGGCTGAGCGCCTTGAAGGCATTGGCCTATTATCGCGAGGAAAAGACGGCCTATGCCCAGATCTTCATGCTCATCCATCTGGGGCTGGTCAATACCCTCGCCGGCAACTTCTCGGCGGCGCTGACTTTCTGCCGGGAGGCGCAGGACCTGATCCAAAGCGCGCAGTGGACCGACATCAATCTCGAAGCGATCTGCCGCGTCGCGACGGCGGATGTTCTCTACCTCCAGGGCGAGATGGCTCTGGTCGAGAAGAGCCTTGGCGAGGCGGTCAATGCCGTGGTCCAGGGCGAAGGTTGGGTCGATATCTATTCCCGGATGTTTTCGCTGCTGGCCCGCAGCCGGCTGCGGTTGAGTGGTCTCGATACGGCAATGGCAGCGATCGACAAGGCGGAAGAGGTCGCCGTCGAACGCGCGCTGCCGCGCCTGAAGATTGCGGCCGACATCATGCGCGTCGATATTTTCTCGAAGGCCGGCCTGATTGAATCAGCGGTCCTTTTGGCCGAGCGGCTGGTTTCATCGTTGCGCGATCCTGAACTCGGGCACTTCTGGACCTGGCGCGAGGAAAGCGATTTCCTTGTCGCGCAAGCGCGCCTTCTCAAAGCCCAGGGACGACCGGGCGAAGGGCTCGCCAATCTGGAGACCGTGATGGCGCGAAGCCGCGCGAACGGCAGCGGTTATCACCTGCTGGCGGCGGAAATACTGGCAACGGTCGCCGCCTGGAACGACGGCCGGCATGCCCAGGCGCTCGAATATTTCCAGTTTGCGATCGCGCGTGCTCGCTCGCACGAGGTAACCCAGCTTTTCGAGGACGAGGGGCTCGAATTCTCCACGGTCGTGCGGGCGATCGTGCGTCGTTTCGGCCTGAAGGTCTTCAGTGCCGATGCCGTCGACTTCATCGGTCGCATAATTGGCCAGGGTGAAAGAAGCGTCTTCGGCAAACCGGCCGATAACGGCCGCCGGATCAAGGGTCCTCTTGCCGGCGGCAAAAGTCTTCTCAGTCAACGCGAGCAACAGGTCCTGCTCTGCCTACACGAAGGCAAGAGCAACAAGGAAATCGCCCGCGCGCTCGGGCTTTCCGAGCCGACGGTGAAATTCCACCTCAAGAACGTGTTTTCCAAACTTGGGGTCAGTCGCCGGGCAATGGCCCTGGCAGTTTCGGCTAAATTGAACCTTAAATAGCACGGCGAAATGCCGGCACTGTCAGCATAAACGATCTATAGTTCACATAAGACAATCCGAACCGGGCAATCATGAAATTCTGCCAGCTGGTAATGGTCGGCCAGGGGTATCGGTGCGTTGAGGGTCATAAGATGCACCCTGCTTTATCATGAGCGTGTTAGAACAGCCGCAGCCTGGTCGGCGGCCCGCAACCCGCTTTCCCATGCGCCATGCGCGGTCGAAAAGTCGGACTGGTGCGTCGCCTCGCCGGCGAAAAACAGCCGGTCGCCGACCGGGCGCGCCAGGACTGCGCGTGCGCCCGCATGGCCGGGCAGTGCATGGCTGTAGGAGCCGCCTATCCAATCGGTCCGACACCAGGAAGAGGCCGTGAGGGGCCGCAGATGGCGGCGAATGTTACTGCCGAGCAGCGATGACAGCTGGTCGAGTGCGAAGGCAAATGCCTCCACCAAACCCGCGCGTTCAATGACGACAGCGCCGTTTCCGCCAAAGAAGCCTTCGATGATCGGCCGGCCGAGCGGTCGGATATAATAGCTGCCGGTTTCGGCATTTTGCGGGTCGCCGAGCAGATGGGTTTCCGGCTCCAGACCATGATTGCCATGGAGTTCCAAAAACAGCTTGTCTGCGAGGCCAAGCGGCAGCTGACTTGCGGCATGGAGGTGATCGTCGGCCTCCGGGTCGAAGATAATGGCTCCGCGGGCCAGAACGGCGGTCGATGACGTGATGATCGCGGCACTTGATGTGACCGGGCCGCGGTCGGTCTCCAGCTGAATGCCGCTCCCGGTCAATGCCACACGCCGAACGGGGGTCAAAAGGCGCAAGGCGACGTTCGGAACGGCGGCGCTGATCAGACTTCCATAGCCTTCATGCACCCGCCAATTGGCATCGGTTGCCGCATTGTCATAGGCAAGAAAGTCAGCGACTGACAGCCGATCGAGCGGTGCGCCGTTCATATATCCGCTGAGGGACTGGCAGTAGGCGTTCCATTTGCCGCCGGGCTCCAGTGCGTCCGACGCCCTGTCGCTGGCGGGGGGATTTGCCCGCATCCGCTCCTCAAGCGCGTTCCATTCGGCCGCCGCCGCCGCGCGCTCATCCTGCGTGAAGCCGAGATCGCGCCACTGGCTTTGCCACGCCGTCGGTCCGCGCTCGATATTGAACCCGGCCTCACGGCCGATGGCGACGAGAGGATTGCGCTCGGCAGAGTGCAGCCAGCCGCAACCCATATCCAGCGGCATTCCGGCCAGTTCGATTGTCCAGGCTCGTCCGCCTACGCGGTTGCTGGCCTCCAGAATGATGACCGAGCGCCCGGCATCGGCCAGGCTTTTTGCTGCTGCAATGCCGGCTGCGCCAGCCCCGACAATCGCAACCTCGTAGTCCATCGTCGCCCTCCGCCGCTGCGTCATCAGCTTGATACGACACAAGCTTTACATCGGGGTTGCACCCGCTTCAATGTGCCCGAAAGCCTGCTAGTATGCTGACATGACGTTCTTCGAAACACTTGTTGCATTGCTGGCGGTTGCCATCCTGCTGCTGCAGGTCACGCGTCGCATGCGCCTGCCCTACCCCGGCATTCTGGCTGCCGCCGGCGTCGCCGTGGCGATGTTGCCAGGGGCGCCGACGATTCCGATCGATCCTCCGACGGCGCTCGCCCTGTTCATTGCGCCCGTCCTTGTCGATTCGGCCTATGACTTCCCGGTGGGGGCGGCGCGGCGCATGCTGCTGCCGCTGTTCTTCTATGCGGTCGTCGCCGTTCTCGTCACGACAGGCGTGGTCGTGTCGATCAGCATGCTGACCGTCGGGCTTCCGATTGCGGTCGCGGTTACACTTGGCGCAATTGTTTCGCCGCCCGATGCCGCGGCCGCCACGGCAGTCCTTTCCAATTTGCCCGTCGCCCGCCGTGTGGATGCCCTGCTCAAGGGAGAAAGCCTGTTCAACGACGCGACCGCACTGCTGCTTTTCGGCGCTGCGCTGACTGTCCAGGCGCGTGGTGGGCTGGATGTCGGGACGGCACTTCAGGTGGGGATCGCCGCACCTGGAGGGATCCTGTTCGGCATCGTCTTCGGCTTTTTTGTCTCGCGGCTTCGGCCGATAACCGAGAACACGGTCGGCGGGACCCTGCTTCAATTCGTCTACGCTTTTTCGACCTGGCTGATCGCCGAACATCTGCATCTGTCGGCTGTCCTTGCCACAGTGGCGAGCGCAATGACGCTCGCCACGCTCTCTTCGGTCAGGGATTCACCGCGGATGCGGGTACATTCCTTCGCCGTCTGGACGACCGTCGTCTTCCTGCTGAACGTGGTGGCTTTCCTGCTGATGGGCCTGCAGGCGCGCCGCATCCTTGAGGCGATGTCGGCTGAAGAGCTGCAGCGGGCGATGGGATTTGCCGTCATCGTGGTGGTCGGCGTGATCCTGGCGCGCATGGCGATGGCTTTCCTGCTTCACGCCGTCGTCGCTTCTCGTCACCGAAGCGGCCATGAATTGGCGCCTTTCACGTCCGGGGAGACCTTCCTGGTGGGTTGGGCCGGTATGCGTGGCCTCGTTACGCTGGCGACGGCCTTCGCGCTCCCCGCCGACTTTCCCGAGCGAGACCTGGTCGTGCTCACAGCCTTCGCGGTGGTGCTCGCAACCCTGGTTATTCAAGGGGCGACCTTGGCTCCAATGATCCATCTCCTGAAACTCGGTCGGCAGGCAGAAGTCCGTGATGAACTCAAGGTGGCCCGAAGATCGCTCGCCGAAGCCGCCTTTCAGCGGCTTGAGAAGGAAGACGGCACTGAGGCCGAAGCGATCCGGACGATCTGTAGGGACCATTGGACCGCGTCAACCGAGGCAAACAAGGCTTCGGCGCTCGATCGCCGCCGCGACCTGACGATCGCCGCCGTTCTCGCCCAGCGCCAGCGCCTCGAGGAATTGCGCGACACAGATCAGATCGGCGCGACGCAATATCTCGAGCTGCAGGAGGACCTGGACTGGAAGCAGCTCTCCGTCGGCTCGGATGAGGATCGCCGCATCACAGAAAGCTAGAGCCGATAAGGCATCACACAGTGCTGCTCCGTCAGCCCAGCCTCTCAAATGAGGCGGGACGCATCACTCGATATCCTTCAGCGCATCGAGTGGGCCGGTCAGCGCCGTGCGCGGTGGGACGAGGGTCGGCCGCACCAGATGCGTGATTGGCGGGCCGCGGTCTGCATCAAGGATCGCAAACCCCTTGGTGATCATCGCCTCGCTGTCCTGCCGGATCATGAAGACGGGGAAAGGCAGGAAGGAGCCAAAGGGATCGTAGTCGTAGCAGCCAACGATGATGTCGGCGAAGGTCTCATGCGGGTGCAGCGCGAGGAAGCGCATCAGCCCTTCGAGATTGATCGAGGAATTGACGAAAAATGTGCGCGGCAGCTTTCCGTGGCCTTCGTAGAAGGCTTCAAAGGCACGCGCCGTCATGGCCGGGGAATAGCCGGTCGGCTGGATGCAGACATCCGGATCCGCGCCCAGAAGTGCGCGCTTTACGTCGCGGAAACCGCGAATTCGCTCGTGGCTGGCGTGGTCGTTGCGGCCGCCGAACAGGTACAGATCGTCAGGTGAAAGCGGGCCATCCTCCTGCGCGCGTTCGATGATCGCCTGCGTCAGCATGCGCGCACCTTCATAATTGTCGCTGATGACCGACGGCGCCAGCGTGCCCGGCAGATCGATGTTGACGTGCTTCAGCCCTGCCTTTTCGCAGACCTTGTGTACGCCATCCGGATCGGTTGCGCCGGCGATGAAAAGTTCGTCGATCGAATAGGAGATCAGTGTCTCGACGACCTGGCGCTCCTCGTCCGGATCGCGACAGGCGCTGACGACGAGGGGGCACTGGCCGCGGCTTCTGACCTGTGCCTCGAAAGATTGCGCCATGGAGGAGAAATAGCGGTTGTCGTGCACCGGCAGCAGAAGACCGACGAGGCCGGAGCGGGACGAACGCAGGCCGCGGGCCTGCAGATTTGCCGTATATCCGTGCTCGTTCGCCAGGTTCTGAATGAGTTGGGCCGTCGCCTCCTTGATACGCCTCTTCCGCCAGCTTCCGTTCAGCACGGCGCTTACGGTAGAAGCCGACGCACCCGATAGGATCGAGAGATCGTAGATTGTCGCCTTCTTCTTGCTGATGTCTGCCATATCTCGCCTTTTCCGCTGTCGTTCCCTTAGAAACAAACCCCTCTTGACGAAAGCCCTACCTTGATCGATAGTCATTGCACCATCGATTGTGCAAAAAAGAAAGATCGATTGCGCAAAAATGGTTCGCCGGAGGAGGCGGGATGGGAGGCAAGGGTGTTCCCTCGCCAAGAAGCAACCAGGAACAACCTGCCGCAAAGCGGCCGGTGGTCGTCGTTCGCCATGAGCGACCTTGAGGAGGAGTGAAGATGAGGAGACTTATCATAGCGGCAATTGCCGCATCGCTGTCGCTTGCCGGGGCGGTGGTCGCGTTTGCGCAGGACGCACCGAAGGTCGGCGTTGTCGTCAAGATCGGCGGCATTCCATGGTTCAATGCGATGGAAGCCGGCATCAAGGAACAGGGCAAGAAACTCGGCGTCGATGCCTTCATGATCGGCCCGACCAGCGCCGACCCGGCGCTGCAGGTGCGCGCCATCGAAGACCTGATCGCCCAGGGCGTCAAGGTCATCGGTGTGGTGCCGAACGATGCCAAGGTGCTCGAGCCCGTGCTCACCAAGGCGCAAGCCGCCGGCATCAAGGTCATTACGCATGAATCGCCCTCGCAGAAGGGCGCCGACTGGAATTTCGAACTCGCATCGTCGACCGGTTTTGGTGAGGCGCATGGCAAGCTGCTCGCCGAAAAGATGGGCGGCAAGGGCGAATATGCCGTCTTCGTCGGCTCGCTGACCGTTCCGCTGCACAATGCCTGGGCGGACGCCGCAATCGCCTATATCAAGGCGAATTATCCGGACATGAAACTCGTCGGCGACCGTTATGGCGTCGCAGAAGATGTCGACAAAAGCCGCTCGACGGCGCTTGATCTCATCGCTGCCCATCCGGATCTGAAAGGCTTCCTCGCCTTCGGCAGCCAGGGCCCGATCGGCGCGGGGCGCGCTGTCGAAGAACGCCGCAAGACGGGCAAAATCTTCGTGCTCGGCCCGTTCTCGCCCGGCCAGGGCCAGAAGCTGATCAAGTCCGACGCGATATCGGGCGGCTTCATGTGGAATCCGAAGCAGGCCGGCGAAGTCTTCGTCACGCTCGCCGATCGCCTGATCAAGGGCGAGAGCATCAAGGAAGGTGATGACATTCCGGGTCTCGGCGTGATCAAGCCTGTTGGTAACGACATCATCGTCGATCAGCTGCTGCCGATCAACAAGGATACGGTCGACGACCTGGCCGCAATGGGCCTCTGAAGAGGCCCCCTCCCCGGGTGTCGGGCCGGTCGATACGGACCGGCCCGGCGTTCGGGAAAAGAGCGATATCCGACCATGGCTGGACCATTGACCTTTCATGGCATTCGACTGGACAGGCAACCGGCATGAGCATGGCAACGGATGATGGTGTGAAGGCCCAGCCGCTTCTTTCGCTTCGCGGCATCAACATGACATTCGGCGGTGTGAAGGCGCTGAAAAACGTCTCCTTCGAAGTCCTGCCCGGCGAGGTGCATTGCTTGGCCGGCGAGAATGGTTCCGGCAAGAGCACCCTTATCAAGGTGATATCAGGCGTCTATCGGCCTGCAGACGGCGCCGAGATCGTCTTCGACGGTGAGACGATATCCCTCATGACGCCTGGCATGGCCCAGTCCCGCGGCATCCAGATCATCTGGCAGGACCTCGCGCTCTTTCCGGAAATGAGCGTGGCCGAAAACATCGCCTTCCAGACCCTTTCCGGTTCGCGCCCGCGCTTCGTCAATTATGCCGCGATCCGCGGAACAGCCGAGGAGGCACTCGCCCGGCTCGGCATTACCCTCGACGTCGACAGGCCTCTCAAGGACTTCGCCATCGCGCAGCGTCAGATCGTCGCCATCGCCCGCGCGCTGGTCGGAGAGGCCCGCATCGTCTTCATGGACGAGCCGACCGCCTCGCTCACCCAGTCTGAGACCGATCATCTGCTGGCGATCGTGCGCACGCTGTCGGCTTCGGGCGTTGCCGTGGTCTTCGTCAGCCATCGCCTTGCGGAAGTGCTGGAAATTTCCTCGCGCATCACGGTGCTGCGCGATGGTGCGCTGGTCGGTGTCTATCCGGTGGAAGGCATGACCCAGTCTAAGATCACCGAGCTGATGACCGGGCGCACCTTCGACCAGAATGTTCGCGCCCGCGACCTGTCGCACAACCCGGTCCTGCTTTCTGTAAGCAAGCTTTCCCGGCCTGGCGAGTTCGAGGACATCTCCTTCGATCTGCGCCGTGGCGAGACCCTCGGAATCACCGGCCTGCTCGGCTCCGGGCGCACCGAACTCGCGCTCACGCTGTTCGGCATGCGCCGGCCCGCCGCCGGAACGATCGTGTTGGAGGGAAAGCCGGTGCGCTTTGCCTCCAACCGCGAGGCGATCACCTCAGGCGTCGCCTATCTCTCCGAAGACCGCCTTTCGCTCGGTCTCAACCAGCCGCAATCCATCGCCGACAATCTGGTCATGGCCTCCCTCAACCGTATCCTAGGCGGCCGGCTCATCTCGCCGGAAAAGAAGCGCTCGCTGGTCGCGCGCTGGATCGCCGATCTCGGCGTCAGGATCGGCAAGCAGGACGATGCGATCTCGACGCTTTCGGGCGGCAACCAGCAGCGCGTCGCGATCGCCAAATGGCTCGCCACCGATCCAAAGGTGCTGATCCTCGATGCGCCCACGGTCGGCGTCGATGTCGGCGCGCGCGCCGGCATCTTCGAAATCGTTGCACGCCTCGCCGAGGCGGGGCTGGCGATCATCCTGATTTCGGACGAGGTGCCGGAGGTCTATTTCAACGCCGATCGGATCATCCATATGGAAAAGGGCCGCATCGCCGGCTGGCATGATCCGCGCGCGACTACGCTGAAAGACCTGGAGGCGGCGGTCTATGCGTAAGCTGTTCCTGTCCCATACGACTGAATTCGTGCTGTTTGCCGTCATCATCGCTATGAGCATTGTTCTTGCTCTCATGACCGACCGTTTCTTCACGCTCGGCAATGTCTTCGACCTGCTCAATATCAGCGCGGTCAACATTATCTTTGCCGTTGGCCTGCTCGTGGTGCTGATATCAGGCGGGATCGACATCTCCTTCGCGGTCGCAGCCTCGATCGTGCAATACGTCACTGCACTTGCGCTCGAGAGGATCGGCGGGGGTGGATGGGTATCCGGCTTCCTGATTGCGGCCGGCATCGGCATCGTGCTCGGCGTGATCAACGCCTTCCTGATCCACCGCTTCCGCATCATCTCGATCGTCGCGACGATCGCGACCTTCAACGTCTATTTCGGCTTGCTGATGTTTTTCACCAAGGGGGTGTCGATCTACAATCTGCCCGACTGGCTGACGAGCCGCGTCATCATCTACGAGCGCGAAATGGCCGATGGGAGCTGGGCTGAGATCACCTTGCCGGTTGTGGTCATGGCCGTCTGCACGCTCGCCACATGGTTCTTCATTACCCGCACGACGACCGGCCGGCAGCTCTACGCCTTCGGCGACAATCCGGAAGGCGCGCGCCGCTTCGGCATCAATATCGGCGCCATGCAGTTCATCGCCTTCGGCTGGCTTGGGTTGATGGCAGGCATCGCCGGGCTCATGCAGGCGCATTATGCGCAGGAGGTCGTGCCGAACGCACTCTACGGCCGCGAACTCGATGTGCTCGCTGCCGTGGTGCTCGGTGGGGCGCGGCTGGGCGGCGGCAAGGGCTCGGTGCTCGGTTGCGTGCTGGGCGTGCTGCTCGTCTCGATCACCCAGAACGGCCTCAACCTGATGGGCGTCTCGCCCTTCGCCTTCAAGATGATCGTCGGCGCGATCATCCTCGTTGCGATCACCTTGTCGAGCGCCCGCATCGGCAATCTGGTGCCAGTGTTTGCGACCCGGAAATCGACCGGTGACAGGCCTGCAGGCAGGGGAGAGAGCTGATGAACGCGCTTGCCGCCCGCTTCAACGCCATCTTCGGGGCCGACATGGCCGGTCCCCTCGCCGCGCTGGCGGCCGTGCTTGTCGTCTTCAGTTTCGCCTCGCCGCATTTCCTGACGGGCGCGACCTTCGGATCGGTCGCCTTTCAGCTTCCCGAGCTGGGTGTTCTGACGCTTGCCATGCTGATGCCGATCCTCACCGGCGGCCTCAACCTTGCGATCACCTTCACCGCCAACATCGCCGGCCTGACGCTCGCCTGGACGCTGCAGGCCAATGGCGGCATCGATGCCGGCCCGGGCGCCTTCCTGCTCGGCTCGGCTCTGGCGCTTGCCGTCGGTGCCGCCAGCGGCCTGGTCATGGGCCTCGTCATCGCCTTTACCCGCGCCCATCCGATCCTCGTTTCGCTGTCGATGATGATCTTTCTGCGCGGCCTCGGCGAGTTCCTGACGCGCGGCGGCGATATCTCGGGCTTCCCTACCTTCATCGCTCCGATCGGCCACGGCAGCATCCTCGGCATCCCGGTACCTTTGTTGATCCTGATCGCCTGCGTAATCGCCAGCCACATTCTACTCTCGCGCTCCAAGCTCGGCTTTTCCACCTACATGATCGGCTCCAATATCGAGTCTGCCCGCTATTCCGGCATCAACACCCGCAAGGTTCTGGTGCTGGTCTATATGCTTTCCGGCGTGATGGCTGCGGTTGCCGGCATCATCATGCTTGCGCGCTTCAATTCGGTGCGCGTCGGCCACGGCGAGTCCTATCTGCTGATCACCGTGCTCGCCTGCTTTCTCGGCGGCATCAATCCTTTCGGCGGCTTCGGCCGCGTCCTGCCCGTCTTCGTGGCGCTCATCGTGCTGCAGCTTCTCTCTTCGGGGCTCAACCTGCTCGGCGCCAACCAGCACCTCACCACTGCCGTCTGGGGTATCCTGCTCATCGTCGTGATGGTGCTGCGGTGGTTCTCGGCCAAGTTCATCAGAATCGTGAAATAGGAGATACGATCATGGAAGGTTTCGGCGTTCACACCAGCATGTGGACCATGAACTGGGATCGCGCAGGTGCCGAAAAGGCGATTGCCGGAGCCGTGCACTACAAGATGGATTTCATCGAGATCGCGCTGCTGAACGCGCCTGCCGTCGATGCCAAACATACCCGCGCCCTGCTTGAAAAGAATAAGCTGCGCGCCGTCTGCTCGCTCGGCCTGCCGGAACATGCCTGGGCCTCGGTCCGCCCGGATGCCGCAATCGAGCACCTGAAGGTTGCGATCGAAAAGACTGCAGAAATGAACGCCGAGGCCCTGTCCGGCGTCATCTTCGGCGGCATCGGCGAGCGCACCGGCGTGCCACCGACGCAGGGCGAATACGACAACATCGCCAAGGTGCTCGACGTAGCGGCAAAGCATGCTAGGAAGCACGGCATCCAGCTCGGCGTCGAGGCCGTGAACCGCTATGAGAACCACCTGATCAACTCGGCGCAGCAGGCCGTCGAGATGGTGGAGCGCGTCGGCGCGGATAACATCTTCGTTCACCTCGACACCTACCACATGAATATCGAGGAAAAGGGTGCGGCAAATGGCATCCTGATCGCCCGCGATCACCTGAAGTACATCCATCTTTCGGAAAGCGACCGCGGCACACCGGGCTACGGCAACATCCCGTGGGATGCGATCTATGCCGCGCTCGCCGCAATCGGCTTCAAGGGCGGGCTTGCGATGGAAAGCTTCATCAACATGCCGCCTGAGGTCGCCTATGGCCTGGCCGTCTGGCGCCCCGTTGCACGCGATATGGAAGAGGTCATGGACAAGGGCCTGCCGTTCCTGCGCAATAAGGCGGAACAATACGGTCTCATCTGACCCGGTTTGCCGGATATTCCGAATTCCCCTGTTGGCCGACTGCCATCAACGACAAGCCATAACCGCAGCGGCCGCACGGGTGTCTGGCTGAAGAGTTCTTGCCATCGCCGGCAAGGGGCGTGACGCCCGTCTCTTCAGCACAGGCACCGAATTTCATTCGGCTCGTGCATGCGAAATGACTCTTGAGAAATATCATACTGTTTGTGATATTGTTATTGATGCTTGTTACTTTCCTCCCCCTATGCCATTTTGCCTGTTAAAATAAGGCGCTTGAACGGCCCGCGCCCGGGCTCTAGTTTCAAAGAGATGGCGGCGTTTCGATCGACCATCGATATGGGGGAATCTTGGATGGCACGCATTACGCTGAGGCAACTGCTCGACCATGCTGCGGAGGAAGGCTACGGCGTTCCCGCTTTCAACATCAACAACATGGAGCAGGCGCTCGCCATCATGGAGGCCGCGGATGCGTGCCAGGCGCCGGTTATCATGCAGGCGTCGCGCGGAGCCCGCGCCTATGCCAATGACATCATGCTGAAGCACATGATGGATGCCGTCGTTGAAATCTATCCGCATATTCCAGTCTGCGTGCATCTCGATCACGGCAACGATCCCTCCAACTGCATGACGGCGATCCAGGCGGGCTTCACCTCGGTAATGATGGATGGTTCACTGAAGGCGGACGCCAAGACGCCCGCCGACTGGGCCTATAATGTCGGCGTCACCAAGATGGTGACTGACATGGCGCATTTCGGCGGCATCTCAGTGGAAGGCGAACTCGGTGTTCTCGGTTCTCTCGAGACCGGCATGGGCGAGGCCGAGGACGGCCACGGCGCCGAGGGCAAGCTTTCGCATGACCAGCTGCTGACCGACCCGGACGAAGCGGTGAAGTTCGTGCGCGAAACCAAGGTCGATGCGCTCGCCATCGCGATGGGCACATCGCATGGCGCCTACAAGTTCACCCGCAAGCCGGACGGTTCGGTACTGGCGATGAACGTCATCGAAGAAATTCACCGCAAGCTTCCGAACACACATCTCGTCATGCATGGCTCGTCCTCGGTCCCGATCGAACTGCAGGAGATCATCAACAAGTATGGCGGCCAGATGAAACCGACATGGGGAGTGCCGGTCGAGGAAATCCAGCGCGGCATCAAGAACGGCGTGCGCAAGGTCAACATCGACACCGACGGCAGAATGGCGATGACCGGCCAGATCCGCCGCGTGCTGCAGGAAGATCCAAGCGAGTTCGATCCGCGCAAATATCTGAAGCCGGCGATGACGGCGCTGACCAAGCTCTGCAAGGAACGCTTCGAACAGTTCGGCACCGCCGGCATGGCCGGCCGCATCACGCCCCTCCCCGTTTCGGAAATGGCGAAGCGTTACAAGTCCGGTTCCCTCGATCCGGCTTTCTCCTGAAACTGGGTTAGCCCGAGGCCGGGCGCGGTGTCTTTTCCGGCTCGGCGGCAACCTTGCCTGTCAGTGCTTGGCCGTGGAAGCGGCCCAGCTGGCTGACAACGTCCTGGATTTCGCTTGCCGTTCGTTCGGCATTCCAATCGAGCGCTGCCCCGGCAACGCCGGCGATTTCCCGCAGGCCTTCCAGCGTCAACCGGCCCTCGATCGCAAGCGTCGTACGACGCATCACGATGTCCGACAGGTGGACGACGATTTCGTTCCGGGCGATCCAGTCGATCTCGCGGAGACTGTAACGCGGCGCACCCGCCAGGCGCTGCTCGTCGGTATAGCCTGAAGGAGAAGAAAGCAGGGCTGCGGCCGTCGTGCCGTAGCGGGCGAGCAGTTCGTCGGCACGCTCGGCGGCAACGCCGCTGCGTGATGCGGTATCCCTGATCCAGGCGCTACGTTGCTGGGCATCAGCCGGAAAGGCCTTGCCGCCGCCGACCGCCAGATAGCGTGTCGACTGGCTGCGGCTGCGCTGCAGCCGGGAGAGAACGGTGTCGGCGACCTCTTCCGCAAAGCCACGGAACGTCGTCCACTTGCCTCCGACCAGCGAAATGATCGGAAACGGTCTGCCGCTCTCTGGCTCCTTCACCGGCGCGGAGTGATCACGGCTGATTAGCCCCGGTGCTGCCGCATCTGACGCCGGCAGCGGGCGGATACCGCTATAGCTGTAAACGACCTGGTCGCGATCGATGCGGAGCGTCGGCAGCAGCGAGCGGACACTTTCGAGAAAATACTCGGTTTCCGGCTCCTCGCAGCGGACATTGTCCGGATCATCCGCCGGAATGTCGGTCGAACCAACAAGTGCCAGCCCGAGATAGTCGTAGACCAGGCAGATTCGGCCGTCGTCGGCCTCGAAATAGATCATGTGGCCGTTGAGGCTTCGCACCAGCTCGGGATGGTCAAGCAGGATATGGGAACCCTTGGTGCCGCCGATCAGGTGCGATGGGGCACCGAGTAAAGTGTTGACGTGATCGATCCAGGGACCTGCCGCATTGACGACCAGTTTGGGAGCAACGGTGACATCGCGACCATCGGGCTGCCGGAAGGTCAAATGCCCCTCTGAAACGGCAGCCAGTGTCGCGAAATTTGCCGCGAGGCTCCGCGCGTTCGCATCGAGACCATCGCTCACGAGCTCATAGACGAGTCGCTCCGGCCTGCTGATCTTGGCATCGTAATAGATGCCGCCGGCGACGATGGCGGGGGTTACATGCGGCATTTCCTTGCGCGCCTGTTTCTTCAAGATCAGCCGGTGGCGCGGCATGACCTGGTCGCGTGAACCGAAAAAGTCATAGAGCCGAAGCCCGATCTTGATGAGCACGGCTCCACGGCTGCGTGGCGCCGTCTTCGACCCGAAGAGCGTTCTGATCGCTGCCCAGATACCGCGGGTCCAGGAAAAGACCGGAATGAAGGTCGGCAGTGGCTCGACGCAATGCGGCGCGTTCTTGAGCAGGAGGTTGCGCTCAAGCGTCGATTGCGCAACCAGTCCGAACTCACCCGTTTCAAGATATTTCAGGCCGCCGTGAATGAGCCGCGATGGTGCGGCGCTCGTGCCGGAACCAAAGTCGGCCTTGTCGACGATCAGGCAATTGACACCCTGTAGCGAGAGGTCGCGGAACAGGCCGGCGCCGTTGATGCCCGCCCCGATGATCAAAACGTCGATATCGTTCTCGCCGGGATTCGAGAAGCGCTGCTGCAAATCGGGGGTCATGCTCGTCGTCCTAAATTGCCCGCCGCAGCAGGCATTTGTCTTTTCAGTTTGCCGATTGTTCCGGCGCAAGCGCGGCAATCCTAGGCCAAAGGGGGATCATCGCGTCGGCAATGTCGCGGAACACCTGGTAACGCTTTTCATAATCCGCGCTGCGCGCCGCATCCGGCCGGCAAGTCTTTGCGATGGCGGCCGTGTCGCGCGGATCGCTCTGCGGATCGGCGAAGACCCCAGCACCCGACCCGGCACAAAGCGCAGCACCCCAGGCGGCCGCCTCATCCGTCTCGGTTACCGTGACCGGCATGCCAAGCACATCGGCAAACATCTGCACGACGGCAGGGTTGCGCGAGATGCCCCCGGCGAGCCGCGCCTGATCGAAGGCAAAGCCGTCGCGAAGCGCGTCGACATGAATGCGATGATTGAAAGCGATGCCCTCAAGCACGGCGCGCAGCATGTCGCCGCGGTCGTGCCATCCACCGAGCCCGAAGAAGCCGGCGCTGGCCGCCGCGCCATAGGGCGAGCCGAACAGATAGGGATGGAAGAGCGCGGTCGAGGGGCGCTCGAAGGCGGCCTCGATCTCGGGCGCCAGCAGGGCGTGGATCGAGTTGCCTTGCACCTCGCCATTCTTCCGTTCGGCAGCGCAGAGCGTGTCGAGAAACCAGTCGTAGTTCGCTGTCGATGCCGGGGAGATCGACATGCTGTTCCAGATGCCGGGTGCAATCCCGTTGCGGCAGAACCAGCGCCGGTCGACACGCGGTTCCGACGAAAGCGTCTCGTTGATCGAATAGGTCCCAGCAATGACCGCGACAACGCCCTTGGCATAACCCCCTGCCCCGAGCGCCGAGGCCGTGACGTCGTGCAGACCGGCAACGACAGGCGTTCCTTCGGCGAGGCCCGTCAGTTGCGCGGCTTCACGGGTCACGCGTCCGACGATCTGGTCAGAGCGCGAGGCTGGTGGCAAGGCGTGGACGAGATCCTGCAATCCAAACAGCCGCAGGGCGTCCTCACTGTAGTTCTGCGTCTTGACATTGGTGAAGGAGGTGCTGGCTTCGGTGCGGTCCGTACCGATGGTCCCGGTCAGGCAGAACCGCAGCCAGTCCTTGCAGCTGAAGAAATGGCCGATGCGCTTATAGCGCTCAGTCTCGATTTCGCGGATCCAGGCAAGCAATGCCGATGGCGCGGAGACGTGCGGGATCTGCCCCGTCAGTTCGATCGCCAGGTCGGCGACGTCGCTTTTCGTCCACGGGTCGACGATCGCCCCTGCCCGGCTGTCCAGCGAGAGAATGGCCCGGCCGAGCGGCTTCCGGGCGTGATCGAGCAGGTAGATGCCGTCTCCGTGCGCGGTAGCGGCAATGCCCGCTATGTCGCTTGCCGGCCGCCCGCTGAGTGAAATCGCTTCGCGGATGGCATCGGCCGTCGCGTTCCACAATTCATCCATGTCGCGCTCGATATGGCGGGCCTTCGGAATGAACTGCGTCACCCGGCGCCGGGCGGCTGCAAGCGGCGTGCCGTCGACATCGAAGATGACCGCCTTGGTGACTGTCAAACCACTATCGATCCCGAGCAGTGTCGGCATTCCCGTTTACCTCACGAGGGACAACCGGCCCGTGCCGTCAGGAGCGCCCTCCGGCGCCCTTGGCAATGACCACGTTGATATCTCTGGACCGCATGCGGTCGATGTGCACCGGCTGGGTCTTGTCGTCGACGATAACGACGTCGAACTCATCCAGTGCTGCGAAACTGTGGAGTGCACGCCGTTCGAACTTTGTATGATCGGCAAGCAGGATGCGTTTTACGGAACAGTCGAACATGGCGCGCTTGGTATCGACTGTTTCAGGGGACTGGTGCAGCACCGTGCCATCGCTGATCGCCGACATCGAGATGAACGCGACATCTGCCCTGAGTGCCTTGATCTCGTTGATGGTTATGCGACCCATGAAGGCATTGCACCAATTGTAATATTGGCCGCCGAGGGCGAGCAGCGTGACGTCGTGCAGGCCCGTCAGCGCATTCATCAATGTCAGGGAATTGGTAATTGCGGTGACCGGCACCTTCGAAGGCAGGTGCGCCGCCATCTGAAGTACCGTGGTCGAGTCATCGAAAAAGATCGCCTGTCCCGGTTCGACGAATTGCATTGCCGCCTCGGCGATCAGCTTCTTTTCCACCGACTGGCGGTTGGAGCGATAGACGTCGCTGGATTCGATGAGATTGGTCGCCGCCGCCGTGACGATGCCGCGCGTCTTCCTGAAGAGGCCGCGGCTGACGAGCTCATCGACATCGCGGTGAGCCGTCATCAGGCTGATCCCAAAGCGGTCGGTCAGGTCTTCAATCCGCATCGAGCCTTCACCCATCACGGCCTCTGCAATCATGCGGCGGCGCGCGATCTGGCGCGTCTGCCTGCTGTCGCTGGTGAGCTGGTCCAACAGATGGTCGTCCCGGCTGGTCTTCTGTGTCACGGGTCACCCCTGTCGCTGAACTATGGATCCCAGCTTCGTACAGTGATTGCCGCGCCAAGGCAAAAAGGCGAAACGCAACCGGCGGTTGGACCGCAGGCCATCGCTTCCAGCATGAAAATGAGGGCGCTCTTGCGAGCGCCCTTTTACCGTTTACTGCGCCAGAACGAACGGGCCGGTGTACTTGTCGATGTTGTCCTTGGTGATCAACAGGCAATCGAAGAGCTGCTTTTCGCTCTTGGCACCCGTGTTACCCGTCTTGATCAGGTTGTCTGCCTGCTTGACGGCTTCTTCGGAGAAGACGGCAACCGGCTGGAGGACGGTGTATTGGAGTTCGCCCGCCTTGATGGCAGCAACTGCATCCGGAGAACCGTCGAAGCCGCCGACCTTCACATTGGCGAGCTTGCCGGCTTCCTTGAGTGCGGCGATCGCGCCGAGCGCCATTTCGTCATTGCCCGAGATGACGCCGACGATATCCGGGTTGGCCTGCAGCATGGACTGCATCTTGTTGTGGCCCTGGGTGCGGTCCCAGTTGGCAACTTCCTTGGCGACCTTCTTCAGATCCGGATACTGCGAAAGGACAGTCTCGTAGCCATTCGAACGCGTTGCCGCGTTGTTGTCGGACGGCGCGCCGAAGAGTTCGGCATAGTTGCCCTTGTCGCCGATCGCTTCGACCCATTGCTGCGCGCCGAGGGCGGCACCCTGTGCGTTGTTGGAAACAAGCTGCGCCTTGGCTAGGCCTTCCTGGTTGATCTCGGCGTTGACGAGGATGACCGGGATGCCGGCAGCAACGGCCTTCTTGACCGCACCGACGGAACCGTCGGCGTTTGCCGGGTCGAGGATGATCGCCACCGACTTGTTGGTGATCGCCGTATCGATCAGGTTGCTTTCGGTATTGGTGTCACCCTTGTGGGCGTTGACCGAGGCCGTGTAGCCCAGCTTTTCGGCGGTTGCCTTGGCGACATTGCCTTCCGTCAGCCAATAGGGATTCGACGGATCGTTGACGATGATCGTCATCATGCCCGCTGCCCAAGCGGAGCTTGCAAGAAGCGGTGCTACTGCCGCGGCGGCCAGAAGTATGCGCATGCCTTTCTTAAACATAGTCTCTCTCCCATTTGTGAGTTCAGTTATTGCCGGGGATCCGGCAGTGCTTTCCCCAATCGGCTTCGTGGACTCCAGCCTGCCGTCGTGGATAAGTTTCGGTCTCAGCCGTCAGGACGATTTGACCCGGCGGCCGTATTGGATGCTGTTCATGAGGACGGCGAGAACGATCACCGCGCCGGTGAATACCGTCTGCCAGTAGGCCGAGACGCCGATGATCACGAGGCCGTCCGAAAGGAAGCCGATAACGAAGGCGCCGAGCATGGTGCCGCGAACCGTACCGCGGCCGCCGGTCAGCGCCGCGCCGCCGATGACCACGGCTGCGATCGCCGTCAGTTCGTAGGTTGTGCCTGCCGTCGGACCAGCAGAGGTCAACTGCGAAGAGAGGACCAGGCCGGCGATCGCTGCACAGACGCCCGAAAGCACATAGACGATGATCTTCACGCGCTTGACCGGGACGCCGGAGAGGTCGGCGGCACGCTCGTTACCACCTGAGGCGTAGAGCCAGCGGCCGAAGGCAGTGCGGCTCAGCACGATGCCGCAAACGATGGCGAGAACCGCAAGCACGATGACCCCGATCGGAATGCCTGCGAGCCGGTTGAAGCCCAGCCAGTCGAAGCCGGTATTGCCGAGTTCCGGACGGCCGCCGAGATTGTTGTAGGTCAGGCCGTTGGTCATCAGGAGCGCGATACCGCGGGCCACGTAGAGCACGCCCAGCGAGGCGACGAAGGCCGGCACCTTGAGATAAGCGATCAGCACGCCGTTGACCGCACCGACCAGCGCACCGAGCGCACATGTGATGACGACGACGGCCCAGACCGGCGGATAGAGGATGACGCCGAGATAGGTGAGCGTGACCCCCTGCATCAGGAAACCGGCGATGCAGCCTGCAAGCCCGAGTGTCGAGCCGACCGACAGATCGATGCCGCCATTCAGGATGACGAGCAGCATGCCGATCGCCAGAATGCCGAAGATCGCGACATGCGACGCCATGATCAGGAAGTTGTTCAGCGTGAAGTAATAGGGCGACAGGAACGAAAAGACCGCGATGATGACGATCAGCGCGAAGAAGGCCCGGCCTTCCAGGATGAGACGCACGATATTGGTATTGCGCTTCTGCCCGCTGGAAACTGATTTCTTTTCGGTGACGTTCGTGACTGACATAATCAGTGCTCCATAATCCAGGCTAGTGCGCGACCACGGCTTCGCCGGAGGCGGCCATGATCTTTTCCTTGGTGACATCCGAGCCGAACTCGGCCGATATCCTGCCGCGATGCATGACGATGATGCGGTGCGCGATACTCAGGCATTCATTGACTTCGGACGTCGAATAGATGACCGCCAATCCCTGCTTGGCGCGCTCCGCGAGCAACTTGAAAACTTCCGCCTTGGCGCCGATGTCGATGCCGCGGCTTGGCTCATCGAGCAGGATGACCTTTGGCTGGGTTGCCAGCATCTTGCCGATGACGACCTTCTGTTGGTTGCCGCCGGAGAGCGAGCCGATCGAAGCTGAACCGCCATCGGTTTTCACATGCACCCGCCGGATCGCGTCATTGACGAGATCGCGCTCCCGATGGCCGGAGGTGAAAAGCCCTTTGGTGAAGGCGCGGATACTCGCAAGCGACAGATTGGAGCCGACCGTCATCGTCTGGACGAGGCCGTCGCGCTGGCGATCTTCCGGCACAAGCACGAGACCGCTGGCAATGCGCCCGGCGATGCTGAGCCCACTGACGTCCTGTCCTTCGAGCAGAACCTGTCCGCCACTTGCGCGCAGACGTCCGGCAATGCATTCGAGCAGTTCCGTGCGCCCGGCGCCCATCAGCCCGTAGATGCAGACGATCTCACCGGCACGCACCTTGAGAGACAGACGATCGACCGCATTATAGGCAGCGCCGGAGGGGCCGGGGACACTGAGGTTTTCGATGGAAAGCGAGACGTTTCCGAACGGATGACCTTGCGGCGGGCTGCCAAGGTCGAAATTCTCGCCGACCATGTTGCGGACGATCCATTCGAGATCGATATCCTTGCGCTCGGCATAGGCGGTCATGTTTCCGTCGCGCAGAACGACGGCGTGATTGGTGATCTGTAGCGCCTCTTCCAGATGATGCGAGATGTAGACGATCGACACGCCGCGGCTCGTCAGGTCGTGGATGACTTTGAAGAGCACTTCCACCTCCGTCGCGCTCAGCGCCGAGGTCGGCTCGTCCATGATCAGGATGCGCGAATTGATGGAGAGTGCCCGCGCAATTTCGACGATCTGCTGCTGGCCGAGGCGAAGATCCTCGACGCGCGTCTGCGGATCGATGTCTTCCTCGAGCTCTTCCATGAGCGCCCGGGTCTGACGCTCCTCTTCAGCGAAGTCGACGACACCACCCTTGATGATCTCCCGGCCCATGAAAATATTGTCACGGACACTGAGATTGGGGGCGAGGCTGAGCTCCTGATGGATGATGGAGATCCCGCACTCGCGCGCATGGGTCGACGAGCTAAAGCTGATCGGCGAGCCGTCGAGAATGATCTCGCCGGAGCTTGGCTGCGCGACACCCGAAAGGATCTTCATCAACGTCGACTTGCCCGCGCCGTTCTCTCCGAACAGCGTTGTGACCTGGCCGCGATGAATGTCGAAGTTCACTCCCTTGAGGGCGTGAACGCTGCCGTAGGATTTTGCGATGTTGCGCGCTGCGAGGACGACCTCGCCTTTCGCCCCGTTGCTACGTTGCGGCTGGCTCATTTGAGCTCGACCTTCACCGGCGTGACGAGCCAGTTCTTCGGGTTGATGAGCTTGAAGACGCCGACGACGGTCGCCTGCTTTCCGTCCAGGGCGTCAGGATCCATGCCCGCAAAAACCGCCTTCTTCATCTCGTTATTGATGGCCGATCCGGCATCCTGATACTGGATCTGGTTGGTAAACTGGCCGAATTCGATGGTGCCGGTTGCGTCGCGGAGGTCCGTGCCGTTGACCGCAGGGCCGGTCTGGACACGGACCACCGTCTCGGGAGGCAACCCATCGATCTTCATTTCGTTGGTGTTCGACTTGCGGGCGCCGAAAACGCCGGTCAGCGTGACGGGAATGACCGGTCCGGTGCTCGTCGCAGTGCCGTATTTCTCGGCCGCCGCCTTCTTGTCGGCGGCAATGGCGGCCGCGAGATCGGCGGCCGCAGCGGCCCGCTCCTCGACATTTGCCTTGATTTTCGGGAACTGCTCAGCGCCGAAGGTTTCCGGAGAGAACGCCTGCTGGCGGACATCGTTTTCGGAACCGATCTTGACGACCGTCGTATCGAACGCGATCGCTGCAACGACGATGACCGCCAACGCCGCGCTGACAAGGAGCCCGCGATTGCCGCTGCTCGGCTTTGATGCTGCATGATCGGGCGAGGTACTCATGTCCGGACGGCCTTTGGCTTGGAATGGCAAGATGGGGAGGGCTAGCGCGATGATGATCGCAGGCGCGCTGAAGCACTGCGTCGCACCGGAACAGAAACCGGCGGGCCACCCGCAAGAGCGCAACTCTGGACGAAAATTCGCATTGGAAGCCTCCTCAACAAGACCGGCAGATGTCTCCTCCAACCGCCTGGGCCTGCAAATTCTCCATCAGGAAGCGCACTTCCGTGATAGAAGTATGTTACTTATGCCGTAAATGATGTTATATATTTTATAAACTGTCAACGGCACTTTCACGCCAACTCGACTGAAATGCACGACCTCACATCTTGTTCATCGCGCTGCGGTGCAGCAAAAAATGACACGCCTTCACACTTGTCATTCTACCGAATTATGGCGGCATCTCTCTGTTTTTCATGCATAATTGTACAGATCAGGCATTGCGCGCATTACCGTTTTCGATGCTGCACGCCAACAGCTCGGCGGCGCGGAAGCAAGCTCCTTGCTCTTCTATTTTAGTTGAAAAAAATTACATCGCTAGAAAAATCTTACTGGCATTATGGTATCTTTATGTTATCTTTTCGAGTGAAGCTAGGGAGGTTTCGGCTGCGCGCCAGATCTGGGATCTGCCAAAGGCGGCGCGCTTGCCGTTGCCCGTGGAAGGGCCGACGTTGGCAGCCGGATGCATCATCCCAGATGAGTTTAGGGTCGGGAGGACTTCAGATGAATTTGATGCGCGTATTTCCTGCGGCGGTGCTTGCGATGGTGGCGAGATAGGCCTGCGATGACATCGACCCAGACGATCATCATTGGCATAGATGCCGGCACCTCGGTCATCAAGGCTGTCGCCTTCGATCTGTCCGGGCGCCAGATTGCCACAGCCTCCGTTCGCAACAGATACACCACCGGAGACAATGGCTCGGCAACGCAGTCGCTGGATCAGACCTGGCTCGATTGCGCCAGCGCGTTGCGGGGCCTAGGCGAAAAAGTCGCTGATCTTGCATCATGCACCGCAGCCATCGCCGTTACCGGACAGGGCGACGGCACCTGGCTCGTCGGCCACGGCAATATGCCGGTCGCCGATGCCTGGCTGTGGCTCGACGCGCGCGCCGCGCCGACGGTCACGTCGCTTGCCGGCGGAACGCAGAACCGTGCCCGCTTCGAAGCGACAGGCACCGGTCTCAACACTTGCCAACAGGGCGCGCAACTTGCCCATATGGACCGCTTCACGCCGGATCTTCTCGATCGGGCGGAGGCGGCGCTGCACTGCAAGGACTGGCTCTATCTCAACCTCACGGGCGTGCGGGCGACCGATCCATCGGAGGCGAGTTTCACCTTCGGCAATTTCAGAACGCGCCAGTATGATGCCGTGGTGATCGATGCGCTCGGCCTTGACCACAGGCGCGGGCTCCTGCCCGAAATCATCGACGGCAGCGAGATCAGCCACCCGCTGACATCGGGGGCGGCGAAGGCCTGCGGGCTTCTTGCTGGAACGCCGGTCTGCCTCGGCTATGTCGACATGGTGATGACGGCGCTCGGTGCAGGCGTGCGCAGCGACGCTCGCAACGCCGCCTGCTCGACGATCGGCTCGACCGGTGTGCACTTGCGCGCCAAGTCCGTTGCCGACGTTCAGCTCAATCGTGAGGGTACCGGCTATGTGATCGCCCTTCCCATCCCCGGCATCGTCACTCAGGTCCAGACGAATATGGGCGCCACGATCAACATCGACTGGATCCTTGAGGTCGCCGCCTATCTCATGGCCGAGGCAGGTAAGCCTGCTTCGCATGCAGACCTTATTGCGCGCATCGACGGCTGGTTTGCAGAAAGCCGACCGGGGGCGGTGCTTTACCATCCCTATATTTCCGAAGCGGGCGAACGTGGGCCTTTCGTCAACGCCAATGCGCGCGCGGGCTTCACCGGGCTTTCGATGCGTCACGGCTTCCCCGATCTGCTGCGCAGCGTGGTCGAAGGGTTGGGGCTTGCCACCCGCGACTGCTACGCCGCGATGGGCACGATGCCCGAAGAGCTGCGGCTCACGGGCGGGGCCACACGCTCCCTCGCCCTTCGCCGTTCACTCTCGGCCGCCGTTAACGCACCGATCCGCCAGTCGCGCCGCGAGGAGACGGGGGCGGCCGGCGTGGCGATGATGGCCGCGGTGGCTGTCGGCGTCTATTCCAGCATGGACGATTGCATAGCCGACTGGGTGACGCCGCTGCTCGGCGATCCGGAGACACCGGATGCCAACGAGGCCCACCGGTTCGACCGGCTCTTTTCCGCCTATACCGATGTGCGCCAGGCAATGGCGCCCGCCTGGGACAAGCTTGCCGAAGCCGCAACGACGTCGCCGGTGGGCGCGTAATTCTGATGCAGCAGGCATCGAAGGAGCATGACATGACCGAACCCGAACTCCTGGATCTCTTCGTCATCGGCGGCGGCATCAACGGCGCGGGGATAGCACGCGATGCTGCGGGCCGCGGCCTGAAGGTCGTGCTGTGCGAAAAGGACGACCTGGCACAGGGAACTTCGTCGCGTTCGGGCAAGCTGGTGCATGGCGGTCTGCGTTACCTCGAATATTACGAATTCCGTCTGGTGCGTGAGGCGCTGATCGAGCGTGAAGTGCTGCTCAATGCCGCGCCGCATATCATCTGGCCGATGCGCTTCGTCCTGCCGCACAGCCCAGAGGATCGCCCCGCATGGCTCGTGCGGCTCGGCCTCTTCCTCTATGATCATCTCGGCGGCCGCAAGAAGCTGCCCGGGACCCGCACGCTCAACCTGCTCCGCGACCCGGAAGGCACGCCGATCCTCGATCAATACACGCGCGGCTTTGAATATTCCGATTGCTGGGTCGACGACGCCCGCCTCGTGACCTTGAATGCGTTGAGCGCAGCAGAAAACGGCGCTCTGGTGCTGACCCGCTCGCCGGCCGTGTCGGCCCGTCGCGAGAATGGCGGTTGGACCGTGGTCACGAAAAGCAACTCCACGGGAGAGACGCGAACCTTCCGTGCCAAATGTCTGGTGAACTGCGCCGGCCCCTGGGTGATGGACATCATCAATCGCGTCGCCGGCTCGAACTCCGGCCGCAACGTCCGCCTCGTCAAGGGCAGCCACATCATCGTGCCGAAGTTCTGGGCAGGTGCCAATGCCTATCTGGTGCAGAACCACGACAAACGCGTCATTTTCATCAATCCCTACGAGGGCGACAAGGCGCTGATCGGGACGACCGATATCGCTTACGAAGGCCGGGCCGAGGATGTTTCCGCCGACGAGACGGAGATCGAGTATCTGCTCAAGGCGGTCAATCGCTACTTCAAGGAAAAGCTGCGCCGCCACGATGTGCTGCACAGCTTCTCCGGCGTGCGCCCGCTGTTTGACGACGGCAAGGGCAACCCGTCGGCCGTTACCCGCGACTATGTCTTCGATCTCGACGAGACCGGCGGCGCTCCGCTGCTCAACGTCTTCGGCGGCAAGATCACCACATTCCGCGAACTCGCCGAGCGCGGCATGCAGCGGCTGAAGCACATCTTCCCGAACATGGGAGGCGACTGGACGGAGAAAGCGCCGCTGCCGGGCGGCGAAATTCCGAATGCCGACTACGAGAGCTTTGCCAACAGCCTGCGCGATATCTATCCCTGGATGCCGCGCAAGCTCGTGCATCACTACGGCCGTCTCTATGGCGCCCGCGCCAGGAATGTGGTTGCCGGCGCGACAGGCATGGAAGGGCTCGGGCGGCATTTCGGTGGACAGCTCTATGAGGCCGAGGCCCGCTATCTCGTCGCCACGGAATGGGCCGAAACGGCCGAGGACATCCTCTATCGCCGCACCAAACACTATCTCCATCTGAACGAAGCGGAGCGCGTGGCCTTTGGCGAGTGGTTTGCGTCAACCCGCCTTGCTGCCGCCTGAAGGATGCCGCCATGCCGCTGACCCTTTCGCTCAATACCAATCCGCTGGTGAACCGCTTCGCCGACCCAGATGATCTCATCGACACGGTTGCGCATGATTTGCGGATCCGCGACCTCCAACTGACCCACGAGTTCATCAATCCGAGCTGGCAGGCGCCGGTGATCCGCCGCCTGACGCGCACGATGAGCGCTGCGCTGACGCGCACCGGCGTACGGGTCACCTCGGGCATGACAGGCCCCTATGGGCGCCTCAACCATTTCGGACATCCGGATGCCGATGTGCGCCGCTACTACATCGAATGGTTCAAGACCTTTGCCGACATCACCGCCGATCTCGGCGGCCACTCGGTCGGCACGCAATTTGCGATCTTCACCTATAAGGACTTCGACGATCCGGCCAGACGCGAGGAACTGATCAAGATCGCGATCGACTGTTGGGCCGATGTCGCCGAGCATGCGCGCGTCGCAGGCCTCGCCTACATGTTCTGGGAGCCGATGAGCATCGGCCGCGAGTTCGGCGAGACGATCGGCGCCTGCCTGTCACTGCAGGAGCGGCTGACATCCGCCGGAATGGCCATCCCGATGTGGATGATGGCGGATATCGATCATGGCGACATCACCTCCGCCAATCCCGACGACTATGACCCCTACGCCTGGGCGCGGGCCGTCCCGCTGGTATCGCCGATCATCCACATCAAACAGAGCTTGATGGACAAGGGCGGGCACCGGCCCTTCACCGCCGAATTCAACGCCAAGGGCCGCATACAGCCGGCACCTCTGCTGCAGGCGCTGGCCGAAGGTGGGGCGAAGGACAATGAAATCTGCCTGGAACTCTCCTTCAAGGAACGCGAGCCGAACGATCGCCAGGTCATCCCGCAGATCGCCGAAAGTGTCGCCTTCTGGGCGCCGCACATCGACACCGGCGTCGCTGACTTGAACATCTGAGGCGGAGATCTTTAAAAGGCAGCACTGCGATACGGCGGAATCGCCGCATGACCTTCGAAAAGGAGCCGTGATGACGGACGCCGATGATACCCTTGCCGTGCGTGCTGCCTGGCTTCACTATGCCGGTGGCCTGACGCAGTCCGACGTCGCACGCCGCCTCGGCGTGCCGTCGGTAAAGGCCCATCGCCTGATCGCCAGAGCGGTCGCCGATGGCGTCGTCAAAGTTACCATCGACGGGGATATTGTCGAATGCGTCGAGCTGGAAATGCGGCTTTCGGAACGCTTCGGGCTTCAATATTGCGAGGTCGCACCCGATCTCGGCGAGGAAGGCTTGCCGCTCCGCGCACTCGGCCATGCCGGCGCCGGCTATCTCAAGCGCGAGATTGAGCGCGGCGACAATACGGTGATCGGCCTTGGTCATGGCCGCACGCTTTCCGCCGCCGTCCAATATATGCCGAGGGTGAGCGCGAAGAACCTGCGTTTCGTCTCGTTGCTTGGCGGCCTGACACGAAACTACGGCGCCAATCCCTATGACGTGATGCATCGCATCGCCGAAAAGACCGGCGCCCATGCCTATGTCATGCCGGTTCCCTTTTTCGCCAATACCGGCGAGGACCGTGAAGTGCTGAAGGCGCAGCGTGCCGTCAAGGAGGTCTTCGACCTTGCTAATAACGCCGACCTGAAGCTCGTCGGCCTGGGAACTGTCGATGCCGAGGCGCAGCTTGTTTTGTCCGGCATGGTTGAACCCGGTGAAATTGACGACATTGCCGCGGCAGGCGGCGTCGGCGAAATCCTCGGACATTTTTTCGACGCCGATGGCCACATCCTCGATACCGCGCTGACGGCGCGCACGCTCTCTGCGTCTTTCCCCAAGACCAAGAAAGAGCGGCTTGTGGCGCTGGCGGGCGGACAGGCGAAAGTGGCGGCGATCCGGGCAATTCTGAATAGCCGCCGTCTTTTCGGGCTGATCACCGACGAGCGAACCGCGCAGGCTTTATTGAAGTAGCGATCGAAGGCAACAACATTTTATCGCAAAATCACATGATTTATGTTGATAATCACGTATATTCTGTTATCTTAACATCAAACGAGGGTGGAGAGCAGGATGAGGCGGGAAGAGCGGCAGCAGTTGATCGTCAACCTGCTCGTCGAAAACAAGACCGTCGATCTCGACGACCTTGCCGATCGCTTCACCGTGTCAAAAATGACGATCCATCGCGATCTCGACGATCTCGAGCAGGCGGGCGTCCTGCGCAAGGTTCGCGGCGGCGCGACCATTGATGCCGGAACGCAGTTTGAAAGCGACTTCCGCATTCGCGAGCGCCAGGGCAACGAGGCCAAGCTGGCAATGGCTGAGACCGCGCTGGAGCTGGTCGAGCCGGGGATGACGGTGATGGTAAACGACGGCTCGATGGCGGCCGTTCTCGGCGAAATGCTGCTGCAGAAGCGGCCGCTGACGTTGATCACCAACAATGCGGCGATCATGGAGCGGCTGAAAGGCGAAACCGGCATCACCCTGATCGCACTTGGCGGCATCTATTCGGCGAAATTCAACGCCTATCTCGGCGTCGTCACCGAGGAGGCACTGTCGCGGCTGAGGGCCGACATTGCCTTCATTTCAACGCCTGCCGTCAGTGGCAGGCTCGCCTATCACATGGATGACAACGTCGTGCGCGCCAAGCGGGCGATGATCGCGTCATCGACCAGGACCTGTCTTCTGGTCAATCATCAGCGCATCGGCCACACCGCCCTGCATGTCATGGCGGATCTGGCCGATTTCGACGCGATTATCACCGACAGCGCACCGGATGCTGCTGTCCTGGAGGAATTTGAGCAGGCGGGCATTACGCTCACCATTGCATCAACGCAGGATCCGACATGACCGAAAAGCCGCACTTCTGGATTGGCACCAGCTGGAAGATGAACAAGACGCTTGCTGAAGCCGAGCATTTCGCCCGCGGTCTAGAAGCTGCCGATGCCGCGCGCGACCCGCGTATCCAGCGCTTCGTCATTCCGTCTTTCACGGCGGTGCGCGAGGTCAAGGCGATGCTTGCCAAGACCTCGGTGAAGGTCGGCGCTCAGAACATGCATTGGGCCGACCAGGGCGCCTGGACCGGCGAAGTCTCGCCGGTGATGCTGAAGGACTGCAATCTCGATCTCGTCGAGCTCGGCCATTCCGAGCGGCGCGAACATTTTGGAGAGACCGACGAGACTGTGGGTCTGAAGACCGAAGCGGCCGTTCGCCACGGTCTCATCCCGCTGATCTGCATTGGCGAGACGCTTTCCGACCGCGAAAGCGGAAAGGCTGCCGACATCCTCGCGGTCCAGGTGCGCGGCGCGCTTTCGAAACTTTCGGGCGCCCAAAAGGCTGCCGAAATCCTGCTGGCCTACGAGCCGGTCTGGGCGATCGGCGAGAAGGGCATCCCGGCGAGCGCAGATTATGCGGATGCCCGCCAGTCTGAAATCATCGCCGTTGCCGAAGCTGTGCTCGGCCGGAAGATCCCCTGCCTTTATGGCGGGTCGGTCAACCCGCAGAACTGCGAAGAACTGATCTCGAGCCCGCATATCGACGGGCTCTTCATCGGCCGTTCGGCCTGGAATGTCGAAGGCTACCTCGACATTCTGGCCAGATGCGCCGCCAAACTCTGAGGAGAAAGACAATGAAGCTTGCCATTGCAGGAGACAGCGCCGGCGAAGGCCTCGCCAAGGTTCTGGCCGACCATCTGAAGGACCGTTTCGACGTGTACGAAGTCTCGCGCACGAGCGCCGGTGCCGATCCTTTCTACGCCAACCTCTCGGACCGCGTCGCCTCAGGCGTCATCGACGGCACCTACGACAAGGCGATCCTCGTTTGCGGCACCGGCATCGGCGTCTGCATCTCGGCCAACAAGGTTCCGGGTATCCGCGCCGCCCTGACGCACGACACCTATTCTGCCGAGCGTGCAGCACTTTCCAACAATGCGCAGATCATCACCATGGGAGCCCGCGTCATCGGAACCGAGCTGGCAAAGTCGATCGCCGATGCGTTTCTTGCCCAGACCTTCGACGAGAACGGCCGCTCTGCCGGTAACGTCAAGGCCATGGATGATCTCGACGCGAAGTACAGCGCCCGTTGAAGAATGCTGAGGGTGATTGCCGGGCCGGAGCGCGTTCGATGTCACTGAGGCCTTACCGGGACGACCAACGCGACGATTGCTCGGCCAATCCAGATCCGGCAGCGATTTCGGGACTTGGAATACGGGAGGCATCGACGCGTTAAGTCCTTGAATCGAGATTCGTTTCGACTCGGAACAATCAGCCGCGTGATTTGGTTGAGTCGCGTTGTTGCCATCGACGCGAAGAAGAAGCAGATGAAAAAGCCGAGCAGGGCACCCGGGGAGGTGTTAGACCTGATCATGAAGCACCCGCGCCGCCCAATACTGCCCTTGCTTGGCGAGTCACAGTCGAAGCTGCACTCTCGTCCGATCCGCAAGCGCGATCCTGACCAACCCAGTCTGCCGTTCGATCCAATGCCGCTGCGCGTCGAGCCTTGCCTCGCGCTGCTGAAGCCGACCGTGCCTGTGGGGCCGGACTGGCTCTACGAGGTGAAGTGGGACGGCTACCGCTTGGCAATCCACATCGAGCCGAAGGGCGTCCGGGTGATCACCCGCGGCGGGCATGACTGGACCCACCGTTTCCCCATTATTGTCGCGGCAGCAAAAGAGCTTGGGGTAACCACTGCCATCCTCGATGGCGAAGCGGTTGTGCTCGATGATCAGGGCCGGTCGGATTTTGGCGCCCTGCAGCGTTCGCTCGGCGGGCGGGGCGGCAAGCGGGTGTCAACCGAGTCGATCCTCGTCGCCTTCGACCTTCTCTATCTCGACGGGCACGATCTCACTAGCACCGAGCTTGACGTACGCCGGCACCTGCTTGAAGACCTTATACCGGAAGGCGGCGATCAGGCGATCCGCATTTCCGAAGAGCTAGAACTGCCAGCCGAAGACCTTCTCGAGCACGCCTGCCATCGTCATCTGGAAGGCATCGTTGCCAAGCATCGCGACCGCCCCTACCGCAGTGGCTGCACGGGCGACTGGCTGAAAATAAAATGCGTCCAGAGCGAGAGCTTCATGATCGTCGGCTATGAGCAGTCGGCATCCGCCCGTGGTGGCATCGGCAGTCTGCTGCTGGCCGGCAGACAAGGCTTCGACTGGGTTTACCTGGGGTCGGTCGGGACAGGTTTCAGTGCCAGGGATGCTGAAGAGCTGAAAAAGACGCTCGACCGATTGAAGACGAGCCGGCCGGTCATTCCCCTGAAGGGCAAACGCCTCGTCTTCGTGCAGCCAACGCTGATCGCTGAAATCGAGTTTCGCGGCTGGACGGATGATGGCAATCTCCGCCATGCCTCCTACAAGGGGCTGCGCGAGGTTCAGGACAATGCCGCTGTTTTCGACATGAAAGGCATCTTGGGCCGTTGAGGACAAACGATTATCAGCTTTCCCCTTTGAGCGGGAATTCGACCCTAACCGCTGCCTATCATCGCCGACGGATCCGGTCGTCTCTGCGAAGTCGCCGACCGGTCTCTGCCGCCGGCACGCTGGCGATCGAGCCGGTCGGCTAAATCGCCGTTTCGTAAGACAAGATAAATAGTCGACGAAGCAGCCGACATCACGTATGCCGCTCATATGTCGCTCCGACAGGCAATAGAAAGTGACAACGATGACAAATCCGCCCCGCCGACCTGTCAATCCAATGGATGCCGCCGAAGCGCTGTTCAAACCCGCGAAGAAGAAGCTGGAACAAGCTGTCGAGCGGCCGGCGTTGCCGAATACCAAGGAGCTGGTTTCGCTGAAGATCGACAGCGATGTGCTGGCCTTTTTCCAGGAAAATGGCCCTGGCTGGCAGGATCGGATCAATGATGTATTGCGGGCCGCGATGAAGAACAGGGTCTGACCCTGTTGCACCCGAGCCGCGCCGCCGGCCGATGCATGGCCGGCTTCATCTATCCTAATGTATTGCTTTAAGGCAATTCGCCGCCAATCCTAGGCAACTGTTCGAGCCGCGGATAGGCACTCCGCATGCCAGGCATTAGAGCGCTCGCAAGGTGATCGTGTTGATCGACAGGCTGGATTTCCTCGTCTTCTCCGCGCCCATCCATCGCTACGGGTGGTCGCTGTGATGCCGAATGGACTGCACCGGCTTCTCCGCAGCGGCGTTGTCCATGTTCTCTTCGCCTTTTTGGCAATGGGCAGCTGGGCGGTTTTCGCCAATCGCGCGCACGCCATGCCATTGCCGCTCTATGCCGGCCTTGTGCAGGGTGCGATATCCGCCTGCCTGACACTTTGCCTGAAATCTGTGATCGACTGGCTTTCAAAGCGCTTCGTCGGATCGGTACGATTTTGGGCGCCGCCTCTCATTGCTTGTCTCGGCTCAGCCAGCATTCTCGTGGCGATCCATGCGGCGACCGGTACACCGGAAATACTCAAGACCATCGCATTTCCGCTGCTCGTATCGACGAGTTACGCGGCAATTTACAATTATTCGATCTCGGCAAGACGAGGTTTCGATACATGATGGGAACGCCACTGATCCATTTAAGCTGCGGACACGCCTATCGTTCCTACCGGGCGTGCCCGCGCTAGGCTCTCACTCCTTCACCGCCCCGGTCATCGATGAGACGTAGTAGTCCACGAAGAACGAGTAGAGGATGACCACCGGGAGCGAGCCGAACAGCGCACCTGCCATCAGTGCTCCCCATTCGAAGACATCGCCGYGCACCAATTCGGTCAGCACCCCGACCGGAATGGTTTTGTTTTCCGACGACTGGATGAAAGTCAGCGCATAGATGAATTCGTTCCAGGACAGCGTGAAGGCGAAGATGCCGGCTGAGATCAGCCCTGGCACCGCGAGCGGCAGGATAATCTTGGTGAGAATCTGCCATCTATTGGCGCCATCCACCAGTGCGCTTTCCTCCAGCTCGAATGGGATCGACCGAAAATAGCCCATCAGCAGCCAGGTGCAGAAGGGAATGAGGAAGGTCGGGTAGGTGAAGATCAGCGCCAGCCGCGAGTCGTAGATCCCGAGCTTGAAAACAATGAAGGCAAGCGGGATGAAGAGGATCGACGGCGGCACGAGATAGGCAAGGAAGATCACCAGGCCGACTGAACGCGAGCCGGTGAAGCGCACACGCTCGATGGCATAGGCGCCGAAGACCGAGGCTACCAGCGAGAGAAAGGTGGAGCAGACCGCCACCAGCATCGTGTTCCACAGCCAGCCCGGATAGGACGTCTCGAAGAACAGATATTTGATATGATCGAGCGTTGGCCCGACCACCCAGAAGGGGCTGTAATTGCTATAGTCGGTCAGCTGCTCGTTCGGCTTCACTGCGGTGATCGCCATCCAGTAGAACGGGAAGAGCAGCACGAAGACGAAGACGGCCATCGGCAGGTAGAGCATAACGATCCGCCGCGGCAGCCGGTTCAGATAGCTCATGCCTTCGGCATTGTCGGTCACGACCTGATCGGCGGCGTTTGAATTTATCGACATCATCACTCTCCCTAACCCCAATTTGGCCCTAGCCGTGGCCCTAATCCTGGCCGCCCTGCTGCCATTTGCGCCGTTGCAGGCCGAAGAAGCTGAACATGATCGCGCCGAGCAGGAAGGGCACCATGGCGACGGCGATGGCCGCACCCTCGCCCAGCTGACCGCCCGGAATGCCGCGCTGGAAGGAGAGCGTCGCCATCAGATGCGTCGCGTTGACGGGTCCCCCCTTGGTCAGCACGTAGATCAGCTGGAAATCCGTAAAGGTGAAGAGCACCGAGAAGGTCATCACGACGGCGATGATCGGCGTCAGCATCGGCAACGTTACATAGCGAAAACGCTGCCAGCTCGTGGCGCCGTCGAGCGAAGCAGCCTCCTGCAGCGACGCCGGTATCGTCTGCAGGCCGGCAAGCAGCGAGATCGCCACGAACGGAATGCCGCGCCAGACATTGGCGACGATGACGGATATGCGCGCATTGATCGGATCGCCAAGGAAGTTGATCGGTCCGCTGATCAGCCCCAGCTGCATCAGCGACCAGGAGATGATCGAAAATTGGGAATCATAGATCCACCAGAAGGCCAGCGCCGAAAGCACCGTCGGCACGACCCAGGGAAGCAGCACGATTGCCCGGAAGAAGGATTTGAACGGCAGGTGCTGGTTGAGCAGCATCGCCAGCCAGAGGCCGAGCGCGAATTTCAGCACCGAGGCGACGGAGGTATAGAGAATGGTGTTGAAGACCGATAGCCAGAAGACGCTGTCGTCCATCAGGAACTGGTAGTTCTCCAGCCCGATGAAGATGCCGTCGCGGCCGATCCTTGTATCGGTGAAGCCGAGCCAGACGCCGAGCCCCAGCGGATAGGTGAGAAAGCAGACGAGGAACACGGCCGCCGGCAGCATGAACAGGAAGCCGAGCACATTGTTGTTCTGCAGGAGCGAAGAGATCGGCCCACGCCTGTCCTCCGAATTCACCATCGACATTGCCTATCTCCCAGATTGCGTTTGAACTCGCAGAGGACTTGCGGCATGCCGAGGGCCGGCACACCGCTTGCTTTGAGGCGTGGCTCAGACGCGATAGTAGCGGTTTGCCCGGCGTTCAGCTTCCTTCATCGCATCTTCGGGCGACATCTGGCCGGTGACGGCCGCCGCATACATGTCGACCAGAACGTAGTCGGCCATGGTCGCTGCCGAGGCATAACCGAGTGGGCCGGCATAGCCGTTCGGACGCAACTTTTCCGAGGCGCGCGCATAAGGCGCGTGGATCGGGTCGGATGTCCAGATCGGGTTCTTGGCGAAAGCCTTGAGCGGCTGGCAGCAATAGGCGCTTGAGCCCTGGATCCAGGCATTCATCTGGTCGGCTTCCATCATGAACTTGATGTAGGCCTTCGCCGCTTCCGGATATTTGGTGTGCTTGAAGAGAAGAAGCGAACTCGTCTGGCAAAGCTCGACGCTCTTGCCGACAGGACCGATCGGGAAGTTCGTCGTGCGGATGTCCTTGGCGATCTCGGCGAGCTTCGGGTCGTTCTTGGCGGTGTAATAGACCGAGACGCCGTTGGCGATCAGCGAGACCTGGCCAGCGAGGAAGGCGCGGTTGTTGTTGACGTCCTGCCAGCTTTCCGTGCCCGGAATGAAGGTCGCGTAGAGCTCCTTGGCATAGTTGATTGATGCCAGCGTTTCCGGGCTGTTGATCGTCACCTTGCCGCTTTCGTCGACCATCATGCCGTTGTGGCTCCAAAGCAGCCAATGGGCGTAGTTGTTGCCGTCGCCGACGGCCTTGCCGTGCGGGAAGCCGGCCGGCGTGCCCTTGGCTTTCATCGCCTTGCAAAGCTCGAGGAAGCCTGCGGTGTCTTTCGGGAACTCGCTGAAACCGGCCGCCTTGACGTGAGTGTCGCGATAGACCACAGCATTGCCGATTGCGGTCAGCGGCATGGCGATGAAGGTGTCGCCGCGCGCGGCATAGCCCTTCACACCGTCATACCAGCCGCCATACTTGTTGCCGAGATAGTTGGCGAGCTCGGTCAAGTCGACCAGCTTGTCGGGATATTGGTGGGCGTCATCGAACCAGCACATGATGAGGTCCGGGCCGGAGCCGACATTGGCCGCAACGGCCGCCTTCGGGCGGATATCTTCCCAGCTTTCCTTGTCGATGCGTACCTCGACGCCGGTCGCTTCGGTGAATTTCTTGGTGTTGGCAAGCCAGGCCTCCTCGTCGCCCTTGACGAAGGGTGTCCAGCGCAGCAGGCGAAGGCTGGCGCCGCTTTCTGGCGTATAGGTCGGTTCGGCCTGCGCTAGGGATGGCCGAATGCCCAGGCCGGCGGCGCCGGCGACGGCAGCCGAGGCGGCAAGAAAGTCACGTCTCTTAATCCTCATGATATTCCTCCTCTTCAAACAGCGGGGGCGAACTCTCCGCCATTCACCTCCCGCTTGGTGAACGACGGTCCTTGCATCCCTGGACCAGGGTGCAGCCGACCGGCGGGTGACGGGGGCTCCTCCGCCCCCGCGCAGCCGCCGGACGGCGTCAGTCGGTCAATCTCCGGCCGCTCTCGGCATCGAAAAGATGAACATGTGCGGCGTCGATCGCAACGCGCAGGGTCTCGCCTGGTCGCGCGCTGACGCGTTCGCGGAAGACACAGCTGAGATCGCTGCCGCCGAGCCTGAGGATGAGATGCGTCTCATAGCCGGTCGGCTCGATCACCACGATTTCACCGGCCAGGCCATTGGCATCGAGCAGGATGTATTCCGGGCGAAGCCCGTAGACGAGGTCGCGGCCCATGGCGTCGGCCGGCGGATTGGAAACTGGGAGCGCCGTGCCGTCAGGCGCCTTGAAACTTGTCGGGTTTTCGGGGTCGAGCCTGCCCTTGATCATGTTCATCGCCGGTGAGCCGATGAAACCGCCAACAAAGAGATTGGCGGGTTTGTCGTAGAGTTCGAGCGGCGTGCCGATCTGCTCGACGACGCCGTCATGCATGACGACGATCTTGTCGGCCATGGTCATGGCCTCGATCTGGTCGTGGGTGACGTAGACCGTCGTCGTTTTCAGCCGCTGGTGCAGTTCCTTGATCTCGGCGCGCATGGCGACGCGCAGCTTCGCATCGAGGTTGGATAGCGGTTCGTCGAACAGGAAGACTTCCGGATCACGCACGATCGCCCGCCCCATGGCGACACGCTGGCGCTGGCCGCCGGAAAGCTGGCGCGGATAACGGTCGAGCAATTTGTCGAGACCCAGGATGCCGGCCGCATATTTCACCCGCTTTTCGGCTTCCGCCTTCGGCGCCTTGTTCAGCATTAGCGAGAAGCCCATGTTCTGCTGCACCGTCATATGCGGATAGAGCGCATAGTTCTGGAACACCATGGCGATGTCGCGGTCCTTGGGCGGCAGCGTGTTGACGACACGCCCGCCGATCTTGATCTCACCGCCGGAAATGTTTTCAAGTCCCGCCAGCATCCGCAGAAGAGTGGATTTGCCACAACCCGACGGGCCGACCAGGATCACGAACTCCCCGTCGGCAATGTCGATATCCACGCCTTTGATGACCGGAAATGCCCCAAATGATTTCCGCACATCCGCGAATTGAACGCCTGCCATACTCACTCCTCCCAGAAATCGAGCGCTACATGCTATCTATTTGTATTTTCGTATATCTTGGCCGCGGCCGTCATCTCCTCTAGGCCCTCGGCCGCTTCAATCCCGCATCTGTGGGCCTGCCCGGTCGGGATTTTCCTCCCATGCAACGGCGTTAGCCCAGTTTGATCTCATCCGGACGCACCCGGAGCGTCTTCGTCGAGGTAGACCTCAATCAACTCGTCGACGGTGGTTTCGGCGACGAAACCCAGTTGCGTCGCGCGTTCCGGCGCAAAGGACTTCGGCCATCCGTCAACGATCTTTTCAATGACCTCGTCGCGGCGACGATCAATCAAGTCCGCCGCCTGGGGACCAGCAGCGCGGCTCAAGGCGGCAATCTGGTCGGCAACGGTGGCGGCAACGCCCGGCATGGTGAGCGTGCGCCGAACACCCAGCGCCGATGTGTCGAGGGTCGCAGCATGGATCAGGAATTTGACGGCAGAACGCGGGCTCGCCAGCCAGTGTTTGACGGTCTCTTCGACCGGAAGAACAGCCCGCTGGCCCGCGAGCGGTTCACGAAGGATTCCAGAAAAGAAGCCCGATGCGGCAGCATTCGGTGCGCCAGGCCGGATGACGATGGTCGGCAACCGAATTCCGACGCCGTCAATGAAGCCGCGCCGCGAATAGTCGGCAAGCAGAAGCTCGGATATCGCCTTCTGGACTCCGTAGCTGGTGAGAGGTGCGAGCACGTAATCGTCGGGAATGGGATCGGGAAACGGCGAGCCATAGACCGCGATCGATGAGGAGAAAACGAACCGGGGAACATAGGCTTGGCGGGTTCCTTCCCGACGGATCGCTTCCAACAGCGCTCGCGTGCCATCGAGATTGACCCGATAGCCGAGGTCGAAATTGCGCTCGGCTTCGCCGGAAACGATGGCGGCGAGATGGAAGATCACATCGGCCCGGCGAGCCGCGAGGGCTTCCGCCGCACCGCTTTCGGAAATGTCGGCAGCCAGTGCTTCCACCGACCCGGAGACGCCGGCGGGTACCGGCGGCGCCGTGACATCGACGAGCGTCATGCGCGTGATCGCATGGCCGCCGAGCGAGCCGCTGCGCCCCAGTGTGGCAGCAAGCTTCCGGCCGATCATTCCTCCCGCCCCGATAATGAGAATATGCATCGTGTTTCGCCTCCCTGCGAGCTACGAAAAGAGCAGCTTGGTCGTCGTATAAATACGGGTTTCGTGGACCGCGAAGGCAGCGGCTGCGGCATCCGGATCCCGCGTCTCCAAGCCGGAGAGGATCATCTGGTGATCGGCGATGCTGGTGGCGATACTGCCAGGCTGCGATACAACGCGCCTTCGGTGGCTCAGAAGATAGGAATAGAGGTCGGCGGCCATATCAGCCAGCACCGCGTTGCCGCTGGAGCGGTAGATAGCGGTGTGAAATTCCCGGTCACATATCAAAAAACGAACAGGATCGTCACAGGCGGCTTCCTGTGCTGCGATCGACTTGTGGAGATAATCAAGGGTTGAAGGCTCCATCTTGAGCGTGGCAGCCCTGACGACCTGTGCTTCGATAAGAAGACGCGCCTCATGAACATTGTCGAGACTGTAGGCCGCGATGTCGCGATACCGCGCAGCCTGGACAGCCAGTTCGCCGACGTCTTCTGATGCCACCACCGTGCGTGTTCCGTGCACAACCGAGAGAATGCCGTGGGTGGAAAGGATAAGGATCGCGCCCCGGACGGTCTCGCGGCTGACCGAGAGTGCGGAGGCGAGTTCACGTTCGCTGGGCAGCGGATCGCCCACTTTAAGGATGCCGGTGGCAATGAAGGTCGCAATCTTCTGGACGACGAAGTCTTTCATCGACTTCTTCGGCGCTCCACCGAGCGCTGCAACGTCGTCTTCGAGCATTGCTCGAACATCCATTGCCTTTGCCCTCCCCCGCGCTCAGGTCTACTGGTCCGGTTAGTGGACCAGTAGACCTGAGCTGACCAGGGTTGTCAACGCTTCATGGGCATGCGGTAACGTCGGGAATAGGCAAGCCGAGAATTTCGGCATGTTTACAAAGCTTCTGCCAAGGTGCATCGCCGACCGGCACGCCCTGTTCCAACGCCAAGCGGCGCTTTCCTGCTGCACTGTCGCCCGGCATGCGAACGGGGCCATTGTTCCAGGGCGCCGGAGGATTGCTGCGACAGGCAGAGGCGAGAAAGTCAGACTGCGCCGTGAAGGCATCCAGCCCGGCGAAAAAGGCGGGGTCAATGACCTGAAGGAAGGCGCTTTGCGAAAACACACCGGCCGGCGCGTTCGCCCGTCCCTTGCCTGAAAGCCCCTGCCCCAGCAATTCGACGATCAGCCCGAGCCCAAAGCCCTTGTGGCCCTTCAACTGACCGCCGAGAGGCATCATCGTCCCACCACGTTCGGTCACCTCGCGCGGATCATCGGTCGGCTCGCCTGCGGCGGTGAAGGCCCAAGCCTCCGGAAATTTCTTGCCGGCCTTGGCCAGGTTTTGCGTCATGGTCGTGGTGGTGATCGAGGCCGAGACGTCGATCAGGATCGGATCCGCGGATGTCGGGAAACCGGCAGCCATCGGGTTGGGCGTCAGGAGCGGCTTCGTGCCGCCATAGGGCGCAACGCGGCTTGCAGCGGGATGCGACACCGACAGCTGCACGATGAGGCCCCGTTCGGTCACCTGCCGCATGAAGGCTGAAAGAGCGCAGGTATGGTGGCAGTTGCGGATCGCGGCGGTAACGACGCCATAATCGCCGACGCGTTCGCAGACCTGGTCGATCGCCTTGGTCAGCAGCCATGCGCCAGGCAAGGATTTGCCGTCCCAAACAAAGGCCGCGCCGCGGTCATTGACCACCTCATAGCTGCCCGACTTCGCCAGCGAACCGTCTTCCAACGCCTCGACATACCAGTTCAGAAGGCTGACACCATGCGTTTCGTGGCCGATCATGTCGCCCTCCACCAGGACGGCGGCAGTCGTTTCGGCCTTGTCGGGCTCCATGCCCGCACGGGTCAATATCTGCTCGGCGAATTGGGTCAGGGCAATGCGGTCAATCAGGGGCATAGCTATCCCTCCGTCATGTCATGGAAAGCACGGGCCGCTATTTTCGGGCGACCCGTGCCTAAATTCTGCGAACCGGCTTACTTGAAGCGGATCTGCGACAGCTGCAGTTCGGAATTCGTCGCGATCGTCGGCTTGAAGTCGAGACGCGGCGAGACGCGGGTGAACCCCACCATGTGAAACATCGGGATGTCCGCGATGATCTCGGTGTTCACTTTGGCGAACAGCTCCTTCCAGAGCTTTGTGCGTTCGTCGCCGGTGGCAGACGTCGCCTTGGCGATCAGCGCGTCGACAGCGGGATCCCGGACCATGGAGTGGGAGCCGTCGGTCGCGTATTTCACGAATGCAGTGAAGACCGGATCGCCGGTCGCATTATCGTGCTGCGACTGGGTCAGCGTCGGTCCGGAATCGGCGACAAAGGGTGCAACGAAGTAGCCGTTCCACACGGAAACATCATACATGTCGAGCTTCACATTCAAGCCGACTTCCTGAAGCATTGCCATCATCGCTTCCATCGCTTCGGTGGCGTTTGGATATTGCCCGTTGCGACCGATGATGCGGATCTCGCGATCGACCGGAACGCCGTCAGCTTTCGCCGCTTCGACCAGTGCTTTCGCTTTTTCGGAATCATAGGGCCAGGCGGGGATATCGGGATTGTAGCCGATCGTTGTGGGTACGACGAGCTGCGTCGCTATCTTCGCCTGTTCGGGAAACAGCGTTCCGAGCATCGCCTGACGATCGATAGCGAGGTTCATCGCTTCGCGGATGCGCCGATCGTTAAGGGGTGCTGCGCGCGTATCGATGCGCAGCGATGTCGTTTCGGAATTCGGATAGGCGAAATCGGTTTCCTTGTTGGTGGCATCCTGTACGGATACGGCCGGAACGATATCGGCTTCGCCGGCATCGACCATGGCCGCAGCAACGGCGCTGTCGGAGCGGAACAGATAGGTCGCCTGTTCAACCTGCGGCTTCTCGCCCCAATATTCCGGATTGCGCTTCAGCACGATCGACTGGCCGATATCCCATTTGTCGAAGGTATAGGGTCCGGTGCCAATCGGCTTGCGGGTGAATTCGTCGGCTGGTGTCGCCTCGGCCGATTCCACACCCATCACCGTCATCAGAAGCGGAAGAATGGGTTGCGCCGGCTTTGTCGTAATGCGGATCGTGTTGGCATCCGGCGTCTCGAAGCTGAACTCCGTGCCGCCGAAATATTTGCCGCCGGTCTCACAGCTGAGCTTCTTGTTCTTGTTGCGCTCGATGGTGAACTGGACATCTTTGGCGGTGAACGGCTTGCCATCGTGCCATTTGACATTCGGGCGCAGCTTGAACTCCCAGGTGTCGTCGTCGATCTTCGACCATTCCGTCGCCAGGCGGGGTTTGAGGCCGCCATTGACGTAGTCGAATTCCACCAGCATCTCGTTGACGTTTTCAGAAATGACCCGGCCGACGTCCTGGCGCGCTGCCATGCAGGGCTCGACGACATCGACGGTTTCGGCAAGCACAACAGTGACGTTGCTCTTGGCATCCTCAGCGTGAGCCGAGCCAGTGCTCAGCGCGAGCACCGTTGTTGAAAAGCAGGCAGCTAACAAATGCAACTTCATATCGTTCTCCTCCCATGCGCCTTTGGCGCTCCTCACAGTGAACTGCGTCCCGTTTCCGGTGCCCCGGCATCTATCTCCTCAGTAGTTTCGCAAAAGCACAAGTGCACTAATATACTAGTTAATGACGGCCTTCAACCCTGACGCTCCGAAGCGCGGAGCCTTCAACCGTGGCTGGGATGCGAAATTTTACCTTGCCGAAGCAATCAGTTCGCGCATCATCTCGACTTCCTCATCGGTAAGATCCGTCAGCGGCGCCCGCACCGGTCCCGCCTCGAAGCCGCGCAAACGCACGCCTGCCTTGACCGCGGAAACCGCATAACCGGCCTTGCGATCGCGGATACGGGCAAAGGGATAATAGAAATCGCGCAGCATCTGCTCACAGGCCGCGTCGTCACCGGCAAGGAATGCCTTGTGAAATTTCAGTGCCGTTTCAGGCACGAAATTGAAGACCGCCGAGGAATAGGTCGGCATGCCGGCTCCGCGATAGGCCTGGGCAAACAGTTCATGTGTCGGCATGCCGCCAATATAGGAAAGCCGGTCCCCGAGCGCGATCGTGACACGGCGCACCGTATCGATGTCGCCGGTACCGTCCTTGAAGCCGATCAGATTTGGGCATTCGTCGGCAAGCTGAGCAAGCTGCTCGGCTGAAACCCGCGCCTGGCCACGATTATAGACGATAACGCCCATATTGGTGGCCTTGCAAACGGCTCGTACACGCGCGGCAATGCCATCTGCCGGCGCCTCGGTCAGGTAATGCGGCAGCAGAAGAATGCCGTCGCCACCTGCTGCCTCGATCTCGCGAGCCATGTCGCAGGCAATGCGCGTGCCGTAGCCGCATCCGGCAATAACAGGCGCATCGCCGGACACGGCGCGGGCGGCCTTTACCACCTCAACCACTTCGCCTGGCGTCAGCGAGAACAGCTCACCGGTGCCGCCGGCAACGATCAGGCCGGCAACGGGGTAGGATGACAACCATTCCAGATGCGCTGAAAACGGCCTGGGGGCAAACCGGTCCTCGGCATCGAAAGGGGTGACGGGAAAGGACAGCAGGCCGTTGCGAATGATCTCGCGAAGTTCCGTCGGGGCGATCAATTTTATACTCCTCGGTTTCAGTTGCGCAGGTCTTGCGGCAATAGGTCGGCGGGGAAATTCTGATAGGCGACGGGGCGCAGAAACCTGCGGATCGACATGGTCCCGACGCTGGTCGCGCCGAAATTGGTCGAGGCCGGATAGGGTCCGCCATGCACCATGGAATCGACAACCTCGACGCCGGTTGGGAAGCCATTGACCAGCAATCTGCCCGCCTTCCTTTCAAGGATCGGCAGCAGGTCGCGGGCAAGGTCAAGATCGGCGTCGTCCATGTGGATCGTCGCGGTCAGCTGTCCCTGAAAGCTTTCGGCAAGGGCGACCATCTCTTCAGGCGAGCCGACGCGCACGACAAGGCCGAGAGGGCCGAACACCTCTTCGCTGAGCGAGTGATCGGCAAGCCAGGCCGAGCCGTTGGTCTCGAACAGGTTCGGCGCTGCGTCGCGGCCGGCATTCTCTGCGGTGAGAACCGGCGCGACCGCATTGCTTGCCCGCATCCGGTCGACACCTTCGTGATAGGCGGTGGCGATGCCTTTGGTCAGCATCGTCTGCGGTGCCACCTTTTCAAGAGCCGACTTGGCAGCACGGGTGAACTTGTCCGCCTCCGGCCCGTCGACGACGACGGCGATACCAGGGTTGGTGCAGAACTGGCCGGCACCAAGCGTCAGTGAACCGGCCCAGCCAGAACCGATTGCCTCCGCCCGGGCAGCGGTAGCGGCCGGCAGCAGGAACATCGGATTAACGCTGCCGAGTTCCCCGAAAAAGGGGATCGGCTCAGGGCGCTGGGCGCAAAGGTCGAAGAGCGCACGACCGCCGGCAAGCGAGCCGGTAAAGCCAACGGCTTTGATGGCCGGATGCGTCACCAGAGCCGTTCCGACATCACGGCGGCCCCCCTGGATCAGGCTGAAGACGCCGGCCGCCATTCCAGTGCGCTCGATCGCGGCTGCAATCGCTTCGGCAATGATCTCACCTGTGCCGGGATGGGCTGAATGTCCCTTCACCACGACCGGGCAGCCCGCCGCAAGCGCGGCCGCCGTATCACCGCCGGCCGTCGAGAATGCAAGCGGAAAATTCGAGGCGCCGAATACGGCGACCGGCCCGATCGGCCGTTGTACCAGACGGATCTCGGGCCGCGGCGCCGGTTGCCGATCGGGTTGGGCCGCATCGACGCGGGCGTCAAGATGCGCGCCCTTGCGGATATGGTCGGCAAACAGTCTGAGTTGGCCGGTGGTGCGAGCGCGTTCGCCGTTGAGCCGGCCCTCTGGAAGCCCGGTTTCCTGCGTTCCGATGAGGGTGACGGCCTCGCCGCGCTTGTCGATCTCCTCGGCGATTGCCTCAAGGAAGATGGCGCGTTCCTCGCGTGTCGTTGCCGAAAATGCTGCAAAAGCAGCTTCGGCAGCGCGGCAGGCGCGGTCGACCAGTTCCGTTGTGCCAACAGCAAAGTCATGTGCCTGCCCATGCGCCGGCTCGGAGCGAAATGTCGTCGTTCCGGCGATCCACTCGCCGGCGATGAAATGCCTGCCTGAAGGGGTCCAGCTCATTGTTATTCTCCTCGGCGGAGCCTCGCTCCGTCCTGATGCGTGAAGTGTTGTTCAAGATGCGCCGCCTTAGAACTGGATGATTTTAGGCCAAGTCGGCCTAAAACGTGAATCCTGTTCTAAATTAAAGAGTTAGAGCATGATGTCGTCCGAAAACCGCTCACACCTTTCGGCATCATGCTCTAGCGGCCATTCACCTTCCGCCATTCGGCAAAGAGCGTCAGATTGCTTTCGTCGGTGGCCGGGTAGAGGCCAATGATCGTGTGGCCTTGCTTGACGCGCTCGGTGACGAAATCCTCGTAAGCGGTCATCTCGACCGCTTCATCGGCGATCTCGTCGGCGATCTCGGCAGGGATGACGATCACACTGTCGTCGTCGCCAACCATGATGTCGCCCGGGAAGACCGCAACATCCCCACAGCCTATCGGCACATTAATGTCGATTGCCTCGTGGAGCGTGAGGTTCGTCGGGCTGGAGGGACGATTGTGATAGGCGGGAATATCAAGGCCGCCGATCGTCATGGCGTCCCGGAAGCCGCCATCGGTGACGACGCCGGCGCCGCCGCGCATCATCAGGCGGGTAATCAGGATGTCGCCGGCAGAGGCTGCGCGCGGATCCTTGCGGCTGTCCATCACCAGAACAGAGCCTTCCGGGCAAGTCTCGATGGCAAGCCGTTGCGGATGTTTCGGGTTCCGAAAGACGTTCATCGCGTTGCGGTCTTCGCGCGCCGGCATGTAACGCAGCGTGAAGGCCGGTCCCACCATATTGCGGCCCTTCGGCTGCACCGGCCGAACATCCTGGACCGTCTGGTTTCTCAGGCCGCGCTTGAACAGCGCCGAACAAAGCGTCGCGACGGAGACACCCATCAGTTTTTCACGGGTTGCGGGGTTCATATTTCCTTCTCCTCGTTCTCGTTCAGACGCCGAAGCCGCGGGTTTCCACGGTCCAGTCACGGGTTTTGCCCGTCAGGCTGCAACCAAGCCCCGGACGGGCCGGCACGATCATCCGACCGTCCTTGATATCGAGTTGTTCGTTAAACAGTGGCGCCAGCCAATCGAAATGCTCTACCCACGGCTCATGCGCATAGGCGGCGGCCAGGTGCAGATGGATTTCCATGGCGAAATGCGGCGCCAGGCGCATACGTTTCGCCTCGGCGTGCGTGCAGATGCGCAAAAAGGGCGTGATGCCGCCCACCCGCGGCGCATCCGGCTGAATGAAGTCGACGGCATCGGCCCGGATCAGCGTCATGTGCTCGTCGGCGCTTGCCAGCATTTCGCCGGTGGCGATCGGCGTGGCGAGTTCGCGTGCCAGTGCCGCATGGCCCTCGGCATCATAGGCATCGAGCGGCTCTTCGATCCATTCAAGATTGAGCGGCTCCACCATCCGGCCGAAGCGCAAGGCCGTCGTGCGGTCCCATTGCTGATTTGCATCGACCATCAGCGGAACACGGCCATCGATATGGCTGGTCACGGCATCAAGCCGGCGAAGGTCGATCATCGGGTCCGGCTGTCCGACCTTGATCTTGATGCCGCCGATACCGGCGGCGATCGAACGGTCGATGGCATCGCGGATTTCCTCGACGCTTGATGACAGGAAGCCACCGGAAGTGTTGTAGCAGGCAACACTGTCGCGATGGGCGCCAAGCAGTTTTGCAAGCGGCAGGCCGGCGCGTTTCGCCTTCAGGTCCCAGAGGCAGATGTCGATGGCGGCGATTGCCTGGGTTGCAATGCCGGAGCGGCCGACCGAGGCCCCGGCCCAGCAGAGCTTGTCCCAGATGCGCGCGGTATCGTTGGGGTCTTCGCCAATCAAGTTGTCGGCAAGCTCGCAGGCATGTGCATAAAGGGCAGGTCCGCCTGCCCGCTTCGAATAACTGAAACCAAGCCCACTATGGCCAACCTCGGAGACGATCTCGCAAAACAGAAAAGCCACCTGGGTCAGCGGCTTCTGCCGGCCCGTCAAAACCTTGGCATCGCTGATCGGCCGCGCCAACGGCAGGTAAACGAGCGACAGGGTGACCGATCGGATAGCGTCCAGCTTGGACGGACCGGCAGCGAAGCCAGCCTTGGGCGGCTGTGCGGGGATCGTGCGTCGATTGGGATCAAACATCGTGGTGCCTCAGTTGATAGCCGGTTCCGGCGTCTTGCCGCCGAATTCCGTCGTCAGGAAATCAAAGTCGCAGCCTTTGTCTGCCTGCTCGATATGGCTGGAGAACATAAAGCCGTAACCGCGCTCGTAATGCCGCGTCGGCGCCACCCAGGCGACCCGCCGCGCTGTCATTTCTTCTTCGGAAACCAGCATATTCAGACTGCGTGCCGGAATATCGAGCTCGACCATGTCCCCCGTTTTCAGCAGTGCCAGAGGCCCGCCAACATAAGATTCCGGTGCGACATGCAGCACGCAGGCGCCAAAACTGGTTCCGGACATGCGGGCGTCCGAGATGCGTACCATGTCGCGCAGGCCGAGCTTCAACAGCGCCTTCGGCATCGGGATCATGCCCCATTCCGGCATGCCCGGTCCACCCTGCGGGCCGGCATTGCGTAGAACGAGAACCGTGTCCGGCGTCAGCGGATAGTCGGGATCATCGATGATCTTCTTCATCTCCGCATAACTGTCGGCGACCAGCGCCGGGCCGCAATGGCGATGGAATTTCGGGTCGCAGGCCGCTGGTTTGATAACTGCGCCGTCGGGACACAGGTTCCCCTTGAGCACGGCCAGCGAACCTTCGTGATAGACCGGGTTCGACAATGGCCGGATAACGTCGTCATTGTAGATCTTCACCTGGTCGAGACCATCCACCAAGGGTTTTCCCGTCACGGTAATCGCGGTTGGATCCAGCCTGTCGCCAAGCTGCTTCATCAAGGCGCGCAGGCCACCCGCATAAAAGAAATCCTCCATCAGGTAGGTCGAACCAGAAGGCCGGATGTTGGCGAGAACCGGCGTCGTGCGACCGATGCGATCGAGATCGTCGAGCTCCAACGGGACGCCGGCGCGCCGCGCCATGGCGATCAGGTGAATGATGGCATTGGTGGAGCAGCCGGTCGCCATAGCAACCGTGACGGCATTGTCGACGGCCGCCGGAGTGATGATCTGATCCGGCGTCAGATCCTCCCACACCATATCGACGATGCGGCGGCCACAGGCCGCCGACATGCGCTGGTGGTTGGCGTCGGCTGCCGGGATCGAGGATGCGCCCGGCAGCGTCAACCCCATAGCCTCTGCGATCGCCGTCATCGTCGACGCCGTGCCCATGGTCATGCAATGGCCATAGCTGCGGGCGATTCCGCCTTCGATGCCCTGCCACTCCTCCTGGGTGATTGTGCCGGCGCGCCGCTCATCCCAGTATTTGAAGCCGTCGGTGCCGGAGCCCAGCGTCTTGCCGGCATAGTTGCCGCGAAGCATTGGGCCGGCGGGCAGATAAATGAAGGGAATGCCCATGCTGACTGCGCCCATGACAAGGCCGGGTGTCGTCTTGTCGCAGCCACCCATCAGAACGGCGCCATCGACAGGATGGCTGCGCAGCAGCTCCTCGGTCTCCATCGCCAGCATATTGCGGTAGAGCATCGTCGTCGGCTTGACGAAGTTTTCGGAAAGGGAAAGAGCAGGCAGTTCCATGGGGAACCCACCCGACTGAAGAATTCCGCGCTTCACCCATTCGGCGCGTTCACGGAAATGCATGTGGCACGGCTGGGCATCGGACCAGGTGTTGATCACGGCAATGATCGGTTTTCCCTGCCAGTCCTCCGGTGCGTAACCCATCTGCATGGTCCGGGACCGGTGGCCGAACGAGCGCTGATCATCCGGCAGCATCCATCGGGCCGACCGCAATTGCTCGTAGGTTTTCCTTGCGGTCACGGCTCTCTCCCACCTTTTCGCTTGTTTACCTCAGCGCTTTCACCAACTGATATTTTAGTTTGACATATATATCAATGGAAAGTTTGCGTTCTTGTGCATTAGGTCGTGCAAAGCTATGAATGGACTGAAAAGGATGCCTCACCATGAATTCCCAGTTCGCCTCCACATTCGGCCTGACTGCACCCGGTTTTCCGGTCGTGGCCGGCAGCACGGTCCAGCGGGTCTATGATGATCTGCGAAAGCGCATCATCACCATTCAGCTACCGCCAGACACCACGTTGTCGCGCACCGAGCTTACGGAGACTTATGAAGTCAGCCAGACTCCCATCAGGGACGCATTGCAGCTTCTCAAACAGGAGGGTCTGGTTCGTATTTACCCGCAATCCCGCACTGTGGTGACCAGGATCGACGTCCTGCAAATTTACGAGGCACATTTCCTTCGCGTGGCGCTGGAAACGGAGGTTTGCCGCCGCCTCGCAACCGATCCGGATCCAGATCCGAGCGTCATCACGCGCGCCCGGTCGATCATCAAGATGCAGTCGGCAGTCGCTGACGACGCCGATCAGATCGCGATCTTCCAGGAGCTCGACGAACTCTTTCACCAGACGTTGTTCGCAGGCGCCAAGCGCAGCAGCCTCCACCAATTGATACGTGAGCGGTCCGGCCATCTCGAGCGCATTCGTCGTCTGCATCTGCCCGAAAAGGGCAAGATCGCGAGCATTCTCGATGGGCACCACGCCATCATCGATGCGATCGCCGCTCGCGACGAACAGGGCGCGGTCGATGCGATCCGCGAGCATCTCAGCCGCACCGTCGCAAAAGTGGAAGACATGCGGAAGGAGTTCCCGGACTATTTCGTGTGATCTGCCGCGCCGCGGGTTTTGCCGGCGTCAATTGACCGGCGTCAGCAGCGGCCTGCCTGCGAAAAAGGCGGCAAGGTTGTCGACCGTCAATTGCGCCATCCTGTCGCGCGTTTCCTCGGTACCGCTGGCATGGTGGGGATAGAGCACAACGTTGTCGAGCGCTGCAAAGCGCGGATCGGGATTGGGTTCGTTGAGGTAGACATCGATGCCGGCCGACGCGATCCGCTTTTCCTGCAAGGCCTTGATCAAGGCTGGCTCGTCGACCACGGTGCCCCGGGCAATGTTGATGAAGCTGCCAGTCGGTCCGAGCGCATTGAGCACGTCCGCCGATATCAGTCCTTCGGTCGAGGGGCCGCCGGGGGTTGCGACGATCAGGATATCGGCCCAGTCGGCCAGTTTTACCGGCGCGTCGAAATAGGCAAAATCGTTGCCGGCCTTCTTCGTCCTCCCATAATAGCCGACCATCAGCCCGACAGCTTCGCATCGCTTGGCAATCGCCATCCCTATGCGGCCGAGGCCGACGATCCCGGCCTTCTTGCCCGAGGTCGATGTCGTCAGCGGCATCATGCCCTTATGCGCCCAGTCGCCGGAGCGCACATAGCGATCGCCTTCCGGCAGGCGCCGGCGTGCCGCCAGCATCAGAAGCAGTGCCATGTCGGCAACGTCGTCGCACAGCACCTCGGATGTGTTGGTGAGCTTGATGCCGCGCCGTGTCATCGCCTCGACATCCATCTGGTCGTAGCCAGCCGAGGAACAGGCGGCGAGCCTTAATGCCGGCAATTTCGAAAGCAGGGCTTCGTCGATTGTCACATGGCCGTTGCAGACCAGCGCGGAAGAGATCGGGCCGGCTTTCCGCAGGAGAGCATCCCGCTCTTCGCCTTTGACAAGATCCAGCCGGTGCAGCGTGTAGGTCTCTTCCAGCATCGCCATCTGATGGGGCCGGAGCGGATAGGCGACGATGACATCGGGCTTCATGCGGAAACGAGTCCTTCCTGTATGTGGCGGGCGGCGCGTCGGCTGGCCTGAACCTCCGGATCGGGATCGAGGCTCGCGGCAAGAAGCGCCTGCGTGTAGGGGTGGGAGGGCGCGTTGAAGATCTGTTCCACCGGACCCTCCTCGACAATCTCGCCGGCCTTCATGACGATGACACGATCGGCGAAATCACGAACCACCGGCAGGTCGTGTGCGATGAAGAGGTAGGACAGGCCGAATTCGCGACGCAGGCCCTCAAGCAAGGCAATCACCTGCGCCTGGATCGACACGTCGAGCGCCGAAACCGCCTCGTCGCAGATGATCAGTTTCGGCTCCATCGCCAGCGCCCGGGCAATCGCGATGCGCTGGCGCTGGCCGCCGGAAAACTGGTGTGGATACCGATCGGCCATATCCGGTTTCAGGCCAACCTTGACCAGCAACTCGGCCACTTTCTCCTTCCATCTTGCTTTCGGCAGGATATCCGGGTGAATGACCCAGGCCTCCGAAATCAACCGGAACACGCTCATCCGCGGGTTCAGTGACTGGGTCGGGTCCTGGAAGACCATCTGCAAATCGCGACGCAGCCCGAATATTTCTCGAGGGGTCATCGCAAGCAGATCGTTGCCGCGGTAGACGACCTGGCCCTCCTGCGGATCATCGAGGCGAACGATCGCCCGGGCAAGAGTTGACTTACCGGATCCGCTCTCACCGACAACGGCAACCGTCTCGCCGGGCATGATGACGAAGTCCACGCCCTTCAGCGCCTGGAATGCGCCAAAACTCTTTTTCAAGCCGATGGCGCGCAGCAGCGGTTCGCCCTGCCGGTCACGCTCTTGCGCCATCGCACCTTTCCCGGGTGCTGCGGCTATCAGTTTCTTCGTATAAGCGTTCTGAGGATTGCGATAGACTTCGGCCGCATTGCCGGTTTCGACGACGCAGCCGGAATTCATCACCACGACCCGGTCGGCGATCTCGGCAACGACGCCCAAATCGTGGGTGATCAGCAACAGGCCCATGCCGGTTTCCTGCTGCAATTCCTGCAGAAGTTCGAGCACCTGCGCCTGCACCGTAACATCAAGCGCGGTGGTGGGTTCATCCGCGATCAGGATATCGGGCTTGCAGGCGATTGCCATGGCGATCATCAGGCGCTGCCGCTGTCCGCCGGAGAACTGGAACGGATATTTTCGCATCGCCGCTTGCGGGTCGGTTATGCCGACGCGCCCGATCAATTCGAGCGCCCTTGCACCGGCACGCTCCGCCGACTGACCATGCGTCGTCATCATCTCGGTGATTTGCCAGCCGACCGGATAGACCGGGTTGAGATGGGCGAGCGGGTCCTGAAAGATCATGGCGATCTTGGCGCCGTTGATCGAGCGCCGCTCCTCAGGCGTCATTTCCAGCATGTCGCGCCCGTTGAGGAGGATCGTGCCGCTGGTGATCTTGCCGGGTGGCATGTCGATCAGGTTCATGATCGCCGAGGCCGACACGGACTTGCCCGAACCGCTTTCCCCGAGGATCGCCAGCGTCTCACCGCGATCGAGATGCCAGCTGACATCCTGCACCGCCTTGACGGTCCCGCTGACGGTGTGGAACTCGACCGAGAGGTCACGCACTTCCAAAAGATGTTCAGCCATTTTTCCTGCCCCTCATTTCAAGGCGCCAGCGTTGCGTCGGATCGAGTGCGATGCGCAGCCAATTCGACAGAAGGTTCAGCGACAGCGTCGTCAGGATGATTGCAAGACCCGGCCAGAAGGAAAGCCACCAGGCATTGGTGAGATAGGGTCGTCCTTGCGCAACCATGAGACCCCAGGTGATCTCCGGCGCCTGAATGCCGATCCCCAGGAATGACAGGGAGGATTCCGCCAGCATGACGAAGGCGAAATCCAGCGTCGCGATAGTCACCAGCGTGGGGAAGATCACTGGCAGGATGTGATGGAAGACAATGCGCCAATACGATGCTCCCATGACCTTCGCCGCCTGCACGAACATCCGCTCGCGCACTTCCAGCACCTCGGCACGCGTGGTGCGCAGATAGATGGGAATGCGGGTGATCGCCAGGACGAGGACGATATTGGTGACCGAGGGCTCGAGCATGTAGAGCACGATCACCGCCAGAAGCAGTGACGGAAAGGACATGATGACGTCGCCGAGGCGCATGATCCATTGAGCCGCGGAAGAGCGGCTGTAACCTGCGACCAGACCGAGCGCCGTACCGACGACAGATGAGGCAAGCACGGCTGCGGCGGCAACCAGGATGGTGTTTTGCGCCGCCACGATGACACGGGCAAGAAGCGGCCTGCCCAGCGCATCGGCGCCGAGGACATAAAGCAATCCGCGGGTGATATCGAACGGCGGCGCATTTCGGCCCCGCAGGTTCTGCTTGGTGGCGATGGCCTCCAGCAGCAACGGGCCAAACAGCGCACAGAGCAGAACGATCAAAAGGAACAGGGCCGCGAAGAAAGCGAGCTTGTCCGCCCACAGCATCGTCAGCCAACGCCCGATCGGGCCGCTTGTTTTTTTCTCGGCGAGGATTTGTGTGTCGGTCATTGTCATCGCTCAATACCGGATACGCGGATCGAGCAGCGCATAGGCGATATCGATCAACAGGTTCATGATGAAGATCGCCAGCGCCGAGACCATGATGACGGCCAGCACGACGGCGAAATCGCGAAGCAGGATGGAATCGATCATCAGTTTGCCGATGCCGGGAAAGCCAAACACCGTCTCGACGACAACCGCACCGTTCAAGATGGCGGCCGCCTGGTCGCCGATGACTGTGATCACCGGCAGCATGGCGTTGCGCAGTCCGTGAATGAAGATGATTGAGTTCGAGCGGACCCCCTTGGCGCGGGCCGTCTTCACATAGGCGGAAGACAGAACACTGATCATCGAGCCGCGGACCACCTGCAGGATCAGGCCGAAGGGCCGGATGAACAGGACGCTGACCGGCAGGATCCAGTGCCAGATAGTTCCCGTTCCTGATGTCGGCAGGACATGCAGTTTGACGGCGAAAATGACGATCGCCACGATGGCCAGCCAGAAATCCGGCGCCGCAGCGCCGATCAACGAGAAGAAGGTGGCAAGACGGTCGAAGATGCCGCCGACGCGAAACGCCGCAAGTGACCCAATGACGATCGCGGCGATCGTGACCAGCACCATGGTGATGACAGCCAGCCAGAAGGTCCAGACGAAGGCCTCCAGCACGACATCCATGGCAGGACGGGCCTGTCGCAGCGACTGACCGAAATTACCTTGTGCAAGATCCGAGACATAACGACCGAACTGCATGATCAACGGATCGTTGAAACCGTTCATCTCACGGAATTGCTGGCGCATTTCCGTGGTCGCGTCGATCGGCAGATAGAGGTCGGTGGGATCGCCCGTCAGCCGGGAGAGGAAGAACACGATGACGATAAGCACCACGAGCGATACGCCACTGGCGATCGCGCGTTTGCCGATGAAACTCTTCATACCACTCCTCCCGAGTGAACCCATAGGGGCCGTGATGTCTCGTCTTCGTCTGTGCCGAAGCCACCTGTCATGCCCTCCGGCAACAGGCACGACTTCAAAATCAGTCGCTACAACTGAAATATTAGTTCATCTAAAATTTTTGTGAACCCCAAAAATGATCAGGGCTAATCAACCGGCGGCTTGCGTCGCCATGTGATACCGCGGGTTCCAATAAAGGCCGCGCCGATGATCACCGCCGCGCCGATCCACGTCTGTGCGGCCGGAACTTCCGAGAAAAATGAGAAGGCCATCAGGGCGACGACGGGCAGTCGGAGAAAGTCGAGCGGTGCCAGAACGCTTGCTGGCGCCATGCCGAAGGCACGCGTGATCAGCGTCATGTTCAGTGCTCCGAGGGCTCCTTGCATAGCAAGCAGCCCGAGTTGGCTCCAGGTCGGCATTGACCAGACCGGCAGCATGAGGATTACGCCAAGCGGCACCGTCGCTATCAGATTCCATGCAACCAGCCGGTCCGCACTATCCCTCAATGCCATCCGCCGCAGCATCAATTGGCTGGCCGCCGTCAAGACCGCTCCTGCCAGTGCAAAAAGCAGCCATTGGTCGAAACCGGACGCTCCAGGGCGAATGATGATCATGACGCCGACAAAACCTGCGACAATGCCGGCCACGCTGGAGATGCCGACATGTTCCTTGAGCACCAGCCACGCACCGAGAACGAGAAACATGGGCATGGTGAAATTGATCGCCGTGGCATCGGCGAGTGGTGCGTGCGCAAAGGCGACGAACAATGCGACCAGTGAGGCAAGCTTCAGACCCGCGCGCACGACATGCAGAACACGATAGGGTGAGGCTTTCAGGTCGACCCGTGACACGATCCAGGGCGTGACGACAAGAAGTCCGAAAAACGACCGGAAAAAGCCGATCATCAATGGATGCACGTCGCCGGCCAGCAAGCGTACGATGACTGCGTCGAGACTATTTAAGAAAGCGGCGGCCACCATCATGCATACGGCAAGGCCCGTGCGACCAGGCTGCATCACGCTTCCCCTGATCGAAGAAAGGCGAACCCCGCCATATCGACCATTCGATACGGCTGCGCGTTGAACCGGCAATCCATGAGAAATAAAGCCTTCCTGGCGTGTCTGCTAATCTCCGGGCTCCCAACGGTGCCGCGGCGCAGACCGCTCGTTCTCCTAGGGTCCGGCAGCATCCGTTATCCACAGCGCGGATTAACGGCTTTATCTCAATCCATCAACCGCCGTCCACACTGACAGAGCGCATTGCTGACAGGGCCGCCCTCGCCCTCGGCTAGTGGACCACTCGGTTCGGTTTCGCGCGGTTCGAGAATTGGTGGACGAGCATGATGCCCTGCTCAAGCAGCAACTCGGCCGCCTGCAGATCGCGCGGCGTGAGATCGCCGGATAGTCCGCGAATCGTATTCGCGACGCAGATGGAGTTGGCGACAAAGCGGGCGTCGCCCTCACCTTCTGCCTCCTCGGCCGTTGCTTCCAAGGCGTCGGCGACGGTGTCGAGCAGGCTCGAGCGTTCGACAAGCGTCATGTCGTTCAGGGTTTTGGAAATGCCGTTCATGATTGTCTCCTCGCGCGTGCCCAAGGCGGATCGCAGCTCCAATTTCTCGATTTCAGTCACATGGCGTGACTGTCAGATAGGATTGCTGTCTTCAGAAGCAACTCATGGCTGCCGCGCACCTCACGCATGAGTGCAGTGAGATGACGGCTCGATCAATAACTTCGGGCCGCTCGTTCCAGATGCGTCAGGAGGTCGGGAAGCATTGGTCGCTGCCCTTTCAAGAGCTTTATGGCTGCGTCGGGCAGGGAAAACCATCCCGCACGATCAACCTCTGGAAAGCTCTTTACCCGCCCTGACCGTGGCGGCCATTCCATTTGAAATTCGGAACTCTGTATCGCATTCACGTCCAGTACCGGATCGGCTTCGATCGACCAAGCGATAACTATCTTTCCGCCAGGTTGTCGGTATTCGCCCAACGGTGTGAACCTGCCATTGACCGCGATATCAAGCTCTTCGGCAGTCTCCCTTATTGCCGCCGCGAGCTCGTCTTCTCCAGCCTCGACCAGCCCTTTCGGGATCGACCACGCAGCCTCGTCTTTCCTAGCCCAGAAAGGGCCGCCCGGATGGACGAGAAGGACTTCGATGTCCCAGGAAACACGCCGGTATATCAAAAGTCCGGCGCTACGGATGACCATCGCCTTGTGCCCCTCTTGTGTCGATCACGAGGCCAGGCATTCCTCACAGATGCCGCAGCCGTCATCATCCATCCACCGACGCCGGCGCTTGCAGCAAAGGCAAGCAGCACCGTCTGGTTGTTCTTTTATGTCTTCCGGAGGAATGATCTCGATCGTCGTGTCGAATAGAGTGTCAGCCACAAGTTCCGCCATCTCATTGCTCCATTAGTCTGTTCTAAATAAGATAGGAGCGGCGATCGATACCGGCAAGCTCTCGACGACGTCAGGCGGTTCAATGAAAGGGTCAGCTTCGACGCCGGTCAGAGCGGCAAATGCCATGCCGAACCACATTCGGCGATCTCAACATCGAACACTGGGCCTTCTTGCGACACAAGTGGTATAGTCAAATTTCGGTCGTCCACCTGGACGATACGACAAAGGAATTATTCCATGGGAGACCAGAAACGCCCGCTGCAACCAGGAGAAACCGCCCCCGCCTTCGCACTTGCCACGGCCAACTTCGACGGAACCGTCTCTTTCGCCGACTTGAGCGGTCGCCCGTTCGTCATCGGGTTCTTTCGCGGGCTGCACTGCCCGTTCTGCCGGCGCCAGTTAGAACAGCTTGCCAGCGTACAGCCGATCTTGCGCGCCGCCGGTGTGGAGACCGTGGCCGTTATCAACACGCCGGTGGAACGTGCCCGCCTGTATTTCCGCCACCGGCCGACGCCAATAACGCTTCTGTGTGACCCCGACTGCCGCACGCATCGAGCCTACGGTGTGCCGCATGGTGAGTTCCTGCCCGAAGGGAGTTGCGAGCAGCCCGAATGGCCCTATGGCGCAACGATGGCGCAGTTCCTGGCGGCACGCATCAACCCCACGGGCGAGCTGCCGGAACCGCTGCACCCGATGGAAGCCAACACGATACTCAACGCCAAGGACGGCTTTGAGCTTGACGAAGCCGATAATGCGATTTTCGCGAACCATGCTACCCAGCTCGTCGGGCACTTCCTGGTCAATGCGAACGGCACCATCGGCTGGGTACAAATCGAGGCGCTCGACGGACCGAACAGCCTCTCCATCTTCCCGACCGCGGCCGAGATCATCGCCGCCGCTGGCAGCCCTGGACACTGACCCGCACCGAATCGTCCGCCAGCGTTGCTGGATGATGTCGAATGAGGGCGACTCTCCGACTTGTCATCAGCTTGAACTCCATGTCACGTTCTGCCGGAAATCATCAGGTTAGACGGACCTCAACCGCCTTTCGGTTCTCGCGTCGAACAGATGCAGTTTGCTGAGATCTGGGGCAATGACGATCTGGTCGCCGGCGCGCAGATCAAGGCGCTCTCTTACCGTCGCAACGAGGTGATCGGCGCCAAACTTCGTGGTTATCTGGATCTCAGCACCAGTAGGTTCAACGAGGACGACCTCAGCTGTAGCAGGACCTTGTCCGATTGTGAGATGCTCAGGGCGAATGCCGTAGATAATCTGCGCGCCGCGTTCCAATGACGCTGCTTCGGGCAGTGGTAACCTACCTCCGCCGTCCGCGATCAACTCCAGCGGCCCCGAAGTGCTGACCTGCCCTCGAATAAGGTTCATCGCCGGCGAACCGATAAAGCCGGCCACGAAAAGGTTTGCCGGTCGGTCGTAGAGATCCAACGGCGAGCCTATCTGCTCGACGAAGCCGTCCCGCATCACAACAATCCGATCGGCCATCGTCATCGCCTCGATCTGATCGTGGGTGACATAAATGGTCGTTGTCTTCAGTCGCTGATGCAGTTGCTTGATTTCTGAACGCATCTGCACACGCAGCTTCGCGTCCAGGTTCGACAATGGTTCGTCAAACAGGAAGACCTGCGGATTTCTAACGATGGCACGGCCCATCGCCACGCGTTGGCGTTGGCCACCCGACAGATTTCTCGGATATCTGTCGAGCAGATGCTCGAGCCCCAGAATTTCAGCGGCCTCTCGAACACGCTGCCTGGTCTGTTCCTTGGGTGCTTTCGCCAGCTTCAGCGAAAAACCCATATTCGCCTCGACTGTCAGATGGGGGTAGAGCGCATAGGACTGGAAAACCATCGCGATATCGCGTTCTTTTGGCGCGACATTGTTCACGACCTTGCTGCCGATCGAAATCCGACCAGCTGAAATCTCTTCGAGGCCGGCGATCATCCGCAACAATGTCGACTTCCCGCACCCGGACGGGCCGACCAGGATAACGAACTCGCCGTCTTGGATATCAATATCCACCCCATGCAGAACTTCGAAGTGACCGTAGCTCTTGCGGGCATTCGCCACACTTACTGACGCCATAACTTTCTCCGGCTGAATATTGATATCTTCGGGACGCAGCCGCTCGTGTGACACGGCTGTCGATTGCTCATGGGCTTGCCGTGGCGGCTGAATAAGGCGCCAATACCGCGTCGACCGCAGCAAGGCAGAGCTCGCGGGCCTTCGGAGCGACCCGCATTGACACCACGTCAGAATATAGTCGGCCGAGATATTGGCTGATCAGAGTTTCGGGAATTTCATCAGGAAGCCGGCTGAACAATTCACCGACCGCGGCGGATGCTCGAGGATCCGGCCAGTAATAGCGAATTCGATCACTATAGCTGAAATGCCGTTGCAGTCGCTGCTCATCGGGACTGCCGCCATAGTGGCCCGCCCAGCTTGCCGGTTGCTCAACCATGATTTTTTCCATGGTCGTCATCAGTCCGGTTCGTGGCGTCTTCCCTGCAAGCACATCAGCGATTGCATCGAGACCGTAGAGGGCTTCGCGCAGCGCGAACGTCAGCCCTGGTCCGACCTTGAGGATTGCAAAGCCGCCGTCAACGAGAGCAGACAAGGCTTCGGCCGGCTGGTAGTCGGTGGAATGTGCTTCGAAAACCAAGCCCGGCATGTCGTCGAGCGAACGAATGAGGCTCTTGGCCCGTTCAGGCTTGTAGAGCGCCACGTCCGTGTTGCCGAATTCCACACCCGGCTGAACCACTATCCCAATGACCCGCTCCATCGCCGACGCCAAACCTGCCTCGGCAAACGACGCCCGGTGAACCGCGAGGGTTTTCATCGCCGCATCGGCTCGCGTAATTTCGATCTCTTCGAGTGCGTGCGTTGCACCACCCGGAGGCGGCACCTCGGTTCCGATGATATAGACCGGCGGACGGCGGCCTGAACGAAGAGCGGCCTCTTCGGCGGCTTTTGCCAATCGAGCGGCCCGCGCCGCGGTCAATTCGTCATCGAGCGCCGTTGGTTCACCGGCACAGCCCATCGACGTGTCCAGGTGAATCTTTTCGAACCCTGCCTCGACATAGGCCGTCACCATAGCCATGGCGCGCAACATTGCCTCCTCGGCCGCCAACGTCCTCCATGGGTTGGGGCCGAGATGATCGCCTCCCAGGATGATGCGTTCGGCTGGAAAATCAGTCGCTGCGGCGACGTTCTCGATGTACCGGCGAAAGTCCACCGGCGTCATCGCGGTATAGCCGCCCTCCTGATTGACCTGATTGCAGGTGGCTTCGATGAGGACCGCCCGGTGCTCCATGCCGGCCCGCCGAAGGGCTGCCTCAATGACCAGCGGATGAGCCGAGCAGACCGAAGTGACGCCATGTGGAAAAGGCAGGTTCCTGGCACCGAAAAGCTTTCGCAGCGCGATCTGCCGCTTCTCTTCGATCCTCGTCATGCGAGCGTCACGACCTTCGTCAGGTGGCGGGGAGAGACCGTATCGATTTGCCGAGCCTGCGCGGCCCGTTCGCCGAGGATCTGCAGCGCCGGAAGGACAACGAGACCCGCAAGCGAAAGATCGACATCAACGGCGAGTTCCAGATCGCCCGGACCACCTACACCAATGACAACCGCGCCTTTTTCCCTCAGTTCTCCTACCAGTTTCGTCTCCGCCTCCCTCTGGTCGGAGCTGTACAGCATGACCGCAACCGTTTTCCCGTCAACGAGGCTGATCGGCCCATGCCGGTATTCCAGCGGATGGAAGGCCTGGGTCATGATCTGGCTCATTTCCATGAGCTTGAGCGCTCCTTCCAGGGCGACGCCGAAGAGCGGTCCCCCACCGAGAAAGACGAAGTGCGACCGGTCGGCGATAATTCCAGGCAGCGCGGCATCGAGAGCGCTCGCGAGCTGGCGGGCCGAATTCACGACAGAGGCAGGAACCTTCTGCCCGATCATCTGCAAACCGAGCAGGACCATGAGGCTCGCCGATACCGTCATGACGATACCTTCGTCCGGATGGGTTTCGGTCGCGACCATCCGATCGCAATTTTTCGCAAGAGAGCTTTCCGGTTCGACCGTTATCGCCGTCACGAAGGCGCCGGCGGCCCGGCTTGCCTTTGCTGCGGCGACTGTCTCTGTCGTCTCGCCGCTCCGGGACAGCGCGACGACGTGCGTGTTGCGCCACTCCGGCCAGAAGGCCGAGGGGCGGTTTTGCCATTCGGCGCCGGGGACCGCGATTGCCTTTCGCCCGGCCATATTGGCATAGGCTGCCAGCGAAAGTGCAAGATTGAAAGACGTGCCGCAGCCGACGAAGACGAGCAGCTCCGCGCGGTCGTCGGCTGAATTCAATTCAATGGCCTTCTCCCAGTAAGGAAATTGCTCGAAAATAACCTTTTCGGTCGTGCTCATGAAGTCTCCGATTATTTGACAGAACCAGCCAACAGGCCGCTGACGAGGTAACGGTTGAGGAAAATGACGACGAGGGCGGGAATGACGATCGCGATCGAGCCGCTCGCCGTGATGAGGCCGTAGTCGATGAAGTTCTTGGTTACGAATTCCGGGATCAGAACGGTCAAGGGCTTCGTTGCCTGGGGCGAAAAAATGAGCGGTACGAGATACTGTCCCCATGCACCAAGAAAGGTAAGGATCGCCGCTGCCGTCAGACCCGGTCCGGCCAGCGGCAGGACGATATTGAAGAAGATGTAGAGCCGGCCGGCTCCGTCGAGTTGCGCTGCCTCTTCCAGTGCGATCGGAAGAGCTTCGAACACGCTGCGCAGCAGCCATAACGACAGGGGCAGGAAGGCCGAGACATAGATCAGCGAGACGCCCACATAGGTATCGACGAGATGCAGCTTGATCATGATCTGATAGAGTGGGATCAAGACCGCGTAGGCAGGAATGGCCAGAGTCGCGACGACGGCGACAAAAAGCACTTTGCGGCCAGGAAACTGAAGCCTAGTGAAAGCGTACGCGCCAAGAGAGGATATCGCGACGCAAAGCAGGGTGGCGGCGATTGATGTCACCACGCTATTGAGCAACGCGGCACGGAACTGTTTGAATACCTCCACACCCCCGATCCGCGCAATATTGATGCCGAGCAGCCGGGAGTAGTGATCGAGCGTAAAGTGCTGCGGAAAGAAGTTGATCGGTCGGGTCGAAAAGTCTTCGCTGGGCGTAACCGAACTCGCGATGGTCCAGTAGATCGGCCCTAGAGACCAGATCAACAGGACGACGACACCGGTCCAAATCATCATTCGATAGGCAATAGTAGATCTCATCAGTCGAACCGTGTGTTGCGATAGACACGAAGGACGTAGACGAGCGAAATCAGCAGAGACACGAGAGTGATCACGACCGATAGCGCCATGCCATACGAGAAGCGGAGATTCTGGAAGGTTTCGAGGTAGATCTGGACGAGCACCGGTCGGGTCTCGAGGCTGGCACCCGCCAGAACCCAGGCCTCGTCGAAGAGATTGAAAGCATTCACGGTTGCGTTCGTCATGGCGACAGCGATCGCACTGCGAACCAGCGGAAGGGTTACCCATCCGAACATCTGAACGCGCGTCGCTCCATCGATTCGCGCAGCCTCATAGAGATGAGCAGGGATACTCTGCATCGCCGCAAGGACGATGACGATCGTCAAAGGCATCATGCGCCAGACGTGGACGATTGTTACGGCGACGATGGCGCTGGTGCGATCGTTGAACCAGACGTGATTTTCGAAGGGGAGCCCGAGCGCCGAAAGAATGCCGTTCAACAGACCCGCACCAGGTTGATAAATCCAAAGCCAAATGACCGAATTTACAACGCCGGGCAGCGCCCAGGGCAAGATCACTGCTGCGAGAACCCACTGCCGCCCGACCTTGATCTGATTGATGAGAGCGGCGGCAAGAACGCCGAACACGGTTTCGGCGACGACGGCCAGAACAACGTATGTGAGCGTGTTGCTCCAGGTGGTCGCGAGCTGGCCATCCGATAGCATTCGGCTGTAGTTTTCCAGGCCGATGAATGGAGTGCCGGCCTGCATGGGGTTGACCCTGTGCAGGCTGTCCCAGACGGTTCTTCCCATCGGGTAGAAGACCAAAGCTGCCATCGTGATGACGATGGGCGACACCAACAGCAAGCCGAGTGTGGCGTCGGCGTTGAAGCCGACCCCACGCTTGCTCGTGGCCTCTTCGGACGCCAAAGCGGTCATTGCGCCATTGCCTGCTTGGCGGCGGAAGCGATAGCCTCCATCGCCTGGTCGACGCTCATCTGTCCCTTGGCAGCGCTATTGATCGCTGTGTTTACGCCGCTGGAAAATTGCGGATACCAAGGCGGCGTGCCTTGCGGGAAGAGCGGCTCAACGGTTTTGGACTGTGCCACGAGAGCATCGCCGCTGTTTAGCTTTCCAGACTCGTTGAGTTCGGAAAGCGCCGACGTGCGGGTCGGCAGGAAGCCGTTCACGGCATTCTTCTTTTGGAAGTCCCTGCTGGTGAACCATTTGACGAAGGCGATCGCAGCCTCCTTGTTGGGAGAGACGTTTGGAATAGCCAGCGCTTCTGGAAGGCCGAAACTGCGCGTTTCACCACTCGCCGTCGGCACGAGGATCGCTTCAACCTGGCCGGCGACTTTCGACTGCTTCGGGTCGTTCATCTGGCCGAGACGACCGGGCTCACCGGAGATCATGATGCTGGTGATGCCCTGCCCGAACATGCTCTCATTGATCTGGCTGTCTTTCAAGCCGGTAGACGCCGGATCGACCAGCCCTTCTTTGAGGAGCATCAGCTCGAAAGCAAGCGCCTTGTAACCAGCCGAATCCGGCGAGGTGAAGAGCGGATTGAAGTCCTTGTCGAAGAGTTCGCCACCGAAGGCCTTGGTCAGCAAGTACCAGCTCGTTGACGCGCCTTCGGTTGCTGAAACCGGCAGGCCGATCGGATACTCGACAATGCCCTTTTCCTTGATCTTCTTGGCTGCAGCGACCAGCGCATCCAATGTTTTCGGCATCTCGGTGATGCCTGCATCCGCGAAATGCTTCTTGTTGACGAGCATCACCCGGAAGTCGTTGGTGTAGGGGATACCCAATAACTTGCCGTCGACGGTGAAGATCTTCGCAACACCGATATCTTTCACGGTGTCGGCGTCGATCACATCGTCAAGCGGCATATACCAACCGGCGGCGCTGAACTGACCGGTCCAGGACCAATCGAATTCGGTCACATCAGCCGGCGCTGTCCCGGCAACCAAAGCCGTCACCAGCTTCGGGCGGATGTCGTCCCAAGACAAGGTCTGCAGGTCGACGTGAATGCCGGTTTCGACCTCGAAGTCAGAGGCGATATTCGGTCCCTGCGGCGATGGCATGAGCACCGTGATCGACTGGCCGGCAAGCGGCTTGGCGTCCTGGCCAAGAGCGGGTACGGCGATTGCCAGGGCTGCTGATGCAAGTAGAGGCAAGATCAATTTATGCATGTTCCCATCCTTCATTATTCTTGAGCTCAATTCACTGGGATGCGCAGTCACCGCCTTCGGCCGTGGCCACGATTTGCCCCGAACCAGCCGTCGTCTAACGGCCAGTCGAGAAGCTGGGCGGCAGCCAGAAGCGCGCCGCCAATGGGGGGAAGTTTCGGCAAAGCCGGAGGCCTGCCAATACGGCGTTCAAGCGCCTCCAGAAGTAGCCGGCTCGAAAAAGTACCACCAGCATAAGTCCAGTCGGCATCCGGATCACAATGGCCGGCAATTGCCGCATGATGTTTCGCCAATTCATCGGCGGCCTGCTCGATCAACCCGATCGCCCCTTTGTCGCCGCCAAGTGCGACCTGATCGACGAGGGCCGAAATTGCTGCAATGTCTGCCCGTGGGTTCGCCAAGGAGCTGGCCCAATCGCCGAGGCCATTCATGGGATTGCTCGGGTCGATGTGAAGGTGGTCAAACAAGGCCTTTGCGAGATCCGTTGCCGGAGCACGCCCATCCAAGCTTTGGCTGACGAGGTTGAGCGCCCTCTGCCCGATCCAATGACTGCTGCCCTCGTCGCCGACGAGATCTCCCCAGCCGCCAGTGCGCGCCGACTGGCCTTTGGAATTACGCGCCCATGCCATTGAACCTGTGCCGGAAAGAATGAGGATACCCGGCTCACCCGCAAAAGCACCGAGATGCGCCGCGTCGACGTCGTTGAGGACGCGCCGGTGGACGTTTGGGAACAGGCGCTCGATCGCATCCCGTTGTAGAACCGACAGGCGCTCAACCTCCCCGTAGGCGGGCAGCGCTGCGGCGACGGCCGCCAGATTTCCTTCATCGCGAAAGGGAAGGAGATGCTGCTCCAGCTCCTGGAGCCAATTCGGATTGTCCATGGGATTGACCCCGTGGCCGCGGGAACGCCGCAATATCCGGCCACGCTTGTCCGCGAGGGCAACCAGCACCTTGCTTCCGCCACCGTCGATGCCGAGGATCAGCGCGTCGCTCACTCTTTCGCCCTCAGGTCGGCGATCGTTGCGTCGACGCCGAAGTTGACAAGCTCGTCGCGCCAATGCCGCGAAAGCCCGGAATCGGTAATGACTTTCGCGGTGTCCAGCGGCGCGACCTTGTAGGTCGCCGTGGTTCCAAATTTCGAGGAATCGGCCAGGACGAAACGATTGGCTGACCGAGCCAGCATACGCCGGTTGAGGCTCGCTTCCGCACTGTCCACGCTGTAGATCGCACCGTCGGAACTAATGGCGCTGGCGCCAAGAAAGAGCTGGTCGAACCATAAAGTTTCCAGCATTGCCTCCGCCTGAGGTCCGACAAGCGACGCATTCTCGCTACGGAGCTGACCGCCGAGAAGCACCACCTCCAAATTCGGAATATTCAGGAATTCCTGCGCTACCGTCAGGCCGTTGGTGAATATCCTGAGCGGCAGGGGGTTGATGCGAACGAGGCGCGCAAGCTGCAGGACGGTCGTTCCCGCGTCGAGAAAGATTGCCGTACGCGGATGAAGCAGATCGTAGGCCGCGGTTGCAATCGCCCGCTTGGCCGATAGATGGCGCTTTTCCCGCTCCTGAAATGCAACCTCAACCGATGATCCTTCGGCAATGCGCGCTCCACCATGCACGCGATCAATGGCCCCCTCCTGCTCAAGGATCTGCAGATCTCTACGAACCGTGGCAAGCGATGCGCCGATCGCATCGGCAAGCGCCTGGATGGTCGAAAAGCCGTTCGCGTAGAGGTGGCTGCGAATGGCATCCAGCCGATCGACCTTTACTCCGACTGCTTGGCTCAACGAAATTCTCCCTCACGATCCACCCCAATTTCGATCACATTTTCATTTCATATGATCAGTGTCAATCAATTTTCTGACGTTTTTTGATTTATTGGATGGGAGCCGGAATGAGAAGAGGCGCGCCGTGAATTCACGGCGCGCCAATAACGAATGAACTGCCATGCGCAGCAGCGCTTGTGGCTGGCTTATCCGCGGGATCTCACTGATATCTCGGCAGCAGATCGCCGTGCGCATCGATCAGGTCGTCGACAAGGTTCCAGATTTGGTCTGGCGACAATTCCGCAGATGTATGCGGATCGAGCAGAGCGGCTTGGTAGATGCGCTCGCGGTTTCTTGTGAGAGCCGCCTCGACCGTCAACTGCTGAACAGAAACGCTCAAGTTCATGACGGCGGAAAGCTGCGAGGGGATCCGACCGACCCGGATCGGCTGAATTCCGTTTCTGTCGACATGGCAAGGCACTTCCACGATGCATTCATCGGGCAGATTCTCGATCAGGCCGTTGTTTGGCACATTGCCGTATATCAGCGCCGGGTTGCCGGTTACCGCGGCATGAATGATGCCGGCCGCGTATTCATTGCTGCGGCACACCTCGATCGGCTTGTCGCCTTCCAGTTCCTTGCGCAGGGCATGCCACTCTTTGATCTGCACTTCGCAGCGCCGGATGTATTCGTCCAACGGAATATTGAGCTGATCGATCAGATCCCCTCGTCCCTCCTTGATGTACCAGGAGGTATACTCGGAGAAATGCTCGCTGGATTCGGTGACGAAGTGGCCGAGCCGTTTGAGCACATCGAACCGCACCCGATCGTCCGGCGGAACGCGGCCATCGGCGGCGAGAGCGTTCAGTCTCGGATAGAGATCTTCCAGCCGTCCGTCGCTGTGAACTTTCTCATATTTCAGGAAGAAGGCGACGTGATTGATCCCAGCCGAAACGTAGTTTACGTCGGCAATGTCCTCGCCAAGGCATTGCGCGAGATGCCCGGCTGTGTGTTGCACACTATGACACAAGCCGACGGTCCGGATTTCCGGGGCCAGATCCTTGATCGCCCAGCAGTTGATGGCCATCGGGTTGACGTACTGCATCAGAAGAGCCCGAGGGCAAACCTCCTGCATGTCTCGGCAGATCGCCTCAAGGACTGGTATCGTCCGCAAACCGCGGAAAATACCCCCGATGCCAAGGGTGTCGGCGATCGTCTGACGCAAGCCATATTTTTTCGGAATGTCGAAGTCCGTGACGGTAGCCGGCTTATAGCCACCGACCTGCATCATGAGGATCACGAAATCAGACCCGCGTAGTGCTTCCCGCCGGTCGAGCGTGGCGTCGATCCTGACGCTTGAAAGCTTAAGCGACTCGCAGATCCGGCGAGCGACGATTTCTGACGTCTTCAGTCGCTCTGGATCGATATCGAAGAGGCTGATGACGTAGTCGCTCCCTCTCTGCGTGGACAGGACATCTCCCAGAATGTTCTGGGCAAAAACGGTGCTGCCAGCGCCAACCAGACAAATCTTCGGCATTGCAATCTCCCCATGGGTTGTGATTGCTTATTGCTCCTTCTAGATCAGAATTTCTTCCTGACATCGGCCTATTAATTCCGGGATTCGAGTCTCCTACAAATGAAACATAGCCAAAGCCGCGGCGAATGGATTGGATCCAGAGGGCAGTTCCTGATCGAGCGTCACATCGCTGATGCGATGGCCGCACCGCATTGGCACGACCACGTTGAATTAAACCTGCTCATGGCAGGCCAGATGACCTACCTTTTCAATGGAAGGCTGGAACAGGTTGAGGCCGGCCGCCTGGTTTTATTCTGGGCCGCAATTCCCCATCAGACGATCGCTGTTGCCGAAAACGCGCCGCTCGTATGTCTCTATCTTCCCCTTATCGATTTCCTTGGTCTGCCGGTGGACAGAAAGGCGAGGCAGTCGATCATGCAGGGGAGGTTTCTGGCGCAAGCAAATCAGGAAACGATGGATGCGTTGACACTCCCACGATGGGAAAAGGAATGGCAGGGCGGCAGTGCGGCAAGACGGAAATTGATCGTCGAGGAAGTACGACTGGGAATACGACGTCTGATCCTGGACAATGCTGAAATCGACAATTCGCCAAGCCATGTCTCTCCGACATCGTTGGCTGGCCACGCGGTGCGCCACGTCGAGCTGCTGATCGACCTCATCAATTCCCGCTACGCAGATCCGATAAGCGTACCCGATCTCGCCAGGCTTGCGGGCATGCATCCAAGCACCGCCAACAGCGCTTTCCGAAAGGTTCTGGGAATATCAGTCAACGAATACCTGACCCGACATCGGATTGCCCGGGCGATGCAGCTTCTGACAGACACGGAGGATCCTGTCCTCCAGATCGGTTTTGACTGCGGGTTTGGTTCCAGCAGTCGCTTCTACGAGATTTTCAAGGAGCGAACGGGCACGACCCCCCGTCATTTCCGAGAAGCGGTGAACTCCAGGAACACTCCAGCACCTTGATGGGATTCAAACCGACGAGGTGGAGATCGCTCTTGTGCCCTTGGCCGCTGCTGCCGGAGTGACTGCCGATTCGGAGCGGAGTTGCAATTGACGTTTGGCCGCTGCGACGCGCCGTCCGACAAATGTCGGCTCTAGTGGAGCGTGCCGCTGATCACCATTTTTGATACGAATGCGGAAAGAAGCTGGCTGTCGAAATGGCCCGGCGAATTCATCATCATGTTGATTGCCTCCGCTTGCGAGAAGGCGCGCTTATACGGCCTGATTGTGGTCAACGCTTCGTAAACGTCACAAATCGCCGCAAGCCGGGCTACGTAAGGGATCTTCTTTCCGGCGAGCCGACCAGGATAGCCAGAGCCATCGAACTTTTCGTGGTGGTAGCGACAAATGTCCAGCACCTGCTTGGGAACATGCGCGACATGAGAGACCAGCTCATATCCTCGCTGAGGATGCCCGCGCACAAGATCCATTTCCTCGGCCGTCAGTTTACCGGGTTTCGTCAAAATTTCGTCCGGCAGCGCCATTTTTCCAAGATCGTGAACCAGTCCACCGAGTCCCAGGACCCGTACCTCCTCTTCTCCATGACCGAGGCTGCGCCCCAGGGTGATCATCAGCGCGCTAACCGCCAGCGAGTGGAGGAACGTCAGCTCATCTTTTTCTTTCAGCTTCGCGACCGCGATCAGCGCACCGGCATTGTCGAAGGCTGCCGACATGATCCGCTCCACAGCCGAGCTTGCCGCATCGCTGGCAAAGGAGGCTTTGATCCTAGCGTGGGCAAGCATTTGGCGGATCTGCGGTCTCGTATCCTCTACGCATTCCCTCGCCTGCTTGATGTCCTTCGCCGAAAACACGGCACGAAGCTGGGCGTCAAACGCAGCCCGGTCGATGTCCTGTGTCGCACCCGGGTCGACATCCGCGCCTTTTCCGACGTCGATCACGACCGTCATCAGGCGGCTTGCCATCAAACTCTCGACCTGACCGGCCGCCGAGATCAGGAACGGCTTGAACCGGCGTGTCCTGTCTTCCCCCTCAATCTCGACGTCCTCGACATACATTCCGACCCGCAATTGGCTGACATGTATCCGTTTTCGCATCTCTGATCCGTTCAAAATGATCTTGGTACTCATGTGTTGTCTCAGGTATCGGGTCTGGCCCGAGCGCGAAAACCTCGCCCAGGGAGGCTATCGGGCTCCGGCACGGGTCTTGTCTTTGTTGGGCCATTGTCCATGCTGCTCTAAAATGGCTGCGGCAGCCGTTCGATCGACTGCTTTCGAAAAGAGGTAGCCCTGTCCGAGCTTGCAGCCGAGCTGGCTCAACTGAGCAGCTTGGGATTCTGTCTCAATCCCCTCTGCGACAACCCGGATTCCCAGCTTGTCAGCTATTCCGATCAGGCCTTCAACGATGAAAGTTCCTGCATCGCCGGGCACCATGCGATCGATGAAGGACTTGTCGATCTTGATGATGTCGACCGGCACCGTCAGCAGATGGGTCAAAGACGCGTAGCCCGTGCCAAAGTCGTCGAGGGCAACCCGTAAGCCCTTGGACCGAAGAGCCTTTATCTCCTCCGCCACAACATAGTCCCGTTGTCCGAGGTAAACCGATTCCGTTACTTCGAGGATGATGTGCTTAAGAGGAACCTCCGCTTCCCCGAAAATGCGGCACAGCCTGTCTTGCAGATTACCGCCACGAAAATCTGCGGCAGACAGGTTGATGCCGACATGTTGAAGAGGAAGGCCTCGGGCGAGCCAGCTCCGGATGTCCCTTGCAACCCTCAGTAACATCCGTTGTGTCAGCTCAGCAGCAATATGGGCGTCTTTCGTGGCCTCATGGAAATGCGCTGCGGCTATGATTTCGCCGGAAGGCGTGGTCATTCGACACAAGGCTTCGAAACCGACAATTTCGCGAGTATCCAGGCGCAATATCGGCTGGTAATGCGCGTCGATCCGATCCTCTTCCAGGGCGACGCCCACATCGCGAACCGCCCTGAAGCGTCGGGTCAGGGCGGTGCCCAGGCCGGGATAGTGTTGCACGTACCGGCCGCGATTGTGTTCTTTCGCATGATAGAGCGCCACATCGGCGTTCTGGCGGATCTGGTTAGGGTTTGGTTCCATCTCAGCCAGCGCACCGCCAATCGTCGCGGCGGGAAAGACGACATGACCGTCGCAGGTTGACGGAGAGGACAGTGCTTTCAAGATGTCGGTTGCCCTGACATTCAGATCAAGGTCCTTGTCGTCCGACACAATGACAGCAAACTCATCTCCACCGAGCCTAAACGTGTTTTTGGGGCCTGCTGTCGCGGCGATCCGGTCTGCAACCACTTGAATCAATGCGTCGCCGGCTGCGTGCCCGAACGTGTCGTTCACGAGTTTCAAGTTGTCGATGTCCACCAGCAAGATGCCCCAGGCGCGCCGGGATCGAGGCAGCTCCTCGGCTAGAAGCTGGTTGAAACGAGCGCGATTCGACAGTCCTGTTAAAGCGTCACTGTATGTCAGCCGCTGACGTTCCATTACACGTTCTTCGCGATCGATGGCGATTATGCAGAGATGGACACAGGCGTCGACGAGGTCCCGTTCGATGGCCTTCGGACCGCGGTGGTCTCGATAGTAGAAGGCGAAGCTACCAATCACCTGCTCGCCACGCTTGATCGGGCTGGACCAGCAAGCCTTCAATCCCAGTGGAAGGACCAGGGACTTGAAGTCCTGCCAACGAGCATCAGTCGAGATATCGGTGACAATGACCGCTTCACCGAAATAGGCAGCAGCCCCACAGGAGCCCGCAAGAGGACTGGCCTCAAGATTGTCGACAGCCGCTGAATAGTGAGGCGGTAGGGAAGGTCCAGCGAGTGTGTGAAGACGGCTCCCGTCGAACGTCAGCACCGAAGCGATGATCCCAGGAACGGCGGCCTCAACCTCGAGGCAAAGTTGCTCCATCGTTGCTGCCAGCGGTTCCCCTTTGGCAATCATTTCCAGAATGGCATTCTGCAACTCAAGGATCATGACGTCACTTCCCGGAAGGAGACCCTCCCTAGCAAACCGACTTTCAGATCAGGTTACGCGGTTGATTAGATTTTGATCGAATAGACGCCGATGATCAGTTAAGAACCCCGTCGTGCCGAGCCTCGCGTGCGAAAGGTTTTATCCATCATTCGGATCTCCTTCTCGAACGGAGTGGGATTGACCGAATGTCGCGGTCATTCTCTAAAGGTGACTGTGAACATACAATCCTCAGTCGTACTTTTGAGGACGCCGAGTAGTGAGCACTGCATAATTTTCGAGAGTCAGAAATCAGCTTATCGGATATGGTTCGGAATGCGTTGCAATGTCCCCGTCTGGCCGTCGCCGCACTATGGAAATTGGCCCAAAAAGATGATCGGTGGCGATAAATACGTTGGCTCGGTAGGCAAAGCATCGCTCGCGATCATCGCGCTGATGTTCCTGTCATTCACCACCCTCTTGTCGATCTGGCTCATATCCAGTTACGAGACAGCTGTTCGCCGGGGCGATGAGCGTGTCAGCGCCGCTTCCAAAATCGTTGCAGCGAACGCGAATTGGTTGAATTCCCTTGCTCGGGAGACCCTGCACCGAATTGATGATGCTCTGGGGCCGAGTACATCTTTGCCCGGCCCCGATCGGGTGCGCGATCTCGACGCTGCCGTCTATGACCTTCCTCCTCAGGCGACAGCCTATGTCATCGGGGCAGATGGAAAAACGCTCTTTTCGAACGATCGCGATATCAAGCCGATCAACGTTACGGACCGCGACTACTTCGTTCGGTTGAGAAACGGCGCTGACGAATATACATCCCCGCTGATCATCAGCCGCCTTTCCCAGCGGCAGATATTCGTCTTCAGCCGCAGGCTCGAACGCAATGGCGTGTTCGCTGGCGCCGCCGTGATTGCCTTCGACGCGAGCATCCTAAGGCCAATATGGGACGCGGTCGCGATAGGCGAGAACTCGATTGTCGGCCTCATCAGGCGCGACGGGCAACTTATCGCCCGATACCCGGAACCCGCCGGACCAGTCGATATGCGAAACCACAAGCTGTTTACCGACTATATGAGGAAGGCGACATCAGGCACATATCGCTCCGTGTCGCCAGTCGACAATGAAGATCGCCTGGTCGCATACCGAATCCTCGAACGCACCCCTTTTGTGGCCATTGCTTCGGCAGATATCAACGTAATCATGCAGCCCTTTTGGGAGGATGCCAAAATCGCGGCTTTATTGGTCGCTTTCGCCCTCGTCGGGGCTTTGGCAGCTGCATTGTGGATTCAGAACCTCATCAAGGTGGACACATTGCACACCAGGCAGCTTGCGGATGCGTTGCGATCGAATGAAACGCTCATGCGCGAGATACACCATCGAGTGAAGAACAACCTGCAGACGGTGATGGCCCTGCTGCGCTTGCAGGGTTTTGAACCGGAAGCCGTTCAAAAATTAAACGAGCGCATCTCTGCGATGTCCGCAGTTCACGAGCAGATGTACGGCTTCGACCAGTTTAGCGGAATATCTGCTCGGGAATTCATTCCATCATTCGTTAGGACACTCGTAGACGTCCATGGTCGCGCCGTTTCCGTTGACTTTGAAATCGACGACATCGTGATTGCGGCCGACAAGGCAACGCCGTTTGCCCTCCTGCTCAACGAGTTGATTGCCAACAGCATGAAATACGCCTTCGACGGCCGGGCATCCGGAAATATTCGCGTCATGCTGCACGCGACTGAAGGAGAGGAATCCCAACTGACCGTCGCCGACGACGGGATTGGTTTTGATGGCCGATCGGACAGCGCCGGGATGGGGACGCGGCTGATTAAAGCCTTCGTAAATCAACTGCATGGCGAGGCGAGATACAATCGCCTGGAAGGAACGCAGTTTACGGCAACCCTCAAGCTTACCGATTGAGCGAGAGCTAATTCGAAGCCACCTCCCTGCCCAAAGCAAGACTTCGGTTATCCCCGCCGCATCGGGAGCGGGACGCGGAGCTACTTTGCGAACTTCCCGAGCGTATCCAGATACACAAGATAGTGGTCCCGCCTAGGCTGCGCTGAAAAGACCCGCCCCTTCGCATATCTCTATGACGTCTCTGCTCGTCTTGAAAGATCATGCGTGCGACATCTGCACGAATCCAAAACGTTTTGGCTTGACTCCCAAAACGTTTTGGAGAATCTTTTTCTCACTTCGGGAGGAAGATCTTGGCCAATCTCAAACAGCTTGCGCAATCGCTGGGACTGTCGATCACCACGGTGTCGCGTGCGCTCGACGGTTACGCCGATGTGTCGGCCGCCACGCGAGAACGGGTGCGCGAGGCTGCCGACAAGGTTGGCTACCGGCCGAATGCTTCGGCCCGTCGCCTCCGCAGGCAGCGCGCCGAGCTGGTTGCCGTCACGCTGCCAAGCGATCCTGGCCATATCGGCCCTCCGCATTTCCTCGATATGTTGTCCGGCTGTGCCGAACATCTTGCCGCTGCCGGCCTCAATCTGGTGGTTGCACCGGTGCCGCGCGGCGAGAGTGAACTCGACATCTGCCGCCGCTTCGTCGATGGCCGCCGCGTCGACGCCATGCTTCTCGTCCGCACCAAGCGGAAGGACGAGCGCGTCGACTTTCTGCAGTCGCGCGGCATTCCCTTCGTCACCAATGGCCGCACCGAAAGCCTGCTGCCCCATCCCTATATCGACGGCGACGGCTTTGCTGGCTTCCGAGCCGCGACGCTGCGCTTCCATGCCGCCGGCCACCGCCGTATCGGCCATATCGCCGGCCCGCAGGAATATTATTTCGCGCATGACCGCTGCCGTGGCTGGCGGGCGGCGATGGAGGAATGCGGCCTTGCGACCGACCTGTGCGCCGAAGGTGCGCCATTGGAACAGGGCGGCTACCTCGCGGCGCTGGAACTTCTGCGCCAACCATCACGTCCGACTGCACTCGTCTGTGCCACCGACGAAATGGCGATCGGGGCACTGAGGGCGCTGCGCGAGGTCGATGGCGGCAACCAGATCAGCATTGTCGGCCATGACGATCTGCCGATGGGCGCCTTCACCAGCCCTCCGCTCTCGACCATGCGCATGACCGGCGAAAACCTCGGCGCGAGCTTCGCCTCGCTGCTGTTGCGCGCCATTGCCGGAGAGCCCGCCGAAGAACTCCAGGAACTTCACGCGATCGAATTCGTCGATCGCGACAGCCATCGCCGTCCCGCCAAGGCGGCATAGACAGAAGTGCATCTCAAACAAAGAACAATGAAGGAGGAGAAGATGAAACATATCATGTCATTTGGAATTCTGGCTTCCACCGTGCTGGCCTTCGCCTCGCCGGTGCTTGCCCAGACGGTTTTCGTGTCCACCCAGCTTCGCCCGATCGAAGAGGCGACCGTCGTCCGCGAGGAGCTGTTGAAGGATGTCGGCTCGGTTGATTACGTGGTCGAGGAGCCGCCGCAATTTGCTGTCCGCATGGAGGCCGAACGTCAGGCCGGCAAGCGCACCGTCAGCCTCGTCGGTGCGCTACATGGCGAGCTCTCGCCGCTTGCCGACAAGGACACGCTCGAGCCACTCGACGATCTCGCCAAGAAGCTGGCAGCGAGCGGCATGCCGCAGTCGTTGCTCGACCTCGGCAAGCTCGGCAAGCCGACCCAGCAGTACATTCCCTGGATGCAGGCGACCTATGTGATGGCTGCCAAAAAGGAAGCGCTGCAATACCTGCCTGATGGCGCCGACGTGAACGCGCTGAACTACGATCAGTTGATCGAGTGGGGCAAGAATATGCAGGAGGCGACGGGCCAGCCGCAGATCGGTTTCCCGGCCGGCCCGAAAGGGCTGATGGCGCGTTATTTCCAGGGCTATTTCTATCCGTCCTTCACGGGGGGTGTCGTGCGCACCTTCCAGAGTGCCGATGCTGCTGCTGGCTGGGAGAAACTGAAGGCGTTGTGGGCCTATGTGACACCGAATTCGACCAGCTACGACTTCATGCAGGAGCCGCTCGCTGCCGGCGAAGTCATGGTCGCCTGGGATCATATCGCCCGGCTGAAGAATGCCATTTCTGCCGCACCGGATGATTATGTGGTCTTCCCCGCTCCCGCTGGTCCCAAGGGCCGCGGCTACATGCCAGTCGTTGCTGGTCTCGCCATTCCGAAGGGCGCGCCTGACAAGGCCGGCGCAGAAAAAATCATCGAGCACCTGTCGATGCCGGATACGCAGCTCCTGACCGCCTCCAAGGTCGGTTTCTTCCCGACCCTGAACGTCAAGCTGCCGCCGGATCTCGACGCGGGCGTTGCCCTTCTCGCCGGTGCGGTTACCGCCACCCAGGCTTCCAAGGACGCGGTCATCTCGCTGCTCCCGGTCGGCCTCGGCGACAAGGGCGGCGAGTTTAACAAGGTCTACATGGACAGTTTCCAGCGCATCGTGCTGCAGAACGAGCCCGTTGCAGACGTGCTGAAGACCCAGGGCGCCACGATGGCCAAGCTGATGACCGACACGAAAGCTGCCTGCTGGGCGCCCGATGCCAAGAGCGACGGCCCCTGCCCGGTCGAATAAATCCGCCCGAGACGCGTCCGGGCGAAATGCCCGGGCGCTCCTTCACCACTCTGCTCGTCAAGGCGGGAGTCGATGACCAATAGCCGACCCTGGATCCCCTATCTGCTGATCCTGCCATCCGTCGCCTTTCTGGCGCTGCTCTTCGTCGTGCCGCTGGTGCAGACGATCTGGCTGGCGGTTTCGGATAATGGTGTGCTGTCGCTTGATAATGCCGAGCGGATGGTCACCGACATCAATTTCACGCGCTCGGTGAAGAACACCTTCCTGCTGACGATCGCTGTCGTGCCGGTGCAGATCGCCATTGCGCTTGCTATGGGCACCATGGTCGCCAAGGTCGGCCGCGGGCGCGAGACGATCCTGTGGATCTGGACGATCCCGCTCGGCATTTCCGATCTCGCCGCCGGTCTCGTCTGGCTGTCGATCCTGCAAAATACCGGCTATCTGAATTCGCTGCTCTTCGGCCTCGGCATCATCGGCAGGCAAGCGAGCTGGCTTTCCTACCAGACGCCGGTCGCGCTCTTCATTGCGATTGCGGTTGCCGAAATCTGGCGCGGCACGGCCATCGTGATGGTCATCATCGTCGCCGGTCTCAACCAGGTGCCGAAGGAATTCAAAGAAGCCGCCGAGATCTTCGGTGCTGGCCCGTGGACGCGCTTCTGGCGCATCACCCTGCCGCTGATCCGCCCGGCTCTACAATCGGCGCTGATCCTGCGCACCGTGCTCGCCTTCGAAGTCTTCGCGGTGGTCTATGCGCTCGGCGGACGCAATTTCCCGGTCCTCGTCGGCGAGGCCTACAACTGGCAGAACCAGAACCAGAACTACAGCGTCGCTGCCGCCTATGCGGTGCTGATCATGATCATCTCGCTTGCCGCCACGCTCATCTATCTGAAGGCCTTGAAAGTCGATCCGGAGCGCCTGCCATGACCACGGACACCATCAGCACGGCCGCAGACACACCCAAAGCGGCCGGCTTCGTCTCTTCACGCCGTTGGCTTCTCTGGAGCGGCATCGCAGCGCTTTGCGCCTGGGTGCTGGTGCCGATCTATCTGGTGGCACTCGGCGCACTTGGCGGTCGCCAAGGCGTCTATATCTGGCCGAAGACCGGTCTTCCCACTGGCATATCGCTGGAGCCCTTCATTCTCTTCCTAAAGACCGAAGGCGTCGCCCAGTCCTTCCTCAATTCGCTGGGGGCAGCCGGCATTACGGTGGCGCTTTCGATCCTGCTCGGCGCGCCGGCCGGTTATGCGCTCGCCCGCTATGATTTCCGCGGCAAGGACAGCTACCGCCTCCTGGTGCTGCTGACCCGCGCCTTCCCGCTGGCAATCCTGGCATTGCCGCTGACGGTCTCCTTCATCCGGCTCGGCCTCTATGACACGATCGTCGGCGTCGGTCTCATCCATACCGTCCTGGCGCTGCCTTTCGCGGCACTCGTTACGCAGGGCATTTTCCTCGGCGTGCCCAAGGAGTTGGAGGAAGCCGCCTGGGTGTTCGGCTGCACCCGCATCCAGGCCTTCTTCAAGGTGGTGGCACCCTTGGCGCTGCCCGGCATCGTCGCAACCGCGGTCTTTGCCTTCGTCATCTCGTGGAACGAGGTCTTTGCCGCCTCGGTGCTGACGGTGCGCAACCGCACGCTGACCGCCTACCTGCTGACCGTGCTGTCGGAAAGCCCGATGCATTACCGTTTTGCCGGGGGCCTGATGCTCATCCTTCCCTCGGTTGTCTTCATCTTCGCGGTCAGACGTTACCTCTTCGCGATCTGGGGCATTTCCTCCAAATAACGGGACCAGAGATATGGCCAATATTGTCATCGACCGCATCCGCAAGAGCTTCGGAGCCTTCCAGGCGCTGAAAGAGGTCTCGCTGACGATCGACGACGGCGAATTCGTCTCGCTGCTCGGTCCGTCCGGCTGCGGCAAGACCACGCTGCTGCGCATCATCGCCGGCCTCGAGACCGCAACGTCGGGAGATGTCCGCATCGGCGACAAGTCGGTGATCGGCTTGCCTCCCAAGGATCGCGGCCTTGCGATGGTCTTCCAGAACTACGCCGTCTTTCCGCACATGACGGTCTATGAGAACGTCGCTTTCGGGCTGCGGATGCAGAAGGCCGACGACGCCAGGGTGAAGGCGCAGGTCGAGAAGGCCGCCGGCCTCCTGCATATCGAGCAATATCTCGACCGCTACCCGAACAAGCTTTCTGGCGGCCAGCGCCAGCGCGTCGCGGTCGCTCGTGCCCTTGCCGTCGAACCGAAGGTTCTCCTGATGGATGAGCCGCTTTCGAACCTCGACGCGTTGCTCCGCCTCGAAATGCGCACCGAACTCAAGACCGTGCTGCAATCGGCGGGGACCACGACGATCTACGTCACCCACGACCAGACCGAAGCCATGGGCCTTTCCGACCGCATCGCCGTCATGCATGGCGGCGTGGTCGAGCAGGTCGGCCATCCTGTCGAGATCTACAATCACCCGGCAACACGTTTCGTCGGCGGCTTCATCGGCAACCCGCCGATGAATTTCATCAAGGTGCCGGTGACGAACAGCCACGTGGCGGCAGGCGCCGAGCAGCTTGCCGCGCCGCAGGGGTCCGGCAATGAAGTGATCCTTGGCCTGCGCGGCGAAGCCGTCGAACTTGCACCGCTGCCGCAGGGTCTCGAAATGAGGGTACGCGTTGCTGAACCGATGGGCTCGCACCTGCTTCTGACCGGCTCGATCCACGACCAGCCGGTGCGCGTCATCCTGCCGGCCTCGGAAACCGTCAAGAGCGGCGACACGATCGGTCTCAAGCTCGACCAGAAGCGCATCACCTGGCTTTCGCCCGAAAGCGGCAAGTCCCTTCCGGCCGTCTTGGCCTAAGAATACCGGAGTATCCGACATGAATATGCATATCGACCAGGCGAAGCGCATCCTCGCCGCCAACGATCGCGGCGGTTATACTGTGCCGACAGACCGGCTCTATCCCTTCCAGTGGAACTGGGATTCAGCCTTCGTCGCCATGGGCTTCGCGCTCTACGACATCGATCGCGCCTATCGCGAGCTGGAACGGCTGGTCGAGGGCCAGTGGGCGGACGGGATGATCCCGCATATCCTCTTCCACGCGCCAAGCGAAACCTATTTCCCGGGACCGAACGTCTGGCGAACGACGCACACGATCCCGACCTCCGGCATAACCCAGCCGCCGGTCTTCGCGATCGCGCTGCGCAAGCTGCATGAAGCCGCGGGCAACGATGCCGAGACGCGCACCCTGCCCCTCTACGAGGCGGCGCTGAGATGGCACCGCTGGTGGTATTCCGCCCGCGATCCCGATGGCACCGGGCTCGTTGCGCTCCTGCATCCCTGGGAAAGCGGCAGCGATAATTCTCCCGCCTGGGACATCGCGCTCGCTCGTGTACCCACCACCACCGATACCCCCGTCGTGCGCAAGGACACCGGCCATGTCGATGCCGACATGCGCCCGCGCGACGAGGATTACCGCCGCTTCATTCATCTGGTCGACACCTATGCCGCCTGTGGCTGGGATCCAGCGAAACAATGGGAAAAGGCGTCCTTCAAGGTCGCCGAGATCCAGACGACCGCCATCCTGCTCAAGGCCGGCGAAGACCTCGAGTACCTTGCCCGCCTGTTCAACCGGACCGAGGACGCGATCGAGATCGCTGCCTTCAACAACCGCACTCGCAAGGCGATAATGGCCCAATGGCGGCCGGACCTTTCGCGCTTCGTCTCGAGAGACCTGATCTCCGGTGAAGATATCGAAGCCGCAACGCAAGCCGGTTTCATCCCCCTCCTCTCGCTGGACCTCGACAAGCAGGTTGCCGACGCCCTGGTTTCGGAAATGAAAGCTTGGTCCAAGGATCTCAAGGTCGCCTTTCCGACGACGAGGCCGGGCATCGCCAGCTGGGAGCCGAAGCGTTACTGGCGCGGCCCTGCCTGGGCGATCATCAATTGGCTTCTGATCGACGGACTGAATCGCAATGGCCACGCGGATGTCGCCGAAGAGCTGCGGCGATCCACCATCGCGGCGATCGAAACGGAAGGTTTTGCCGAATATTTCGACCCGGTCACCGGCCAAGGATGCGGCGGCCTCGGCTTTTCCTGGACGGCTGCCGCCTATCTGTGGCTTGAGCGAGGCGTCGGCGTCGCCTGAGCATCGATCCTCATCAATCCGGCTGCCATGGCTGCATGGTGAGCACATTGCCGCCCAGCTTGGCGAAGGCGCGCTGGCGGCAGGAGAAGACGAGGATCTGCTGGTCGCGGGACTGGCGGTGCAGCGCATCGAACATCCGCTCGATCCGGTCGTCGTCGGAATAAACAAGCGCATCGTCAAGGATGACAGGCGCCGGCCGGCCGTCGCGGGCAAGCAGCCTTGCGAATGCGAGGCGGGTCAGCACCGAGAGCTGCTCCCGCATGCCGCCGCTCAGCCGGTCGACATCCTCGTCCAGGCCGTTGCGGCGCACGATCTGCGGCAGCAAGGTGTCGCCGTCAAACGTGATCGAGATGTCGTCGAACAGCAGGCCGAGCAGCGGGGCGAGTTCGTTCATAACAGGCTTGAGATAGAGGTCGCGCGCGGCCGCCCGCGTCGCCGTCAGTGCCTTGCGCAGGCGATCGAGCACGCCGACCTCCGTCTCGAAACGCTTCACCTGCTCGCGCGCCGCTGCCAGCAAATCCCGGCTTTCCAACCAGTTTTCTTCCACCGCACCGTCCGAGCGGGTGCGGATCTGACCGCCGAGATCGGCAAGCTCTTCGCGAAGCCTGGCAATTTCGCGGCCTGCGGCGTCGGCGACCGAGCGCGCCCTGGCAAGGGCGGCCTCTGCGCCTGCGAGGTCCCGCCCTGTCCTGCGCAAAGGCTCGGCCCGCAGTTCGACAGCATCGACCTGCTCTTTGGCCCTGGAAAGCTTGAGAGCAAGGTCCTGTTGCAATTCAGTTCGGCCGGCTTCGGGGCCGATGACCGCCTCGATGGCCTCGAGTTCCTGGCCAAGCCTGGTGTGCTCCGTCTGCGCGCGCAATATGGCCTCGCCGGCTTCCGTGCGCATCACTGACGCCTCCCGCGCCCGGTTCCGCGATAGTTCGATGCGCCGCGTCGCATCCGCGAGACGGGCGCGCACCTCTTCCGGGTCGGCCTCGAGTTCGACCGGATCCTGGCTGAGTTCGGCAAAGCGTGCGGCGTCGAGGTGAAGCTTGTCAATGCCATTCGGGGCGAGATCCGCGAGCCGCTGGCGCGCCCGCACGAGTTCCTCCTGCTTGTTCCGCGCGGCAATATCGCGCTGTCGCGCCGCTCGCAGACTGTCGACACCGAGCTTGGCAAGCAATGTTTGGCGCGTGGCTTCCGCAGTCTCCAGCGCTCCGTCCTGATCTGCCTGCCGGCTGGAGTGGATGGTCAGGGTGCCGACACCTGTTATGTCGAGCTTCGCGATCCCGGCAAAGCTTCTGTCCTCACCCCCAATCAAGGGCTGGCGGTCCATGCTCACCGATCCGGAGGCATCCTTCAGGTAATCGACCCTGAGCGTGGGAAGACCGATCTCGGCGGCTGCACGCAAGCCGACGATCTTGAGATCCAGCGCTTCAAGCCGCTCGACCGCATCGGCTGGAATGGCGAGCAATGCATGCGCCGCCTCCCCGTCCTCGATCTGCTGGCGCGCCGCTTCCGCCTGTTCGAGACGCAGACGGACCTCGGCCAGTCGCTCTGCGGCGTGGCGTGAACGGAGCGCTGCCTCCAGCCGCGCAAGCAGTTGACGGTCTATCCGCTCCTCCTCTTCGGCCGCCTGCACCTCCGCCGTTGCCGCCTCGCTTTCGGCCAGCGATGCCGTGCGTCGCTTGGCTGCACTCGAGAGTTCTTTCTCCGCCAAGGCGAAACGCCGCGCGAGTTCGCCGCTGCGGTTCAATGCCGTGTGGAAGCGGTCGAATACCTGTTGCGCCTCATCGCGGCGGCTGGCGGCCAAGGTGGCCTCGGCATCGAGCGCTTTGAGTTCCCTGTCATGCAGTTTAGCGGCTTCGAGCACCACCTCGGCATTGGCAATCGCCGTCTTTCGGCCGGCTTCCTCATCAGGGTTTTCCAGTTCGCTCAGTCTCGCCTGCACTGAGCGGCGGCGGTCGAGTGCGCCGTGCAGCATCTCGACCTCCTTGGCCAGCCGGGCCTCCTCCTCCTGCAGCCGGTCACGCTCCTCGAGAGCGGCGGCAAAGCGGCCTCCTGCCTTCGGCCGGAGCGTCGCGGTGACCAGGCGATTGAGTTCGTCCTCGCAGGCTTCGAGCACCGCCGACATGCGGCGTCCGCCCGTCAGCGCCTCCACCTCGCCCTGTACCGAAGACAGCAGGCTTTCGCGCACCCGCTTGTCGTTCTCCTCCTCGCTCTTGCTGCGATTTTCGATGCCGGTGACGCCTTGACGCACCCAGAGCAGGCCTGCCGGGCCGGAGGTTCCGCCGGAAATGAGATCGCCGATGAACGCCTCGGCCTCGTCGGCCTGGGCGACGATCCGGCCGCTGCCGAGATCGGTGACGCTGGCACGCCGTCCGCTATGGAACTGCTTGGTCAGGCGGTAGCGGCCGGCTTCGATCGTGATATCGGCCTCGACGATCGGATTGCCGCCGCTATAGGGGCGCAGCATCTGCACGCTCTTTGGATTGCCGCTGTGCGGTTGGAAGAACAGGGCATGCAGCGCCTCGAAACAGGTTGATTTGCCGTGTTCATTGGCGGCGCTCAGCACATTGACGCCGTCGGTGATTCCTTCGACTGATATGCCGCGGCCGGCGAAACGTTTGACATTGTGGAGGCGAAGGGCGGTGAGTTTCATCGATCGATCGCCTCGCAATAGGAAAACAGGCGGATCAACGCTAGGCGCGCCACGTTCCTGTCGTCGCCGGAACGGGCCTCGTCGAGGCTTTCGGCAAGCAGCAAGTCCGCAGCATCGCGCAGCGCACCGGCTCGATCGATGGTCTCGAGATCATCGCTCTCGCAGTCGGTCCCCAGAAGGGCGGTATCGATCTCCAGATGCGCAAATTCCGGCGCGACCTGCTCCAGCAGGCTGATCATTGCTGTGCGCCCGTTCAACCGGGCACGGCCGGACAGCGCGATGCGCAACAGGGTTTGTCGGCGCGCGAACGGTTCCGGCAACGCGGCCTTCAGCACTTCAACACCGTCTTCCGATGCCAGCAGAGGAAAGTGCAATGTCTGCCAAGAAAAACTGGCGGTCGTCACCGCCGCCGTCGTCGGCATCGCCCCCTGCCCGGCAATGGAAACGACCATCGCCTGCCCCGGCCTGTCATGCTTGAAACGGTCCGGCTCGGGCGCACCGCTATAATACGTCCTGGCGTCCACCGCCACCGATCCGTGCCAATCGCCGAGAGCCATATAGTCGAGGCCGGCCAGCGCCGCGCGGTTCGGCGCAATCACGTTGGTCGCCGTGGCATCCTCCGAAAATTCCTGGATAGGGCCATGGGCGAGGCCGATGCGGATAGCGCCGTCCGGTGTGGCGGCACCCGTCATCCATTCGGTCAGGTCGCGGCCAGGCCTCCTGGTCGTGCAAGGCGCCGGCAGCAGGATGACATCAGGTCCAAGCGGAAGGGGCACCGCTTCCGTCGCCAGGATGACATTGTCGGGCACAACGCCGCGCGCCGCACTCCAGAGCTGGTCCGCCAGCAGTGAATCGTGGTTGCCCGGAAGCAGGACCCAGCGCAGCGGCGTATTCCGGGCCATCTCGCCAAGCGCTTGCCGAAGCACGGCAGGCGTCGGCGTCTCGGTATCGAAGGTGTCGCCCGCGAGCAGGATGACACCAGCGCCATGCTCTCGTGCCGCCGCGGCGAGCCTAGCGATCACGCCATGCCGCGCCTCGCGCAGGCGCCCTCTCAAATCCTCCGGAAGATTGCCAAATCGTTTGCCAATATGAAGGTCCGAACTGTGCAGGAAGGAAAACATTAATCAGCTATGTTTGCGATGCGCTGCGAGCTTTCGAGCATGGCCAAGGACCTCTCGTCCGTAGTTTCGTGATTCCGTTGTTCCATGACAGACCATGCCTCCCGATAACAGGCGAGGCAAGTCGATCCTGGCTGAGCGAGCTGTTATCCAATGCTTGTCTAACTCTCAGCGGTACTCGACATCGCATCGCCCAGCAGCCTCGATGCAAATGCCGCTGGTCCAGCACGCTGGCGAAAGGGTCGTCCATTGTCTTTGTCGGCTGCCAACGGCGACGGAGTACCGACTGATCTTAAGTAACCTGGTTGAACACGACCATCTTGTCGTCGGCCATCTCTTCCATCGTTGAGGGAATGCCGCCGACCCCGTATCCGGACTGTCTGCGTCCGGCGAAAGGCATCCAGTCGGTGCGAAACGCCGTATGGTCGTTGACGAGAACGGCCGATGCATCCAGATGTTTTGCCGCCTTGAGAGCAACCGCTATGTCGGCGGAAAAGACGCTTGCCTGGAAGGCATAGGGCAGCGAGTTGGCAATGCGGATCGCCTCGTCGAGGTCGCGGTAGCCGAAGACGCAAGTCAGCGGTCCAAAGACCTCGAGCACCGACACCTTCGCTTCGACAGGCGGGTTCAGCAGAACCGAAGGCAGAAGCGTCGTATCGGACATCCGCCCGCCGCCGATCTGCTTGGTCCCGGCATCCGTCGCCTCCTTGATCCAGCTCGTGACGCGGTCCGCCTCGCGCGGCAGGATGAGCGGCCCTACCTCGGTTTGTGCAAGCTTGGGATCGCCGACATGCAGGGCCGCAACCTTGGCGGCGAGAGCCTCGGTGAAGGAAGCCAGAATATCTTCGTGCACGAAAAGACGCTGCGCCGACACGCAGACCTGCCCAGCGTGGTAATAGCCGCCCTTGACGATGGTGCCGACAATCGCATCGACATTGGCGCTGCGGTCGACGATCACGGGTGCCGCTCCGCCATGTTCCAGCGCGCATCGGGTGCCCGGCGGCAACTTGCTCTTGAGGTACCAGCCGACCTTTGCAGAGCCGATGAAACTCAGAAACGCCACGCGACGATCGGTTGCGAAGGCTTCGGCAAGCGCATTGTCCTCGGTGATGAGGGTCTGGCACCAGCGTTCGTGGAGACCGGCCTCCCAGAACAGCTTGACGATCTCGATGCAGGAAATCGGCGTCGTTGCCGCCGGCTTCACGATCACAGGGCAACCGACCGCAATCGCCGGCGCGATCTGATGGATGATGAGATTGAGCGGATGGTTGAACGCCGATATCGCCGCCACGACCCCGATCGGCTCCTTGGTGGTGAAAGCCCATCGGTTCGCGCTGGCCGCAGTCAGCCCCATGGGGATTTCCTTGCCGCCGAAATTGCGCAGTTCGTCTGCCGCGTTCACCAGGCCGTCGATCCCGCGCGTTACCTCGATGATTGCGTCGGTCAGCGGTTTGCCGCCTTCGCTGGCGATCATCATCGCAAAGCGGTCGCGGTTCTCCTGCAGAAGCGCCGACGCCTTCCTGAGGATTGCCATCCGCTGATGCGCGGGCAGCCAGCCGTCGCGATCGGCAAAGGTCTTTGCGGCGACCTGAAGCTTGCGCTCGAGCGCGGATGCGTCGTCTGCCGGCAGCTCTGCAATCGGCACGCGGTCGAACGCCTGATAGACCTTCATGGTAGACTGCATCTCAGGCCTCCAGTATCGCGGGGAGCCGCTCGCGAAGCTCCTTCACCAGCACGCGTTCATTTTCCGAGTAGTCGACCGGCACATTCACCAGATGGACGCCACCTCCAGAGAATGCCTCTTCGAGGACCTTTTTGAACTGGCCGATATCGTCGACCCTGGTTCCCCTGGCGCCGTAGGATTCGGCATATTTCACGAAGTCGGGATTGCCGAAGGTCATCCCGAAATCCGGGAACTCATCCACCGCCTGCTTCCAGCGGATCATGCCGTAAGCATTGTCCTCGATGACAAGAACGACGAGGTTGAGTTTCAGCCGGACGGCCGTCTCGAGCTCCTGGGAGTTCATCATGAAGCCGCCGTCGCCGCAGATCGCCATGACACGCCGCTCCGGGTAGAGCATCGAGGCAACCATCGCCGACGGCAGCCCGGCTCCCATCGTTGCAAGAGCATTATCGAGCAGCAGCGTGTTCGCCATCCGCGTCCGGTAGTTTCGGGCGAACCAGATCTTGTACATGCCGTTGTCGAGCGCCAGTATGCCGTCATGCGGCATCACCTCTCTTATATCGTGGACCAGCCGCTGTGGCGTGAAGCGATCCTCCGTCGCCCGCGCGGCGATGCGCTCGAGAATGCGCTCGCGGAGATGAAGAAGCGCCTGCGCGTTTGGCAGCTTGCCCTCGAGGCGATCGGCCAGCGCCTTCAGAGAGGGGCCGATGTCGCCGATGACCTCGGATTGCGGGAAATAGACCTGCTCGACGGTCGCCGGCTGATATCCGATATGGACGACCTTCGGACCGCCCTTGCCCATGATGAACGGCGGCTTCTCGATGGTGTCATGGCCGATCGTGACGATGAGGTCGGCCTGTTCGATGGCTTCGTGGACATAGTCGCGCTCCGACAGCGCCGCGGTGCCCATGTAAAGTTCGGTTCCACCCGGAACCGTTCCCTTCCCCATTTGGGTCGTGAAGAACGGGATGCGCGTGCGGATCACGAATTGCGCGATGTCGGAGGTCGAGCGCGGACGCGAGGCGGCGGCCCCGAACATCAGAAGCGGACGCTTGGCCGCGGTGATGAGCGCGGCTGCGCGGTTAAGCGCCGCCTCACTTGCCGTCGGCAGTTCGAGCTGGTGCGGCGCAATCAGCGCCACCTCCTGGCATTCTTCGGCCGCGATATCTTCCGGAAGCTCCAGATGCACCGGCCCCGGCCTTTCCTCCTGGGCGATGCGGAACGCCTCCCTGACCGTCGTCGGGATCATCTGCGGCGATACGATCTGCCTTGCGAGCTTGGTCAGCGGCTTCATCGACGCGACGACGTCGACCACCTGGAAACGCGCCTGGCGGGATGAGAGGATCCCTTTCTGACCGGTGATCATCACCATCGGCATCGCACCGAGCAAGGCGTATGCCGCACCCGTCGAGAGGTTGAGAGCACCCGGCCCAAGCGTCGTCAGGCAGACGCCGGGCTTGCCAGTCAGGCGGCCATAGGTCGCGGCCATGAACGCCGCCGCCTGCTCGTGTCGGGTGAGCACGAGCTCAATCGACGACTTGCGGATGGATTCGACGACGTCGAGATTCTCTTCGCCGGGAATGCCGAAGATGCGCTCGACACCTTCGTTCTCAAGCGCTGCCACTAGAAGATCGGAGCCTTTGGTCATGGATGTGTGCCCGTGCTGTTTGATTCGAGGCTTCAAAAGGAAGGACCCTTCGAAGATATGTTCTTTTCCGGGCCTGTCCATGCGTTCGGCGGCATCGGCGGTTGTCCTCAATCCCGGTGAGAGTTTGTAGATAGGATTTGGCGCGGGAATAAAAAAGCTCTCCGCAGTTCTGCTGGCAAACAGCTTTGACTGATGATGTGAGGTGTCGCGGTTCGGGCCGGCAGCACAATGGCTTGGCGGCTAAACGGCTACAGGAGCCCCTTGGCCTTGAAGTCGGCGGCGAAGGTGGCAAGCGGCATAACGAGGGTGAGCGGTTTCCCTTGCAGCGGTTCGGCGCCGTAGCTGGCATACCAATGGGCGGCGCGCTCGCTCTTGGCATCGATGATTAGCAGGATCCCGCCGCCCTCGCTGGCGAGCCGCAGGCAACGGAGCGCTGCAGCAGCGATGAGCTGACCGCCTAAACCTTTTCCCGCCACCTTTACGTCGGTTGCCAAGCGCGCGAGCTTGAAGCCTGCGACTTCATGGCGTGCGAGGCCTCTCGTCATCTTCGGAGGCACGGCCTCATGCGTAACGGCAGAGGGCGCGACTGTGTAGAATCCGAGGATGCGATCAGGGTGGGCCTTGTCGATAGCGCAGAAGGTTTTCGCCGCATTCTGCTCATGGCTCTGCCGGGCGAAGCGCCGAATGAATTCGTTCATTGCCGCATCACCGCAACCGAATGAGGCCCGATCATGCGACTTAGCGATCGGCTCTTCATGCCAGACGGGGAGGGTCACAAGGCATCCGGTAGAGCAGAGATCGCGGCGCGTAGTCTCGCGTTTGGTTTGGGCGGGCGTTCAAGCAGGTCGAGGATGCGGATGAAATCGCGGCTCGAAACGGTCTCAACTTCAGCAGCCTGGATGACGGCTTCGGCTTCAGGTACTATCTTATCGAGAATGAAATCGGCCATATCCTTGTTCGAAAGGGCAGCTGCGCGCGCGATCATTGCCTTCTGCTTTGGCGGGATGCGCAGCTGGTAGCGTTCGGATTTATTGTCCGCGGTTCTCGGCATAACTATCTCCTTGATCTCAATATAACGTACACATAGTATGTGTACAAGAAGGTTTAAGGATGATCGCAGCATTCATGGCCGAAATCACCACGGCGGTCTGTTTGGCTGCTCGGCGTGACGCTTTCATCGCTCAAAACGATGAAGCCGTCGATGTTTAGCCACAGTTCCAAATTGATCTTGGACTTTGACGGGGGCTTGCGACGTCATTGAGCGCAATTGGCTGATATGGATGCCCCCAAGCGCTCCCTGAAGATGAAGCTGGCAGGAGCACTGCGGGCATTTGTAGCCAGCGCTCAGTCGAAAAATACATCTTGGTCCTCACCTGCGAACCTGAAGTCGCCTTAAGGCCAAGAACAAAATTAAAGATATTTGCGCTGCCGGCTTCACGTGTGAAGCTGAGATAGGAGCCGAATCGTTCGTATTCGACATTTTGAAGGTTTTGGATCGAGGCAAGAGTATCCTCGAAATCACGCCAGCACGCCTGCTTCACAATGATCTCGAAAATGCGTAGGACGGCCGGGGCGAGGCGTCCCTGGGCGTCGGTCGTTGGCCCAATGATCTTGGCGCGGATCTCAAGAATGTCGCCCATTTCATCTCCGCGAACCTTCAGGAAGGTCGAGCTGAGCGGACGCACCTCGTCCCGTTCGTAGATGCGCTGAAAATAGCATTCATAGCTGCGATTGCGCATCGATGCGGCTTTCCATTCGCTCATCTCGATGCCGGCCTCTCGAAGAGCACCGCAAATATTCGGCCCCGAGACGCGCCATATCCGCAGAAACTGACTTGCCAATTCCAGCTTCGGGACCTCGATCAGCTGCAGCGATATCGACATCGGCGGGAGGGTAGAAGGAGCCGCCGGATCAGGGCGGGCGGCTATGCGAGATGATCGGACAGCCTTATTGAGAGCTCGATGTTCATAGGGCCTGACCGGCTCTTTGAGGTGGTGGATTTCGCGATAAAAGACAACGATGCCTGCAAGAAGCAAAACGGGTATCAAAAGCCCCAAAAGCAGAGACCGGCGGTTGCTCAGCAACGGGAAATTCCGGTGCCAAAGCGGGCTGTCGCGAGGAGGATCGACTGCTGATAGCACTTTGTCCACGGCGCGACCTCACGAGAAAAACAGGAGCGGCTGCGAGCTCGAACTCAATCAACCTCGATCCTATTTGCGACCAACCGGTACGGGTCGGCGCGTGGACCAATCAGCCCTGCTGGCGACTCCTTCTCAGGCGAGCAACGGATATGAAAAACGGTACAGTCTGTCCGACTCACCTTCAACACTGCAAGTGTGAAGTCGCGTGTGTCGAGCGTCAAGCAGCAACCCCAGTGGACGGCGTTCGCCCTCTAGGTGTCGAATGACTATTTTCCGTCCGTTTTTCCCGTTTGTTTCGTGGCTGCCTTTAGCATGCCTTCCTGCAAGTCCACCTCGTCGGCAAGAATGGCGGCCGCCTCATCCAGCAGGACGTCTTTGGCGTTCTTGCGGGCATTCTCGATGGCAATATCAGCGCTCAGGCTGCGCTCGCCGGCCTCAAGGCCATCATCTCCAAGATCCTCGCCATCCCCTGCTTCCGCTCGATCCTTGAAGCGTTTCTCGCGAGCCGTCGCTTCTTTGCGACGCTCGGCTTCATTGAGGGAGATGACCCCTTTTTCGCGCTGGGCCTTGAGGTCGGCAATGTCTTTCAACAGGCGTTGGAAGTCCGGATCGCTGCCAACCCGCGCATCATGGCGGCTTTGCAATGTCGGCAGCAGCGTCGTGACAGTGTCAGCGGGCGTGTAGTTCGCGGGCTTGATCTCAGCCCACGGCAGCGCATTGTCATAACTGGTCTCCCCGAAAACAGTCGGATCGGACAGTCCCGGCAAGCCGATATCAGGCGTCACGCCGCGCAGCTGCGTCGTACCGCCGTTGACCCGGAAAAACTGGGCAATTGTCACTTTCAGCTCCCCGAACTCGGGTTTGCTGTTGCGGACGATCTGGTCAAGATCGATGACGGTTTGAACGGTGCCCTTGCCGAAACTGGGTTCACCGACGATTACGCCTCGACCGTAGTCCTGGATTGCCGCGGCAAAAATCTCCGAAGCCGACGCCGAGCCGCGATTGATCAGGACACCCATCGGACCTGTCCAGACAGGCGCTGCAAACTCAGCACTTTTAACCTCGATCTTGCCGTCGCTGCGACGTTGCTGAACGACCGGTCCATTGCCGATGAAGAGACCGGTCAAATCAATTGCCTCGTCCAATGAACCGCCGCCATTGTTGCGCAGGTCAATGAGAACGCTGTCGACCTTTTCCTGCTTCAGTTCGTCGAGAAGCTTGGCGACATCGCGGCTTGCGCTTTTGTAATCCTTGTCGCCTTTGCCCTTGGCTTCAAAATCCTCATAGAATACCGGCAGCGTGATGATCCCGATTTTACGCGTGGCGTCGCCCGCCTTCACGGACAGCACAGTCTTCCTGGCGGCCTGCTTGTCGAGACTGATTTTATCGCGCACCAGGCTGATGACGCGGTGCGTGCCATCTGCTCCGGCATCTGCCGGCAGGATGTCCAGCCGCACGACGGAGCCTTTTTTTCCGCGTATCATCTGCACGACTTCATCAAGGCGCGTGCCCACCACTTCCTTGATCGCCCCATCCTTGCCTTGACCAACACCGGTAATGCGGTCTCCGACCGCGAGCTTGCCGGACAGTTGCGCCGGCCCGCCAGGCACGAGCTCACGGATCGTCGTGTAGTCGTCGCGTTCCTGCAGCACAGCTCCGATACCAAACAGCGAAAGCTTCATCGAGACATTGAAGTCGGCTGAAGCGGCCGCGCCGAAATAGTCCGTGTGCGGATCGATCGACGTCGAATAGGCGTCCATGAACGACTGGAACACGTCGTCGCTTTTGAACTTGTAGGCGCGCTCGAGTGTGTTTTCGTAACGTTTGTCGAGCGTTTCGCGAATAGCCGTGTCGGTTTTGCCGCCGAGCTTCAGCCGCAACCAGTCGCTTTTGACGCGTTTGCGCCAAAGCTCATTGCTTTCGGCTTCCGACTGCGACCACGGCGCTTTATCGCGCAGCACCGCATAATTTTCCTGCGTACTGAAATCGAAGCCCTGCTTCAGCAGGCTGCGCGCGTAGTTCATGCGGTCGACAACGCGCTGTTCATAGGCGTTGAAAATCGCAAACGGGATCTTCAAGTCCTTCCGTTCTATCGCATCGTCGATCTCGTTGCGATCTGACATAAACCTGTCGATATCCGCTTGCAGGAAGAGCATGCGGTCCGGATCAAGTGACTTGATGAACCCATCCATGATCCTGGCCGACAAGGCGTCGTCGAGTGGAACGGGCTTGTAGCTATACCGCGAAAGAAATTGTGCGCTCAACTCAGCGGCTTGCGCCTGTCGCTTTAGCGGCGCCAAAACAGGCGGTGATGCGACTTCAGCATATGCGGACTGTGCAATTGCAAGAAATGCACCAAGGAAAACGTAGGCTATGCGCATGCAGCGTTGATCCAATTCTTTATGCCTGATGTCGATGTGCGATCTATGTGACGCAATCATGGTTTTTTGGCAACCAAGTGGCAAACGATGGTTTGCAAAGCCGCGGAAACATATCCGGCGCGTGGTCGGCGTCTCCGCAGCCGGCGCTCAATCCGCCTGCACGTCTTGCCAGGAGTCGAATGTCGCAGCCTGACCACGACGGTGTCCGCTGCGGTCGACGAGATCCCAGACGATGGCTTTCTCGATATAGAAACGCCGTCCTGACTTGGCGATGCGAAGTCCGCGGTAGTCGGCGATAAAGCCGTTGGCCGCTACGGCATTCAACAACCTGTCACGTTCCGCGCGATCGGGTGCCTCCGCCGAAAGACGCGATGGCAAAGTGATGAACTCGTCCCACGAATATTCAAAGCAGGCCTGAGCAGCGCGGTTTGCGTAGATGAAGCGCGGATCGGCGTCAGTGTTGTGGGCAAGGACAACCGCCGGCGACTGCTCGTAAAGCCATTCGGCACCCTGGCCCTTGGGCGTCAGGCTGCGTCCTACGCTTCGTTCGAAGCTTTCCGCCATCAGTGCGTAAAATTCGAGATCGTAAGACAAGTTGAGGCCGGCGTCGGTATAGTTGGCAGTCATGCTGCCCATCCTGAATTGCGGCGAGAGATCTTGAAGTGATCTTCTCGCTTGAAAAGGGGCTACAAAATCCTTTTGCGCTACAGAAAGTGCAAGCTCAAATGCGACCCGGTCAAGCCCGGCGATCGGGACTTCAGGCGTCGTCCTGCAGGTAGCGCTCCGCGAGCCTAGCCCACATGGCCGCACCTACCGTCAGGCTGGCATCGGCGAAGTCATATTTGGGGCTATGCAGGATGGCGGAATTCATGCCATTGCCGAGGCGCAGGAAGCTGCCCGGCTTGTGCTCGAGAAAGTGCGAAAAATCTTCGCTGCCGGGAATGAGCGGGCACGTCGCGACCTTGTCTTCGCCGATCAGTTCTGCCGCAACGATGCGGGCAAAATCCGTCTCGGCAGGGGAGTTGACGACGACAGGATTGCCGCGATCGTAGTCGATCTCGATCGAAGCATTGTGACCCTCGGCCACCGCGCGGGCTAGCTTCGTGATGCGTTCCTGCAGGAGATCGCGAATGCCAGGCTCGAAGGAGCGCACGCTCAATGCGAGCTTGGCATATTCCGGAATGACGTTGACGGCGTCGCCGGCATGGATCGTGCCGACGGTGATGACCGCTGTCTGGGTCGGATCGAGGTTGCGCGAGATGATCGTCTGCAGCGAGACGACGAGGTTGCACGCCACGACCACGGGATCGATGGTCAGGTGCGGCCGCGACGCATGGCCGCCTTTGCCCTTGATGGTAATCTCGACGGTATCCGACGCCGCCATCATCGGGCCGGATCGCAGCAGGATGGTGCCTTCGGGAGCGCCGGGGTGGTTGTGGAGGCCAAAGATTGCGTCGAACGAAAATCGCTCGAACAGGCCGTCGGCGATCATCGCCTGGGCGCCGCTATTCTTGCCCGCCTCTTCCGCCGGCTGGAAGATCAGCGTCACCGTGCCGTTGAAGCGGCGGGTTCGGGCGAGATATTCGGCGGCGCCGAGCAGCACGGTGGTGTGGCCGTCATGGCCGCAGGCATGCATCTTGCCGGGGGTGCCGCTGGCATAGGCAAGCCCGGTTTCCTCGACGATCGGCAGCGCATCCATATCGGCGCGGATGGCGATGCCCTTGCCACCCTTGCCGGCGCTGAGCCGCGCAACAACCCCATGGCCACCGACATTGCGGGTCACGTCGTAGCCCCAGCCTTCCAGCTTTTCCGCGACGTAACGTGCCGTTTCCGCTTCTTCAAAGGAGAGTTCCGGATGGGCATGCAGATACTGGCGGGTCGCCTTCAGGTCCCCCTCCATGGCTTCGAAGTCGGAAAGGCGGGCATAGGCATTGTCGAGCGTGGGCATGAAAACATCCAGTATTGGTCGAAAAGGACGATTGTTCCGACCCGAGGGCCGAAGCAGCGAGGTGACACCAGTCAGAGAAAACGGGCGAGGAAAGCCTGGGTTCGGGGATGTTGCGGATTGCCGATGACATCCTCGGGCTTGCCCATTTCAACGACATTGCCGCCATCCATGAACACCACCCGATCGGCCGCCTCACGGGCGAAACCGATCTCGTGGGTCACGACGATCATCGTCAGGCCCTGTTTGGCGAGATCGCGCATGGTGGAGAGAACTTCGCCGACCAGTTCCGGGTCGAGCGCAGAGGTGGGCTCATCGAACAGCATCAGCTTCGGCTTGATCGCAAGGGCGCGGGCGATGGCAACGCGCTGCTGCTGACCGCCGGAGAGTTGCCGGGGATAGCTACCCGCCTTTTCCGACAGGCCGACCCGCTCCAAAAGCCGCATGGCGTTCTCGGTTGCGGCCTTGCGGCTTTCTCCGTGCACACCGATCGGAGCTTCGATGATGTTCTGCAGCACCGTCATATGCGGATAGAGATTGAACTGCTGGAACACCATGCCGATCTTGCGCCGCTGGCTGGCGATCCCGTTGCTGGACAGCTTTTCCAGCCGGTTTTTACGAAGGCGATAGCCGATCTGTTCGCCATCGACTTCGATGAACCCCTTATTGATCGCTTCGAGATGGTTGATGCAGCGCAGGAAGGTCGATTTTCCCGAGCCGGACGGGCCAAGCACCACGACGACTTCACCCGGCATGACGTCGAGGTCGATCCCCTTTAGCACTTCGAGCCGGTCGAAAGATTTGTGGACGTTGCGGGCTCTGACGAGAGGTTTTGCAATTTCGGCACCGGTCAATGGCTTGCCTCCTCGGCAAGGGTCTCGGATTTGGCGGCAGCGGCGTTGTTGCGACGTTCGCTGCGCCCGTAATAGGCTTCGATATAGCTCTGGCCGAGATTGAGGATCGAGGTGATGAAGAGGTACCAGAGGACGGCAACCAGCAGCATCGGCACGATCTCGAAGGTGCGATTGTAGATCGACTGGACGGAATAGAGCAAATCGGCCATGGCGATGACGCTGACGAGCGACGTTGCCTTGATCATGCTGATCAGCTGGTTGCCCGTCGGCGGCACGATCGAGCGCATCGCCTGCGGAATGATGATCCGCCACAGCGCCCTCGCCTTGGTCATGCCGAAGGCTTCCGCCGTCTCGAACTGGCCGCGATCGACCGAGAGCAGCCCGCCGCGAATGATTTCGGCCATGTAGGCCGCTTCGTTCAAGGCAAGGCCGACGATCGCCGCCGTCATCGGCGTGATCACCGAATTGGTCTCCCAGCTTGCGAGCGCCGGACCAAACGGAATGGCGAGCGAAAGTTCGGGAAAAAGGGTCGAGAGATTGTACCAGAAGATCAGCTGCACCAAGAGCGGCGTGCCGCGAAAGAACCAGATGAACAGCGATGCCAGTGAACGGGCGAGCCGGTCATTAGACAGCCGGGCGATCGCCAGTCCGAGGCCGAGAACGATACCGATGACCATAGCGACCACCGTCAGGCCCAAGCTGACGTAAAGGCCACTGATCACAGTCGGATCGAAGAAATAGGCCGCGACGACAGGCCAGCCAAAATTCTCGTTATGAGCGACGATCCACAAGAAGTTCGCGGCAATCAGGAGCACGACCACCCATAGGATGAGCCTGCCCGTTTGAAAGGGCTTGTGGGCGTGGGCAACATCGCGGAAGTCCGCACCGCCCAAAGGCGGTGCGCCAATCGAATGGTGATCGCTCATTTCGGCAGGTTTCCGCCAAGATTGAGGCCGGGCTGCTTGATCATGTTGTTCTCAAGACCCCACTTCTTCATGATGGCGGCATAGGTCCCGTTATCCATCAACGCCTTGATCGAGTCGAGCAGAACGGGGCCGAGCGGGGAACCTTTCGGCACGACGGCGCCCTGGTAGAGATCGTCAAAGCCATTCTTCTGGCCAACGCCGCTCAGTTCCAGCTGGCCGTTTGCCTGAGACACGAAATATGTCAACGGTGCCTGCGAGGAGAAGAAGGCATCGGCGCGTTTGGAGCGGACTGCCAGGATCGAGCTCGGCTGGTCGGTGTAGGACTGCACTTCGGGCGCGGGCTTGCCGCCCGCCTTGCACTTTTCGACCTGGGCCTGGATCACCTTTTCGGCGGAGCCGCCGGCCATGACTGCAATGCGATTGCCGCAGGCGCTATCTAGCGAATCGATGGCCTTCGGATTGCCCTTCTGAACGGAGAAGACCACGTATTCCTGAACCCAGTCGATGAAATCATTGGCCTCTTCACGGGTTTTGAAGTCACCGATCGGGCCGAAGGCGAACTGGTATCGGCCGGAATTGATGCCGGCGAGCAATGCGGTCAGTCCGCTGACGGTTTCGTGCTCGATCGTAACGCCGAGCATCTGGCCGATTGCATCGGTCAGATCGGCGCTGGCGCCCGTCAATTTCGTGCCGGTGACGATCTCATAGGGAGGAAAGGAACCATTGTTGACGGAGATCATCTTGCCGTCCGTGCGGATCTTCTCCGGCAGGCGGGCGTGAAGCGCGTCGTTGACGGTCTGTTTTGGTACGGCCGCCTCCTCAGCGAACACCGACGTCGTCATCATCAGGCCCAGCAGGGCGGCGGAAGCGATCAATTTCGAATGCATGTCATTCCCCTTTTTGGTTTTGCGAAAATGGTAGTTCAACATGACGCGAAGAGTTTCACCGGGCCTTGGCGTGCCACGGAAACAGCTCGGCGGGTGTCAAAAGGCGCGGCATGATCTTCTGTTCGTAAAGTTCCTCGGCAAAGTCGGCGATCATTGCCTCGTTCTCGGCAAGCCCGCTGGCCCTCCAGGTCGGCGGCAGATCGGCCGCGCAGCGGCGCAGTTCGTCGATCATCCACGGTGTTGTGTCGGCGTATTTCTCACGCTTTTCCAGCCACAGACGCTGGGACTCGTCGATCAACTCGCTGAGTTCATCCATGATCCAGGGATGCTCCCGGACGATATCAGCCTTGAAGCCGATCAGATGCATGCCCGGGATATAGCCGACCTCATTGAGGTAAGCGACTTCAGCGGCGCGGAAATCATCCAGCACCTGTCGCAGGGGCGATTCCTGATCGAAGAAACCCTTCGGCATGAAAGGCGTGAACACGGCGTCGAGCCCGCGATCCAGCAAAAGATCGACCATCGGACGCTCGCCGGGGACAGCCTCGATGCGGCCAGGCCGTCCAAAGCCATCGAGCCGGTCGACGATCGGGTGAGCTTCCGTCAGGCGCCCGGCATACCACATGGCATCCTCAACGCCGACGCCCTCCCGGCGCAACGCAGCACGGGTCCAGGTATTTCCGGAATCGCGCCAGCCGGTTACGCCGATCTTCTTGCCGCCGAGATCGGACAGCGTGCGGATCGGACTATCCTTGGTGGTGATAATGCAGCGATGGCGGAAGCCGCGCATGATGAAGTTCGGCATGCCGACGATCCGATCATCGCCATCATGACGCATCTGCGAATAGCGGCTGAAGGACATTTCCGCGGCGTCATGCGCCGCGTCATCGGCGAGGCTGGAGACCAGCGTGCCTACACGATCCACTTTGATATGGAGACGGGAAGAACTGACGTCACCGAGCACCAGCGGTGTCATGTAATCCCAGTCTCTAAGGGCGATGCGAAGCGTTACAGGCATGCAAAAAACTCACTGAAATGGCTCGACGAGGGGCAAATTAAATGTTCAAAATAACGAGCACAAATGTTATTACGTTATTGAACATTTAAAGTGAGAAAAAAATGGGCGACGCGGTCGAAGCCTCCTGGTTTGCCGAAAAAATAGCCGATCGCAGCATCAGGGGGATCGCTCTCGAAACAAGCGCGCTGATCCGTGCCGGTGTCCTGCCCATCGGCACGCGCCTGCCGGCGATCCGCGATATCGCCTACGAATTGCATGTCAGTCCGGCGACGATCTCCGAAGCTTGGAGCGAATTGCGGCGGCAGAAGATCATCAGCGGCCGGGGGCGCAACGGCACCTGGGTCAGCGGCGACCGCTTTGTCGCCAAGCCGGAACGCCTCGCCAGCTCGGGAAACTATAGGGAAGGTGTGCTCGACCTTACCTTAGCCGGGCCGGATGCAGCACTTCTTCCCCGCCTGGCCGAAGCAATGGCCTATGGCGCGTCCGTCGACGATCTCAACAGCTATGAGCGGAGCCGGATCGTACCTGAGTTGAAGGACGCCGTTTCAGAGCGATGGCCCTATGAGGCGGAAGCCTTTCTGGCCACCAATGGCGGTTACAACGCCGTCTATACGATATTGCATGCGCTGGTCTCCTCGGGCTCGGCGGTCGCGATCGAACATCCGACCGCCATGCGACTGCTCGATATTCTGGAAGATCTCGGCGTGAAAATCATTCCTGTCGCCTGCGACGGCGAAGGCCCCCTGCCGGATTCGCTGCGCGAAGCTTTGCGGCAACGTCCCGCGGCCTTCCTGTTCCAGCCGCGGTTGCATTCCGTGACCGGCGTTACGGTCAGTTCATCCCGCCTCGATCAGCTCGGAGATGTGCTGGAAGACAGCGATACGCTTGTCATCGAGGACGATGGCGTCGGCGACGTGTCGGCGGCACCTCCGCAGTCGCTCGGTGGCCGATTTGCGGAGCGGACGATCCATATCCTGTCACTCTCGAAAAGCCTCGGCCCGGATCTGCGTCTCGCGGTCCTGTCGAGTTCCGCGGCTATCGTCGACCAGATCCAGTCTTACCGCTCCTTCAGTGCCGGCTGGACCAGCCGTATCCTGCAAAGTGCCGCCGCCTGGTTATTGCGCGATCCGGCAACCTGGCAGCTTATCGGCGAGGCGCGCGAGATCTATCAGCAGAGGCGCGACGCTCTTGCCGAAGCGCTCAGCGAACGGGGAATACCGATACCGCCAGGCCAGGGCCTGTGCCTCTGGGTGCCCGTCGTCTCCGAACCATTCGCGATGGTGACGCTCGCCGCACGCAACATCGCCGTCAACCCGGGCAACAAATTCTCCGTCTTGCCAAGCAGTCATATTCGAGTGGCGACGAGCACACTCAGCGATCGCTGCGAGGAAGCTGCCGATGCAATCGCGCTGGCTCACGCGCCGTGAAAGGCAGTGGCCGCAGCCCACGTCTCTGATCCCCTGTCATTTCGCGCAAGTCCGGAAACTACTTTCCCTCAAGCCATTCCTGCAGCTCTGCCTCCGCCCGCTCCAGAGCGCTGTAATTCAGGAGTTTGCGCAGGAAAGCGACGGTGACGGCGCGGGCGCGCAGATTGAAGCGGCCGTCCTCGTGGTCGTCACCGGCGCTCTGGTAGACGTCGAGCTTATCGTAAAGCTGCTGCAGACGGTTCTGCACGCTGCGCAGCGACAGGCCCCGACGTTTGGCGATGGCCCGGTCGGTGAGGCCGAGCGCGATATCGACGAGGATCTCGTATTCAGAATCGGTGAAGCCGTTCGTCTGGCCGAGGCTCTTCTGCTGCAGGCCCCGCACCTCGCGGTCGATGACGCACTGGCTCTCGATGAAGATCGAGCGCAGCGCAAGCTTCAGCCGCTCATCGGAGGCGGATTTCAGCACATAGCCATAAGCGGCGCCATCCGGCACGATGCGGGAGACGCCACGCACATAGGCCTCATCCGAGTAATTCGACCAGAACAGGATGCGCGTTTCCGGCCGCTCCTTCCAGATGGTGCGCGCCGCCTCGATACCGTTGCGGTTCGCCATCTGCAGGTCCATGACGATATGCGCCGACTTGTGGTCGCGGGCGAGCTTCTCGCCGACGGTTCCGTTCTCCGCCTCGATCACCGTGTCGCATTCCGGCAGAGCTGCGTTGACCGCCTCGTGCAGATAGGACCGGTGCAGCGGGTCGTCCTCGACGATCAGAACCTTCATGGTGCCCTCCTCCTCAGTTTGGCCCGATTGCCGGGTCGTGCGGTACGAGTGGCAGCACGACGCGCACCGCAGTCCCGCGATTGTTGTGGCCCGGCCCGGTCGTGAACCGCGCCGAAATCAGCCGCGCACGGGTCTTCATATTGTCGATGCCACCGCCGATCCGTCCCCGCGCTTTGGTGAGGCCGGTTCCGTCGTCGGAGATTTCGATCGATAGCCGGTCGTCATCGGCCTCGAGCCGCACGGTGACGGCGAGCGGGGCGGCATGGCGCACCGCATTGTTGATCGCCTCCTGCGCGATTCGGAACAGCGCGACGCTGACGGTCGGTTCCAGTCGCTCCAGTGCGCCGTGCGTTTCGTCGACAAGGCCCCATTCGATCCCCGATCCGCTGTCGCGGGTCGATCGGTCCAGATGATGCTCGATCGCCTGGGCGAGGCCGAAGAGCTGGAGCACCGAGGGTTTTGCCTGTTCGATGATCTGCCGCAGATCCTGCATGCAATGCTGCAGGGAACGGGAGATCGGCTCCAGCGCCTCGGGCGCCACCTCTCCGTTGCGCGACAGCCGATCGATCCGGCGGGCGAGCCGCGTCAGGTCGGCGAGCGTCTGGTCGTGCAAGTCCATGCCGATGCGCTGGCGTTCCTGCTCCAGGGCTTCGGTAAGCTTCAGCGCACCTTGCCGCAAGCCCTCCTCGCGGGCGCGGGCTTCTGCCTCGACAATGGCCGAGCGTTGCGCCTGCTCAGCCGCTTGCAGCGCGAAGAAATAGGGCGTCAGCAGGTCGGCGATAATACGGGCGCGTTCGATATCCTCCATCGTATAGACGCCCGCCCTGTGCGACGAACAGGAGAGCGCCGCGATGATCGTGCCCTGCACCTTCATGGGCACATGCAAGCGGCTCCTCAGCGACTGTTCGACGATCGGCCGCTTGAACGCGCCCTCGAAGTGGAAACGCGGGTCGGTCATGGCGTCGTCCGCCAGCAGAAAATCCACCTCGCCCCAGAGCAGCGAGCGGATGGGGCTGTTGACAACAGGAGCACCGGCAAGGCCGCCCCAGGCGGTCTCGATGCCCGTCTCATAGGCCGTGTGGTAGTTGCCGCCCTCAAGCAGCACGCAAACATCGAGATGGTCGTGCGGGATGATATGGGCGACCTCGGCCGCAACGGAACGGATAGCCGAGCGGAAGTCGAGCTGGCCCGCGAGCAGCCGGGAAATGCCGAGATAGTGGTCGAACATGGCTGCGGGTACGAGATGCAGCATCGTCAGTTCCTCCCCGAGGCCGCAGCAGGCTCCTCAACCCGCAGCGTCTCCTTCCCAGTAAGCGCCCGCGGACGCGTCGCCGTCTTGCGTAAACCCGCAGCTTGTTGCGCAAATCCCGCAAACGACTTGCCGCCTTGCCCCTGTACAGGCCGATCGATCTCCCGCATCCTGCCCTTACTGAGAGGAGGAAGCTCAGTGCAAGAACAATTTTCACTCGGACCCAATTGGGCCGGCAGGAGTGAAGCGATCCGCCGACCAGCGCGATCATCAGGGAGGAAGACATGACAATCCGTAAGATGCTTCTGGCATCGGCCGCTATTGCTTGCGCCGCGATGCCCGTTTCCGCCTTTGCCGATACGTCGGCCAAGAAGATCGCTCTTTCCAACAACTATGCCGGCAACTCGTGGCGCCAGGCCATGCTGACGAGCTGGGGCAAGGTGACGGGTGAAGCCGTGAAGGCTGGCACCGTTGCCGCAGCCGACCCTTTCACCACTGCTGAGAACCAGGCGACGGAACAGGCCGCTCAGATCCAGAACATGATCCTGCAGGGCTATGACGCCATCGTGCTCAACGCCGCCTCGCCGACGGCGCTGAATGGTGCGGTCAAGGAAGCCTGCGACGCCGGCATCACCGTCGTTTCCTTCGACGGCATCGTGACCGAACCCTGCGCCTGGCGCATCGCCGTCAACTTCAAGGAAATGGGCCGCAGCGAAGTCGAGTACCTGTCGAAGAAGATCCCGGACGGTGGCAACCTGCTCGAGATCCGCGGCCTTGCCGGTGTCTTCGTCGACGACGAGATCTCGGCCGGCATCCACGACGGCGTCAAGCAGTTCCCGCAGTTCAAGATTGTCGGCTCCGTTCACGGCGACTGGGCGCAGGACGTGGCGCAGAAGGCTGTTGCCGGCATCCTGCCGAGCCTGCCCGACATCGCCGGCGTGGTGACGCAGGGTGGCGACGGCTATGGCGCCGCTCAGGCGATTGCCGCGACCGATCGGAAGATGCCGATCATCATCATGGGCAACCGCGAAGACGAGCTGAAATGGTGGAAGGAGCAGAAGGACGCGAAGGGCTACGAGACCATGTCGGTGTCCATCGCGCCCGGCGTCTCGACGCTTGCCTTCTGGGTGGCGCAGCAGATCCTCGACGGCAAGGAAGTCAAAAAGGACCTCGTCGTGCCCTTCCTGCGCATCGACCAGGATAATCTAGAAACCAATCTCGCCAATACCCAGGCCGGCGGCGTCGCCAACGTGGAATACACGCAGGCAGACGCAATCAAGGTCATCGAGTCGGCAAAGTAAATCTCCCGGCGACTGCCGCGCGGCCGCAGATGGCCGCGCGGCATTTTTTGCAAGCAGGCATGGCGGGCAGCATGGATGAGGTTTTGAAGGCGGTGATCGCCGTCGATGGCGCCAAGGTGAGCTTCGGCGCGGTCAGGGCACTCGATGGCGTGACCCTCCGCGTCATGCCGGGCGAATGCGTCGGGCTCGTCGGGCACAATGGAGCCGGCAAGTCCACCATCGTCAGCGTCATCAACGGCGGCCTCACGCCGCACGAAGGAAGTGTGGCAAGCGACGGCGAGCGGCTGGAGCGCTACGGTATCAACGCGGCGCGTGCCCGCGGCGTGCGCTGCGTCTTCCAGGAGCTTTCGCTCTGCCCCAACCTTTCGATCGTCGAGAACACGCGCATCATGCATCGCCATCTCGGCGGCTTCGGCTGGCGCAGGCGCGCCGCAGAGATCATCGAGAAAAGCCTCGATGCCGTCTTTCCCGGCCACGGCATCGACAGCAGCCGGACCGTCGGCGATCTTTCGATCGCCGAGCGGCAGATGGTCGAGATATCAATGGCCTTTTCCGACGCCGGCATTGCACCCCGTCTGGTGATCCTCGACGAACCCACTTCGTCGCTCGATGCAAGCCTTGCCCGGCAGATGCTCGACTATGTTCGCCGCTTCATCGCGACCGGCGGGTCCGTCATCTTCATCTCGCATATCCTGCACGAGATCCTCGAAACCTCCGATCGCATCGTCGTCATGAAGGATGGCCGTGTCGTCGCCGAGCGCCCGGCGCAGGGCTTCGACCATCACGGCCTGGTGGAAGCGATGGGCACCGTTGCGAAAGAGGAGACCAAGCAGCGCTCGGCGCGCGAACAATCCACTGCCCAGCTCATTCTCTCCCATCAGGCGAAAGGCCTGCCCTTTGCGGCGCGCAAGGGTGAGATCATCGGACTGGCGGGTTTGGCCGGCCACGGGCAGACCGAGCTGCTGCTCGCCCTGCATGCCGCCAAATCCGGCAACTGGCTGCCGGAGCGCGATCCGCTCGTCACCTTCGTCGCCGGCGACCGACGCCTCAACGGCGTCTTCGAGCTGTGGAGCATCCTGCGCAATTTCTCCATCGCCTCGCTCGGTGACCTGTCCCGGCGCGGCCTCATCCTCGCGGGCGAAGAGGAGACGAAGGGCGCTGACTGGAAGCGGCGGATCGAGATCCGCACGCCCGACATGGACAATCGTATCCTCTCGCTTTCCGGCGGCAACCAGCAGAAGGTGCTCTTTGCCCGGGCGCTGGCGACACGCGCGCCTGTCGTCTTGATGGACGATCCGATGCGCGGCGTCGATGTCGGCACCAAGCAGGAGGTCTACGCGATCATCCGCGAGGAAGCGGCGCATGGCCGCACCTTCATCTGGTACTCGACCGAAATGGACGAGGTCCGCCTCTGCGACCGCGTCTATGTCTTCCGCGAAGGCCGCATCACGGCCGAACTCGCCGGCGACGCCGTCAACGAGAAGAATATCATCGCCGCCTCCTTCGAAGGGGTCGCCGCATGACGGTCCGGCTGTCGTCCGACGCCATGCGTCTTGCCATTCCCGCCTTGTCGCTGACGCTGCTGCTCGCCGCCGTCTTCTGGCTGCAGCCGCGCGCCATGAGCTATGTCGGGCTCAATTTGCTGTTCAACCTGGCTGTGCCGATCGCGCTTGCGACGATCGCCCAGATGATCGTGATGGCGGTCAACGATCTCGATCTCTCGATGGGCACATTCGTCAGCTTCGTCGCCTGCGTCACCGCAACCTTTCTGCGGGATGCCCCGGTGACCGGCGTGCTGATCCTTGCCGGCGCGATCGCAACCTATGCGGCGCTTGGCGTCGTCATCTATCTGCGCGACCTGCCCTCCATCGTCGTGACCCTCGGCATGAGCTTCGTCTGGGGTGGCCTTGCCGTATTGCTGCTGCCGGCACCGGGCGGGCAGGCGCCCGATTGGGTCCGCTGGCTGATGACCGTCAAGCCGCCGCTGGCGCCGATGGCGATCGTCGCCAGCATCGTCATCGCCGTGGTTGCCCATCTCCTCATCATGCGCTCCTCGCTCGGCGTGCTGATGCGCGGCATTGGCGGCAACCAGCGCTCGGTCGAGCGCGCCGGCTGGTCGATTGTCGCGGCGCGCGCTGCCGCCTATGGGCTTGCCGGCCTCTTTGCTGTGCTCGCCGGCATTGCCCTTGTCGGCCTGACCACCTCGGCCGATGCCAATATCGCACTGCGCTACACGCTGCTGTCGATCGCCGGCGTGATCCTTGGCGGCGGCGAGTTCATCGGCGGCCGCGTCTCCCCGATCGGCGCCGTCATCGGCGCGCTGACGCTGACGCTCGCCGGCTCGTTCCTGTCCTTCCTGCGGATCTCGCCGGACTGGCAGATCGGGGCCCAGGGCGCGATCCTGATCATCGTGCTCGCACTTCGTCTGATGCTGAACCGCCTGGAGAAGCGGGAAAAGCGCCGATGACCCCTCTCCTTCGCCTCTTTCGCAAACCCTGGATCTGGTCGTGGCTTGCCGCCTTTGTCGTCTGGTTTCTGACGATCATGGTGACGCTCGGCGCCAGCACGCTTGGCCTGTCGCAGGCAGCCCTCACCTTCGCGGCCTTCTCGGTCATCGTCGGCATCGGCCAGATGTTCGTCATCACGCTCGGCCCCGGCAACATCGATCTCTCGGTTCCCGCCACCATGACGCTTGCCGGCACGGTGGCGTTGAAGCTGATGAATGTCGAAAACGGCATGATCCTGCCCGGCCTTCTCGTCGCCATCGTCATCGGCCTTGTCGTCGGCCTCGGCAATTATGCACTTATCAAGGCGCTGCGCATTCCGCCGATCATCGCCACACTGTCCATGAGCTTCATCGCGCAGTCCGCCGCGATCTGGACGAACCGGGGACTGCGCATCAAGCCTCCGAGCGTGCTGGCGGAATTCACCACGTCGCACACGCTCGGCGTGCCGAATGTGGCGATCGCAGCACTCCTGATCTCGCTGCTGGCCTGGTTCTTGCTCGAAAAGACGATCTACGGGCGCTGGATCTCGGCGATTGGCCAGAGCATGCCGGCAGCCCGCATGGCCGGCATTCCGGTCGACGGCACGCGTTTCGTCACGTACCTCTTCTGCGCCGTTCTTGCCTCGGTCGCGGGCTATCTGCTCGCCTGCTTTTCCGGCGGCGCCGCGCTCAACATGGGCTCGGAATATCTCTTGATGTCGATCGCCGTCGTCGTCATCGGCGGCACGGCGGTCGCCGGCGGTGATTCCAACGTACCGGGCATCTGGGGCGCATCGCTCTTCATGTTCCTGGTCGTCTCCATGCTCAACACTTACGGGCTCGGCGCGGGCATCCGCCTGATCATGACCGGCCTCATCATCATCAGCGTCATCATGCTCGCCGGCGGCCGCCGGGCCGGCATGCGATAAACGGAAAGACCGCCATGGCCGAGGCCAGCATCTACGAAATCCACGACCCGCGCTTCCGGCAGATGATCGTGACCAGCGCCGGTCTCGACGAGCTATATTCAAGCTGCCGCTGGGCGGAGGGTCCCGTCTGGTTCAACGACGCGAACCAGCTGCTGTGGAGCGACATTCCCAACCAGCGCATGCTGCGATGGACGCCTGAGAGCGGCGTCTCAATCTATCGCCAACCCTCCAACTTCACCAACGGCCATACGCGCGACCGGCAGGGTCGGCTGATCTCCTGCGAACATGGAACGCGCCGCGTCACCCGCACCGAGGTCGACGGCGCAATCACCGTGCTCGCCGACCGTTTCGAAGGCGCCAGGCTCAATTCGCCGAACGACGTGGTGGTAAAATCCGACGGCACGATCTGGTTCACCGATCCGACCTACGGCATCATGTCGGACTATGAAGGCTATCGCGCCGAGCCGGAGCAGCCGACCCGCAACGTCTACCGGCTCGATTCGACGACCGGCGAAATTGCGGCTGTCGTCACGGATTTCATTCAGCCAAACGGCCTCGCCTTCTCGCCCGATGAGACAATCCTCTACGTGGCGGACTCGGCCGCCAGCCATGACGAAAGCCTGCCGCGTCACATCCGCGCTTTCGATGTGATCGACGGCAAAAGGCTCGCGAACGGCCGCGTCTTCTGCCTGATCGACAACGGCATTCCGGACGGCATTCGCACAGACGTCAACGGAAACCTCTGGTCGAGTGCTGCCGATGGCGTCCATTGTTTCGACCCGACCGGCAAACTGATCGGCAAGATCCGCGTACCGCAGACCGTCGCCAACCTCACCTTCGGCGGCCCCCAACGCAACCGGCTGTTTATTGCGGCGACGCGGTCGGTTTATGCGGTGTACGTTGCGGTGAGTGGGGCGCAGGTGCCGTGAGGTTGGTCGCCTTGCACCAATATGGCGCGAGGCGAACAAAAAGCTCGGCGGCCCACGTATGCTGGCCGCCGATCTCCACATAAATCTCTTCGTCAGATGGGCTGATTGAACCCTCCGCTCGAGTCCGTAAGGCCATGCATGTCCCGGATCAGATCGGCCGCCCGCTCTCCGATGACAACGCAAGGCGCCATGGTGTTGCCGGTGGTGATACGCGGCATGATCGAGGAGTCTGCGATGCGAAGGCCATCGATACCGTACACCTTGAGCTCACTGTCGACCACAGACCTGCTGTCACGTCCCATTTTGGCTGTGCAGGACTGATGCCAGTAGGTGACCGCCGAACGCCGGATAAAGTCGATCATCCCTGATCTGTCGCGCGCGCCCGGAGCCGCCTCGCCTGTCACCAGTGGCGTGAAAGCATCGCTGTTTCCGAGTTCGCGACACAAGTCCACCGCAGCCAAGGCGGCCGCCATGTCTTCCGGCGCGCTGAGTGAATTCGGTTCGATCAGGATAGGGTCATTCGTATTGGGGCCGGAGAGCCGCAATCGACCACGGCTTTTTGGCTGGGCGAGACCGTTAAACATCGTCCAGCCATGTTCCGGCGTTTCGAGGCCCGTCTCGATCGGCGACGGCACAGCGAACTCCAACTGGCACTGAAGAATGTCCGGCTGCGCAAGACGCGAGTCGCTTTTCCAGTAGAGTTTTGCTTCGCAGCCGCTACCACCGACGGCTTCTGATTTTCGATATGCCCAGGTGCAGCCGAATGCGAGGTGATCCTGATGATTGCGCCCAACGCCAGGTAAGTGTTGAACCACGGGAATGCCATGGGCTTGCAGCTCGTCTTCCGGACCTATGCCCGACTGCATCAACACTTTCGGAGTGTTGATCGCGCCTAGCGACAGTACCGTTTCGCAACGCGCCGTGAATTGACGTCGCTGATCATCGACGAGAACCTCGACCCCCGTCACGCGCTTGCCATCGAAGATGAGGCGCGTGACCAGTGCGTAGGTCAGCACAGTCAGGTTTGGGCGCGACATGAGCGGACGGACATAGGATCCGAACACAGATTCCCGCTTGCCATCCCGGATCCGCAGTTCAGCGATCGATGCCCCTCCTGGCCCCTCCATCATTTCACCGTTCGGGCTATCGTAGACGGGAATGCCGATAGTGGATGCCGCACTCAACAAGGCCTCTGCGATCGGTTGGGGCGCCTGCGGCTGCGCTACGTAGGCGGGTCCTCCCACGCCGCGACGCGTTGGGTCCGGAGCGCCCTGCCAATCTTCGATCCGGCGATAGTAGCCGAGGATTGACTGATAGCCCCACGCGTCATCGCCGGCTTCAGCGGCAAAGTGGTCCCAATCTCCCCTGTGTCCTCTGGCCCACACCATGACATTGATGCTCGAACCGCCACCGAGCCCTTTGCCCATGCTGAGAGGAAGACGTCGACCGTCCAGGCCAGGTGCCGGTTGTCCGACAAAACCCCAGTCCCGGATCGAGCCGAGATTGAGCGGCCACTGCGTAGGGTTTGTAACGCTCTCGGCCGCATCGTCCCCGCCTGCCTCGAGCAGTAGGACGCTTGCGTTTCCATCCTCTGCCAGTCGCGCGGCAACAACGGAGCCGCTGGACCCGGCGCCGCAGACGATGAAGTCGAAAACATCACCGACCTCGCTCTGAGGAATGGGCGGATTTTTGGGTGCATTCTGGTCATGACTTTTCAGCTTCACGTGACTACCTCCGTGAATGGATTCAAAATAATAGCGAAAGTGCTGAGGATCCCGGGGCGAATGCGGGCAATGGATCCTAGGCCGAGATCGTGCGGCCTTCATCTGCTCGGCCCGACCTCGCTCGGTTCGACGGGCGCTGCTCTTCGCCATCGGGACAGTGCCGGCTGTCCCGATGAAACTGCGTCTGTCACTACTTCTTCGCCGAGAAGGCCTTGGCGGCCTGATCAATGGTATCCGCGACCACCTTCGGCTGCGTCATGAACAGGGCGTGGCTTGCCGAAACCTTGGTGATCTTCGCCTTGATGCGTTCGGCCATGTGGATCAGCATGGCCTGATCGAATGCCCTATCCTCGGTAGCAATCACAGCCCAGCTGGGCTTGGTGTGCCAGGCAGCATGTTCGAGCTTCGTGCCGAACGCCGACATGTTGATCGGGACTTGCGCGTCTCTCATGAACGCAACATCAGCATCGCTGACGTCATGAGCAAAGCCAGCCTTGAACTTTTCCGGGCTGACATATCCAAAACCATCCTTCGTCGTCTCGATGACGAATTCCGATGCGGGAGCAAATCCTTCGTATTGTTGAGCCGTCGTCTCGCCTGCATCAGGAGAGAGAGCCGAGACGTAAACGAGGCCTGCAACCTTTGCATCAATGCCAGCTTCCGTGATGACCGTGCCGCCCCAGGAATGTCCAACGAGAATGACCGGACCATCCTGCCGTTCCAGCGCACGTTTGGTGGCTGCGACATCGTCTTCGAGAGATGTCAGGGGGTTCTGGACAATGGTAACGCGATAGCCCCGCTTGGTGAGGTTGTCATAAACACCCTTCCAGCCAGAACCGTCCGCAAAGGCGCCGTGGACGAGCACAACATTTCTGACGGATTGGCCTTGAGAGATGGTGTCCGCGGCGTTCGCCGGCAATGCGGCGGCGGACAGTGAGGCTGCAGTAGCAATTGCGGCTATGGTGGTCGTGGTCTTGCGTGGCATGGCTGTCTCCTCGGTAATTGCGATAACTGTTATCGCGGTATATATAAGCTGGCAGACTTCAGATTGCGCGTCAAGATAATTCTTATCGCGATATTTAATTTTGCTATTGCATAGGGTATATGGAGATCTACAGGAGTTCAGAATGACCAAACGCCATAACGACCCACCCCCCCTGCACGACCAACTGTGCTACGCGATTTACACTGCCGGAATTGCAATCCAGCGCGCCTACAAACCTCTTCTCGACGAGTTGGGCCTGACGTACCCGCAGTACCTCGTGCTCAATGTGTTGTGGAGCGAAGATGGGCAGACGGTCGGTGCCATTGCCAACGCCCTTGCCCTGGAATCCAGCACGCTGACGCCGCTATTGAAGCGCCTTGAGACATCCGGGTTGCTGCGCAGGACCAGAAACCTGAGCAACGAGCGCCAGGTGTTGATTGCGTTGACCGACGAAGGCCGGGCATTGCAGCACAAGGCTGGTTGTCTCAGCGACACCTTGCTTGCTGCCTCGACCCAGACGCCACAGGAATTGGGCGCTCTGAACCGCGACGTCCGTCATCTCCGCAACGCGATCTATTCCCAGATCGGCGGGTGGGATGCGCCGACCTGAGTTGCCGTGCATGTCGGCGCCTAGGCTGTTGGCACTGTCCCTCCATCGATCGTATATTCAGTACCAGTGATCGACGCAGCGCGGTCGGAGGCGAGGAAGGCAATTAGGTTTGCGACCTCGTCCGGTTTTGCCGGACGACCGAGCGGAATGCCGCCCAGCCCATCAATAATGATCTTTTTGCCGCCCTCAAGGTCAGTTCCCGCCTGCTTCGCCAGACGCTCGGCAAGACGGACCGAGGCTTCCGTTTCGATCCAGCCAGGCGACACCCGAACGACCCGGACACCTTTTGGCGACACTTCCTTCGACATCGCCTTGCTGTATGTGGAAAGTGCTGCCTTGGCTGCAGCATAGGCAGTCGTCGATTCCGGAAGCGGCAGGACCCTCTGGATGGATGTAACGTGCACGACCACACCGTTTCCTCGGGTGACCATGTCCGGAACGAGCAGCCGATCCAGTCGGACAGCCGGAAACAGATTGAGCGACAGCTCCTTATGCCAGTCGTCGTCCGACAGTGCAGAAAATCCACCTCCGGCTGCTGAAGAGCCGCCTAGCATATGGACGATGACGTCGACGCCGCGGAGACGTTGACGCACGGCGCCTGCGACGATTGCGCAGCCTTCCTCGGTGGTCAGATCTGCTTCGACGAACAGTTCTTCCGGTAGGTTTTCCGGACGGGCCCGCGCTGTCGTCAGCACCTCTGCGCCGAGCTCCCGAAACAGGCTGACGGTCGCAGCGCCGGCACCTTTGGTCCCAGCCGTGATGAGGACGCGTTTGCCTTCCAAATTGAGAAAGTCAGTCATTATTGGATCTCCAGGCTGACGATCTTGCCGTCTTTGATGGCAAAGTCGTAGGTGAGGGTCACCGGGCTACCGGGAAACTGGCCGCTCACCTTGGCTCGGATGAGCGCTTTGTCACAGTCGACCGTGCATTCCAAAGGTTCAGCAACGTACTGAGCCGCCTTGTTCGCAGCCACCCACCATTCTCGGATTGCGGCGACGCCTTGATGGCGCGCTCGTTCGTCTTCGACGAAGGCTTCGACCGCAAAGGTGTCCAGCAGCGCATTCGCGTCATTGCGACGGTCTGCTTCAAAGTACGTGTTAATGATACCGGGCATATCCATTGTGTTCTCCTCATAACCTAACCGATACTTATCCCTCGACCATTGCATAAATAAGTGGGATAAACCGGCATGCGATGATGAACAGGTCGGGACAATGGAGCTAGCCAGCCTGAAGGAACTTGAAGCGGCCATTGCAATTGCTAGGCGCGGGACTTTTCGAGCAGCGGCCATTGATCTCGGCATGTCCACGACCGCGTTGAGCCACACGATAAGCAGGCTCGAGGCGGGACTTGGCGTGCGGTTGTTCAACCGCACCACCCGCAGTGTCTCGCTGACGGACGCCGGCCGGTTGTTTGTGCAGCAGGTCGCGCCCTCGCTTCAGGAGCTCCATGCTGCTCTGGATCTGGTGCGCTCCCATCGCGAGACTCCTTCCGGAACAATACGGATCAACGCAGCGCCATTTGCGGCGCGCGCCATCATCTCACCGCTCGTGCTGGAGTTCCTGCGCCGCTATCCGGACATGAATGTCGATATCGTTACCGAGGGGAAAATGGTCGATATCGTCAAGGACGGGTTCGATCTGGGCGTCAGGGTTGAAGGCCTCGTTCCCACCGACATGATTGCCGTTTCGCTCGGGCTGCCTCAGCGACACGCTGTCGTCGGGTCTCCTGAGTATTTCAAGAAGCACGGTAGGCCCATAGTGCCTCCGGATCTTCTCAATCACAGATGCATCCGCGTGCGGCTGCCTGACGGCTCCTTATTTCGATGGCGGTTCGAAAAAGACGGCGAGCCGGTGCAGATAGATGTACGGGGGCCAATCGCACTCGATGAGGCCAGCCTTACGCGGACTGCCGTGCTCGAAAGCGCCGGCGTGGGCTACCTCTTTGAACAAGACATACTCTCGGAGATAAAGGCGGGGCGCGTTGTTCGTGTTCTAGAAGATTGGACGCCGCCCTATCCAGGCCTATGCCTCTACTATCCTGGACGCCGAAATCTATCGGCTGGCGTCAGAGCATTTCTCGACTTAGCTCGTGAGTTCTCCCGAAAAGCGGCTTAACCCACTGCCTTCCGCCTTGAACGGTCTCGAACCGTTGGCCGGTGAACCCTCCTGCTTCGTTCCTGTCTACCGCCCGCCCTGCTACTGCGCCGGTTCCAGCATCGCGCAATCTTCCCCGTCGGTGCACTCTCCCGAGAGGGTACGCTGACCAAGCGCAATGATAAGGACGGTCGCCATCCCGGCCGCCGCAGACACCCAGAATCCGCTCTGGGGACCGTAGCTGTCGACGACCCAGCCCGAGACGAAGGCACCAAGCGCCATACCGATGCCGATGCCGGTCATGACCCAGGTGACGCCCTCCGTCAGCACCGATTCCGGTACGCGACGCTCAATCAGTCCGAAGGCAGTTATAAAGGTCGGCGAGATCGCGATGCCGCTGACGAAGACAGCGACAGCAAGCAGCATTACCGAGCTGCCGGCGACGAGAAGCGGCAACGAGGTCAGTGCGAGGATCGCAACAGCGATCAGCAACTGACGATGCAAGGGGATGCGCAGATTAAGCGCGCCGAGGGTCAAACCCACTAGGAAGGAACCGAGGGCATAGACACCGATGACCAGGCTTGCCGCATTCGGCTGACCAAGCTCCTTGGTGATGGCGACAACACTCACCTCAGCGGTTGCGAAGATCGCGCCGACGAAGATCAGCGCGAGTGTGATCATCTGCACCGGACGCTGCCGGATCGCGGAGCCGACCGGAGCTGCGCCGGCGACATGCCGCACCTTCGGCTCGGTGCCGCGCTGCACGATGAAGGCGGCCGTTCCTAGCGCTAGAAAAGCTGTGCTCACCATCATGCCGGCTTCCGGGAATAGGGCGACGGCAAGCCCGACGGACAGCGAGGCGCCGGCGATATAGACTAGTTCGTCCGCGGCACTTTCGAACGCGAAGGCCGTGTTGAGCTCGGGCTTGTTGCGAAAGAGTTCCGTCCAGCGCGCCCGCATCAGCGCCGGGATGCTTGGCATGGCCGCCGCGAGGAAGGCCGAGGCGAACAGCGTCCACACCGGCCAATTCTGGTTGGCAGCGGCTATCAGCGCGATGAACGCCAGTACTGACACGATGGTTGTGGGAACGACCACTGCCGTCTGGCCCAGCCGGTCGACCGCTCGCGAAATCTGCGGCGAGATCACCGCATTGGTGAGCGCATAGGTCGCCGACACGGCGCCTGCCAGCCAATATTCGCCATGTGCCTGGGAGAGCATGGCGACGATGCCGATCGGCGCCATGGCGATGGGAAGGCGTGCGAAAAAGCCGGCTGCGGAGAAGCCCTTGGCCCCAGGTGCCGCGAATATCTGTTTATACGGATTTGACATGGGACGATCCTTCCAGCTATCGGATAGAACACTTATATACGAAGCGTATGTGTCTAGATAATGCATACGTCCCGTATGTCAATGAAAAAGATACGCGGCGTATGTCAAAGGAGTAGCCATGCGCAAACCGCGCCAGGAGATGATCGCAGAGACCCGCGGCAAACTTATCGCAGCGGGGCGGCGCGCCTTTGGCACGATCGGCTACGCGGAAGCTTCGATGGACGATTTCACCGGCGAAGCGGGACTGACGCGCGGGGCCCTGTATCACCATTTCGGTGACAAGAGGGGCCTGCTCCAGGCCGTCATCATGGAAATCGACGCGGAAATGACTGAACGGCTGAATGAGGTCTCGGCCGCCGCTCCCACGCGCTGGCAGGGCTTTGTCGATGAGTGCTCCGCCTATATCGAAATGGCACTTGAGCCCGAAATCCAGCGCATCATGTTTCGCGATGGCCCTGCCGTACTCGGCGATATCTCGCAATGGCAGAACACCCCCGGCTGTATCGCCGCCCTCTCTCGCAGCCTCGACCGTCTCAAGGCCGATGGCGAGATCATCGACATCGACACCGAAACCGCCGCTCGCCTCATCAACGGCGCCAGCAGCCATATGGCGCTGTGGATCGCCAATGCGGAGAATCCGGAGGCGGTTTCGAAGCGGGCGGTCGCGGGGTTCAAGGCTATGTTGGGGAGCCTACGCAGACAGGAATGAGGTGTTTGATTCCCCGCTCAGTCGCCGCGGGCAGTTCATTGCGCACCGTGTTGACGTCGAGCGGGGCCGCGCCGCCAACATCGACATCGAGCACGAGCAGGCCTGACGTGGCGATGGCACCGCGTTGCCTATGCTGCACTTACAATCTGCAGCACGGCGGCGTGATCTCTACGCGTGCAGATACGCGCTGCGGCATGGGCGGTTTCGCCCACTGGATTGTGATCCTACTTCGCTGTAGAGCGAGGGAGGTATTTTGATGCCAAGCCCATCCCTTTTAGGTGCGATTCTATGACAAAAAAAGTTTATCTCGCCGGTCCGGAGGTCTTCCTTCCCAACGCCCGTGAAATGCTCGACCGCAAGGCGGCACTTGCCCGTGAGGCGGGACTTATCCCCCTCTCGCCCGGCGATCTGGAAATCCCGCACACGAACTCGAAGCGAGAGCGGGCGGCTGCGATAAACGCGGTGGACGAGAAGATGATGATTGAGGCTGACGCGATCATCGCCAATCTGACGCCCTTTCGTGGCATTGCCGCGGATACAGGGACGGCCTTCGAACTCGGCTTTATGTGCGCAAGCGGTAAGCCTGTGTTCGCCTATACGAATGTGGCCCGCGATCACAGCGGGCGGGTGAGCGATCTTTATGGCGGGGCCGTCGCCTATGATGCTGAAGGTCGACTGCGGGACCCGAATGGAATTGCGATCGAGGATTTCGGCCTGGCCGACAATCTGATGCTGCACGCCGGGATTGAGCGGCGCGGTGGCGTCCTCATCATCGGAGACGCGGCGCGGGATGCGCTCTATACGGATCTCACGGCGTTCAAGGCGTGTCTTGCCGTCGCCGTTGAGAAACTGCGCTAAGGCGCCGAATGATAAGACGTCCCTCTAGTTGGCATGAGCTGGCCGCCCGCTTCACGCCGGCAGAAGGGATCGCTCTCCCTTGAAAACGTTTTTCCCCGTTTCCGTGATCGGGGACATCCACGGTCTCCAAGTGTGCCGAACAGGGCTCGGCACACTTTTCGCTGGGAGCAGCCCGTCGTCAAACCAGCCCGGGCACGACGAACACCAACCAGGCAACGATCGGACCGATGATAGCGATCAAGGCGCTGTAGATCAGTAGCTGTCGCAACACCTGCTCACGGCTGTCGTCCGGCGCATTGGCGACGACAAGGGCGCCGTTGGTGGAGAATGGGCTGGTGTCGACGATCGTCGTCGAGATGGCGATCGCCGCGACCACACCGATGGCGCTGATGTGCCCTTGCAGGAGGAACGGAACGGCAAGCGGGATGATCGCGCCGAGCAGCGCGGTCGAGGAAGCAAAGGCCGAGACGATGGCGCCCGTAAAGCAAAGCAGGAGCGCTACCAGCAGCGGCATGCCGAGACTGGATATGCCATTCGCCACGTAGTCGACCGTACCGGCCTTTTCCATGACGCCGACATAGGTGATGATGCCGGCAATCAGCAGCACGGTCGACCAACTGACCTTGTCGATTGCGGCCTTCTGGGTCTTCGGTGACAGCAGCGCGAGGACGACGGCGACGGTCATGGCGACGAGGCCAACATTGAACTTGAAAACCAGGGCGCCGATGCCGAGCGCCGTCAGGCCGATCAAGGTGGTAATTCTCTCATTGTTCAGACGCAACGTCGTCGCGGTATCGGCCGCCGTACCATAGGCATGCTCTCTGATCGGTTTTGCAGGCGTGCCGCCGTGGCCTCTGATCGACGCCGATACGCCCTCGGGATGGAGTTCGGGCAAGGGGCCAAGTGATGCGGGATCGTGCTTCATCACCCTCGCGCCGCCGAAAACGAAGAAGACCAGCACCGCGATTGCCAGGTTAAAGAAGAAGCTGGAAAGAAACAGCGAGGTCGGAGCGAAAGGCAAGCCGGCCTTCGCAACGATCTGGTTGGTGATTCCGCCATAGATGCTGATCGGCGAGAAGCCGCCTGCCTGCGCGCCGTGGATCACCATCAGACCCATCATCACCGGATGAATGCGGTACTGCACGGCAAAGCTCAACGCGACGGGTGCGAGAATGGCGACCGCAGCAGGCCCAAGTGCACCGAAGCCAGTAATGATGGCGGCGACAAGGAACATCACCCAGGGAATCAAGCCGATCCGCCCACGCACCAGGCGGACCGCACATTCGACGAGCCAGTCGATCGTGCCGTTGATCTGCGCTATGGCGAAGAGGTAGGTGACGGCGACGAGCGTCAGGAACAGATCACTCGGAAAGCCGGCAAATATATCGTTGGTTTTCATCCCGATGATCATGGAGCCGAGCACGAAGGCGCCGGCAAAAGCGAGCGCACCCATGTTGATTGGCTGGATCGTCGCAATGATGAACATGGCGATCAGCAGGCCTATGGACAGTAATTCAATACCCATGATTCCCCTCCCTCCGACGCCTCCGCGTCGCAGTTGCTGTTTTCAAGATTGATGCGGGATGTCGACGCACTCTCCTCCTCCCAGAGAGCGCGGTCGCCTTACATCCTGGTATAAAGATCGGCGTATTGCTGCCGCAGGATGTTTTTCTGAACCTTACCCATCGTGTTGCGCGGCAAGTCTTCGGCAAAGATGATGCGCTTGGGTTGTTTGTAGCGCGCGAGCCGGTCCTGGAGGGCGCTGACGATGGCCTTTTCATCGAGGGCAGCGCCGGGCTTGCGCACGACGACGGCCGTTACGCCTTCTCCGAAATCGGGATGCGGCACACCGATCACAGCGCTCTCAACTACACCCTCGATCTGGTCGATCTCGCCCTCAATCTCTTTCGGATAGATGTTGTATCCACCGGAAATCACCAGATCCTTGCCGCGGCCGACGATGTGGACATAACCGTCGCGGTCGATCTTGCCGAGATCGCCGCTGATGAAGAAACCGTCGGCGGTGAATTCGGCCGCGGTTTTTTCGGGCATGCGCCAATAGCCCTTGAAAACGTTCGGCCCCTTAATCTCGATCATGCCGGTTTGTTCGGGCGGCAGCGCGAGCCCGGTGGCGGGATCGGTGACGCGCACCGTCACATCAGGCAGCGGGAAGCCGACCGTTCCGGCAATCCGTTTCCCCTCATAAGGGTTGGACGTGTTCATATTGGTTTCCGTCATGCCGTAGCGCTCGAGAATGGCGTGACCGGTACGTGCCTGGAACTCGGTATGTGTTTCTGCAAGCAGTGGAGCCGAACCGGAAATGAAGAGGCGGATGTTGGCGACCGCTTGCTTGTCGAGGCGCGGGCTCTGCAGGAGGCGCACGTAGAAGGTCGGCACGCCCATCAGCATCGTTGCCTCCGGCATCAGCGACAGGATCTCCTCCGGGTCGAACTTCGACAGCAGGAACATCGAGGCGCCGGCGAGCAGTGTGACGTTCGTGGCGACGAACAGTCCATGCGTGTGGAAGATCGGCAAGGCATGGATCAGTCGATCGCCGGCGGTGACGCGCCAAAAATCTCGCAAGGTCAGGGCGTTCGAGAGCAGGTTCCCATGCGTGAGCATCGCCCCCTTGGAGCGTCCCGTCGTTCCGGACGTGTAGAGGATCGCCGCCAGATCATCGGCGGAGCGCGAGGCATCGACAAAGTCGGCCGGCTCATCGCGGGCGAGATCCAGCAACGAGCCACTGCCATCAGCATCGAGCGTTTCGATGATCGCACCGTGGGGCTTGGCGATTGTCTCCACGCCCGCTCGAGCAGCCGACGCAACAACCACCAAACGCGGCTCCGCATCGCCGATAAAGTAATCGAGCTCAGCCAGCGTATAGGCGGTGTTGAGCGGCAGGTAGACGGCGCCGCTTCGAAGACAGGCGAGATAGAGGATCAATGCCTCGGCACTTTTCTCGACCTGCACCGCAACGCGGTCGCCGGGGCGAATGCCGAGCGTGTCCATCGCGCCGGCAATGCGGCCGGAAAGAGCGAAGGCGTCGTCATAGGTCCATGTGCGCGTGTTATCGATCCGGATGAATGGTGCGTTACCGGGCGCGGCGGCCCGCATGGCGTCGAAAAGATGGTTGCTCACTTTCGCCCTCCTCCAAGTGTTGAATTCACTATCTGTGCGAATGGCCGGAAGCCTTGCTGGCCATTGCCGCCGCTGCGGCTTTCGTCGTTCTGGTTGAGCAGGCTTTTGACAGCAGGCGAGGCAATCACCTCGCCGCGCTGCGCCAGAGCCTCGTGGTTGGCCACGATGTCGTCGAGCTTGTAGAGATAGTTGACCATCAGGCCGTGTGCCTGCTGCATCGCCTTGGTCGAGTGGTCGCCAAGAAAATTCAGTCTTTCAAGTCGAGCGCCGTTGCCGAGATGGAAGCGGGCGACAGGATCGACGGGGCGGCCCTCCGGCGTCCGTTCGACCAGGAAATAGCGCGCCGCAAGAGGCAGCAGCACGCGCTCCACTTCGGTCGCCGTCTTCTTGTCGTCGGGCCAGTTCGGATCGTCCAGCGCCGTCAGCGTTTCCGGGCGCGCCTTGGCAAGCCAGCGGGCAAAGCCCGGGACGGGCGACAGCGTGACGAAATTCTTCAGACCGGGCAGGTCTCTGCGCAGGTCTTCGACGACCTGCTTGATCAGGAAGTTGCCGAACGAGATTCCGCGCAAGCCATCCTGGCAGTTGGAGATCGAATAGAAGACAGCCGTCGTTGCCTCGTCGGCATTGATCTGCTCCCTGCCCTCGTCGAGCACATCCCCGATCGCCCTCGGCACCGATCTTGTCAGCGCCACCTCGACGAACACGAGCGGCTCGTCGGCCAGTCGGGGGTGGAAGAAGGCAAAGCATCGGCGGTCGGCCGGCGCCAACCGCCTGCGCAACTCCTCCCAGCCGGCGATCTCGTGCACGGCCTCGTATTTGATGATCTTTTCAAGGATGTAAGCCGGTGTCGTCCAGTCGATCGGGCGCAGCGTCAGGAAGCCGCGATTGAACCAGGAGCCGAACAGATGGGTGAAGTCGGCGTCAAGCGCGTGATAACCTGCGGATTGGTCTTTGGAAGCAAGCAGCTGCTGACGCATCCGGACCAGCTTGGCGGTGCCGTTCGGCGCGTGGTTCAATCGGCGCAAAAGCTCCTGTCGCCGCGGCTCGGCTGCCTGATGGAGAGCAATGATCGCGGCAGAGCTTCTGTCAGCGCGGTAATTTTCAATTGCCTGGTCGAGCTTGGTCGTGTCGGGCCCGAACTTTTCATGCAGCATAAGCAGGAATTTCTGCGCGCCCTCGCTCTCGAGTGCGCCCCAGCGATCGAGTATCTCGGCGGCAAGCGCCATGCCCGAGGCCTCGCCCCGGCTCGACAGCAGCATTTCACAGAGTGTCTGGAGATCGACCTTGGCTGCGACCTGCGTGGCGCGCGCGCCGGAAAACAGGAGCTGGCGTCCGCGATCCGTGATGCTCTGCAGCATGTCGGTGAAGAAGGAAGCCTCAGACATGCCATTTCTCCTCTCTTCCGCCGGCCAGCCAGGTGCGGACCTTTTTGACGGCTGCTTCCCATCCTCGGGTTTCACCGGTAGTATGTAGAATGCCACTCTTCGTACACGAGGTCAACAATCGTGTATACAAGAATAGCATTTGTGTATGAGGAAAGTGAAACGAATGTCCGAGAATGTCGGCCGATGGCTTCGGGATGAGATTGAAAATTCAATTCTTTCCAACGAGTTCTCTCCCGGTGAGCGGCTCGACGAAACGGTGCTTGCGACGCGTTTCGGGGTCTCCCGCACGCCGGTGCGCGAGGCGCTGATGCAGCTCGATGCCATTGGTCTCATCGAAATTCGACCGCGCAGAGGTGCTGTTGTCATCGATCCGGGGCCGCACCGCGTCTATGAGATGTTCGAAGTTATGGCGGAACTGGAGGGCCTGGCCGGGTCGCTCGCCGCACGGCGGCTGGACAAGACCTCTCGAGAAGCGATCACGGCCACCCACGGCCGCTGTGAGCAATCAGCCGCTGCCGGTGACAGTGATGCCTATTATTACGACAATGAGGAGTTCCATAAGGCCATCTACGCCGCCGGCCGAAGCGATTTCCTTGAGCAGCAATGTCTGCAATTGCATCGGCGCCTGCGGCCTTATCGCCGCCTCCAACTGCGCGTGCGCAACCGCCTGTCGACGTCCTTCTTGGAGCATTGCGCCATCGTCGATGCGATCTTTGCCGGAGATGGAGATGAGGCCCGCCGGCTGCTGCGGGGGCACGTCGGCATTCAGGGCGAGAGGTTCAGCGATCTGGTCGCGAGCATGGCGGCCAGATAAGACTCAAGCGCATAACCCCGAAAATCGGAACCGAATTTCGGAGAGGATTATGCGCAAATTCAAAGAGATAGAGCGCCCTTAACGCGTCTGAAAGACGCGCGGCGCTCTAGGCGTGGTGCTTCCAGATCGAATGCAACGGTCATCAGATAGGGCGAACCATCTCGCTGCCATCCCGCGAGTTAGTTCTTCATTGCGCCACCGGCGGCCACGATATCGTCTGGCGTATCGACGTCGAGGCTGCGAGCCACATATTCAATGAAGTTGCCTTGGATGCGGAAGCGTCGGCGCAGCGTCTCGTCGATGCGGTTGCCGACCGTGCCTACGCCGGAGGAGTCACGCCCGCTGATGCGTACGAAAAAAAGCAGCGCCATGCGCAAAAAATGATGCTTTTCCGGCTTATCTTTATTCCCTACTCCCTATCGAAGCAGGTGACGAAAAGGGAAGACCGCATGGCTACGCCGTTTTACTGGAACGAGCTCAATACATACGATTTTGCCGGCCTCTCCCCCGAGACCACGATTGCCGTTCTGCCTATCGCCTCGACGGAACAGCACGGCCCGCATCTGCCGATCGCAACGGATGTCGCCATCGCGACCGGCATGCTGGCGGAGCTGAAGAGGCAGCGGCCGGAGGATCTGGATATCCTGGTGCTTCCGACACAGGAGATCGGCAAGGCCAACGAACACATCTACGGCCCCGGCACGCTGTCGCTCAGTGCCGAGCTGCTCATCCCCGTCTGGACGGCGATTGGTGCGAAGGTTGCCGAAGCCGGGCTGCGGAAGATGGTGATCGTCAATTCCCACGGCGGCAATGTCGACATCATGAGCATCGTCGCGCGCGAACTGCGCGTGCGCCATCAAATGGCGGTGGTCTCTACCCAATGGGGCCGTTTCGGTCATCCGGAAGGTATGGTCAGCGATCACGAGAGCAAATACGGCATCCACGGCGGCGATGTCGAGACGTCGTTGATGCTGCACTTCCGCCCCGAACTGGTGCGCATGGACAAGGCCCAAAATTTTACCTCGAAGGCCGAAGGGATGCGGGAGCAATCCAAATTTCTTCAGCCTCTGCCGCCGCATTCGCTGGCCTGGATCGCGCATGACCTCAATCCCTTCGGCGTTGTCGGCGATGCCTCGATCGCCAAAGCCGAAAAGGGCGAGGCGATCTGCCGCCATCAGGTCAAGGGGTTTGTCGAGCTGCTCCAGGATCTCAAGGCCTATCCGCTTTCGAATCTCTATGTGAAATAGGCTCAGCCGCGGGTTTCACATCCGGTGGGATATGACCCTTGGCCTGCAATTCCTGCACCAGGCCGAGCAGTTCGGCGAGCAGATATTCGACGAAAAGGCTGGTGGCCGCGTCGAGGGGCGCGCGGGCGCGGGCAAACAGCTTCATCTGCTGGTAACGCGCATGCGGCTCGGCGATCGGCCGGAAGACCAGTTCACCGCGCCGGCATTCGGTGATGACGTCGAGCGGATTGAGCAGCGTCAGCCCCGTGCCGCATTTGACGAGCTGTTTCAGCATCTCCGATGCATTGGTTTCCAGCACCGGCTCGACCGGGATGGGCAGGCGCGCAAAAGCAAGGTTGATCACCTCGCGCAGGCTGGTGCCCGGCTGCGCCAGAACCAGTTTTTCCTGGGTGACATCGGCGAGGTTGATCGGTCCGGGACCGATCAGGTGATGCCCCGGCGGCAGCACGACACCGATCGGGATATCGAAATTTCCAAGCGTGCGGATGCCCGGCGTGGCGGGGATGTTGAAGCCGAGACCGATATCCACTTCGCCTGATACAACGGGGCTGGCCGTCGTGCCGCCGGTATCGTTGCGCAGCTGGACGAAGACGCGCGGATGTTCTGAAAGAAAGCGCGCGATGATTTCGGGCAGCGGCCCGGCGGCAAGCCCAACGGTCGTCACCATGCGCACCTTTCCCGCCTGCTGCATCTTGAGGCTGCGGATGCGCCCCTCCAGGCGCTCGTAATTCTTCAGCACGTCCCGGATATGCTCGATGCAGAGTTCGCCGGCAGCCGTCAGCCGCAAGCCACGCGGCAGCCGCTCGAAAAGCGGCGCCCCGATCTCCTCCTCCAGCGCCAAAATCTGCCTGTTGACCGCCGAAGACGCCACGTTGAGGCGCGCGGCCGCCTTGCGGATCGAACCGCAACGAGCGATCTCGTTGATGTAAAGAAGGCGTCTGGAGTGCAACATGATCTCTCCAATGCATAAATTTTGCGCAGGACGCACAAATTATCTTCAGCTTTCCCAGAGATGCCGAAAAGGCATCAATGCGCACGAATTTTGATGCTTTTCAAAGCGCATGGCAATGGCTCAAATTCCCTCAAAAGGGAGCCGAGCAAGGCGTCCCTCGACCACAAAAGGGGAACTGCCGACCATGTTGACAGCACTGATGAAGACGCAATTCCTGAGCTGCCTCGGCCTCGCTTCGATGCTTGCCGCCGCCTCGCCGGCGCTTGCCCTCGACAAGGTGAGCTACGGGACGAACTGGCTTGCCCAGGCGGAACATGGCGGGTTCTACCAAGCCGTTGCCGACGGCACCTATGCAAAATACGGCCTCGACGTCACCATCGTCCAGGGCGGCCCGAATGCTGCAAACAGCGCGCTGCTGATCTCCGGCAAGCTCGATTTCTACATGGGCGGCCCTCAGGGCGAAATATCCGCCGTCGAACAGGGCATTCCGCTGGTCGATGTCGCCGCGATCTTCCAAAAGGATCCGCAGGTGCTGATCGCCCATCCGGACAATGGCGTCGACAAGTTCGAGGATCTCGCCAAGCTGAAAACGCTGTTCCTCAGCAAGGACGGCTACCTCACCTATTTCGAATGGATGAAGGCAAACTTCAAAGGTTTCAAGGACGAGCAGTACAAGCCCTATAACTTCAGTCCCGCCCCCTTCCTCGCAGACAAGGACTCTGCCCAGCAGGGGTACCTGACCTCCGAACCTTACGAGATCCAGAAGCAGGCAGGCTTCGAGCCGAAGGTCTTCCTGCTCGCCGACAACGGCTACTCGCCCTATTCGACGATGATCACGACAACACAGGCGATGATCGACAGCAAGTCCGATGTCGTGCAGCGCTTCGTCGATGCCTCGATCGAGGGCTGGTACAACTACCTCCATGGCGACAACAGCAAGGCGAACGAGCTGATCAAGAAGGATAATCCTGAAATGACGGATGGCCAGCTCGCCTACTCGATCGCCAAGATGAAGGAATACGGCATCATCGAATCCGGCGACAGCCTCGACAAGGGCATCGGCTGCATCACCGACGCCCATTACAAGAAGTTCTTCGACGAGATGACTGCCATCAAGGTCTTCAAGACCGACACCGACTATACCAAGGCCTTCACGACGAAGTTCGTATGCAAGGGCACCGGAATTGCGCTGAAGAAATAAGCCTCCCAGGCCAGGTCCGCCGCTCGTCTGGCGGCGGACCGCACTCCTTCGATAAATGAGTGAGAAAATGTCCCTAGCCGAAACCAAGGCGGCGCCTTCCAAGGAAGCGAGAAAGCGGCCGCTGGTCGTCATGCAGTCGGTGTCAAAGGTCTTTTCCAGCGGCACCACAGCACTTTCGGGCATGTCGCTGACCGTCGAAAGCGGCGAATTCATTAGCCTGCTTGGACCTTCCGGCTGCGGCAAGTCCACGGCGCTGCGCATCATCGCAGGCCTTGGCGACATCACCGCGGGCAAGATCGACTGGCCAAGTTCACGCATCAATTCCAAGGGCCTGCCTGAAGGCGATATCGGCTTCGTCTTCCAGGAGCCGACGCTGATGCCGTGGAAGACCGTTTTCGGCAACGTCTACCTGCCGCTGAAACTCCGCGGGATCTCCAAGGCGGAAGCCCGCGACCGGATCACGGAAGCGCTGGCGACCGTCAGTCTTCAGGATTTCGCCGATGCCTATCCGCGCGAACTCTCCGGCGGCATGAAGATGCGCGTATCGATCGCTCGGGCGCTGGTGACCAAGCCGAAGCTGCTGTTGATGGATGAGCCTTTCGCCGCGCTCGACGAGATCACGCGCCAAAGGCTCAACGACGATGTGCTGCGGCTATGGAAGACGACCGGGATTACGGTGATCTTCGTGACGCATTCGGTCTTCGAATCCGCTTATCTCTCGAACCGGATCGTGGTGATGAAGGCAAGGCCCGGCCGCGTGTATGCCGATTTTCCGCTGACCACCAGCCTCGAGCGGGATTCGCATTATCGAACCTCCGAACAATATCGGCAGGCCTGCGAAAAGGCGTCCCGTTCGCTGATCGAGGCGATGGGCGGATCGGAGGAGCACTGATGAGCGTCGAAAGCATCGAAACCGCCGGAGCCGTATCCCCGCCCGCCTCGCAACCGGCGAATGCCCGGCGGCGTGAGCTGGCGCTACGCATCGCCGTGCCTCTCCTCGTCATCACCGTGCTCGTCATCGTCTGGGAGCTTTACGTGGTGCTCTCGGGCGTTCCGCCATACATCCTCCCCGGCCCCGGCGCGGTGGCCGCGGCCTTTGTCAATGATTGGGGCACGCTGGCTCCAGCCCTCTGGGTCACGACCAAGATCACCTTCATCTCGCTGATGCTGGCGCTTGTCGGCGGCGTGGGTTTTGCGATCTTCCTGGTGCAATCGCGCTGGATCGAGATCGCCTTCTATCCGCTCGCCGTTATCCTGCAGGTGACGCCGATCGTGGCGATCTCGCCGCTGATCCTGATCTACGCTCCCTCCACGCAGGTCGCGCTCCTCATCTGCGCCTTCCTCGTCGCGTTTTTCCCGATCCTGTCGAACATGGTGCAGGGCCTGAAGAGTGTCGACCATAACCTCATCAACCTCTTCGAACTCTATGGCGCCTCGCGCTGGCAGACGTTGATCCATCTGAAGATCCCGGCCGCCCAGCCCTATTTCATGACCGGTCTTCGCATCGGCGGCGGGCTCGCGCTGATCGCCGCCGTCGTCGCTGAATTTGCTGCAGGCTCGGCCGGTGCCGGCTCCGGCCTCGCCTTCCGCCTGCTCGAAGCGCAGTACCGGATGAACATCCCGCGCCTATTCGCAGCGCTGTTGATGCTCTCCATGCTTGGGGTAGCGATCTTCGGCCTCACCACCCTCATTGCCTGGCTGAGCCTTCACCGCTGGCATGAAAGCAGCATCAAACGGGAAAACTGATGACTTATTCCTTCATATCCCCGCCAAATGCGGCCCGCTTCGTGCTGAGCAATGCGACAGTGCCCGCCGTCACCCTCGAGCATGTCGACGTGCCAATCACCGAGGGACTGGCCACGGTCGATATCGTCATCAGCGACGGCATGATTGCAGCCATCCGGCCGGCCGGCGCCGCACCCGCCGATTATGCCAGGATCGATCTCAAGGACGGCATGGTCTGGCCGTGTTTTGCCGATATCCATACTCATCTCGACAAAGGCCATATCTGGCCGCGCCAGGCCAACCCCGACGGCAGCTTCGTGGGCGCGCTCGATGCCGTCAGGGCCGACCGGGAAGCCAACTGGTCGGCCGCAGACGTCAAACGGCGCATGGAATTCTCGCTCCGCTCCGCCTATGCCCATGGCACCAGCCTGATCCGCACGCACCTGGATTCGCTTGCGCCCCAGCATCGCATCTCCTTCGAGGTTTTTGCCGAAACCCGGGATGCCTGGAGAGACAGGATTGCACTGCAGGCGGTCGCCCTCTTCCCGCTGGATGCCATGGCAGACAGCATCTTCTTTGCCGATCTCGTCACAACGGTCAGACAGAGCGGCGGCCTGCTTGGCGGCGTCACCCGGATGGGGCCGGAGCTCGTCTGGCAGCTCGACACGCTCTTCAGGACTGCCGCGGAGCATGGCCTGGATGTCGATCTGCATGTGGACGAGACGGATGATCGCGGCGCCGAGACGCTGAAAGCAATTGCCGAGGCCGTGCTGCGCAACGGGTTCGAGGGCAAGGTGACCGCCGGCCATTGCTGCTCGCTCGCCCGCCAGGATGAAGACACCGCCGCGCGCACCGTCGCGTTGGTCGCCAAGGCAGGTATCGCGGTCATCGCACTGCCGATGTGCAACATGTATCTACAGGATCGCTATCCCGGCCGCACCCCGCGCTGGCGCGGCGTCACGCTGTTCAAGGAACTTGCGGCCGCCGGCGTCGCGACCGCTGTCGCATCCGACAATACGCGTGACCCCTTCTATGCTTATGGTGATCTCGATCCAGTGGAGGTCTTCCGTGAGGCCGTGCGGATCCTGCATCTCGACCATCCGCTCGATACCGCCGCCCGCGTCGTCACCACCTCGCCCGCCGCCATCGTCGGACGGTCGGACAAGGGCCGTATCGCCGCCGGCGATCCGGCCGATCTCGTGCTCTTCAGCGCGCGGCGCTGGAGTGAATTCCTGTCCCGTCCGCAGTCTGACCGCGTCGTGCTTCGCCGCGGCAAGGTGATCGACCGCAGCCTGCCGGATTACCGTGAACTCGATAACGTCGTTGGAGCCTGACATGGCCGATTATCAGAAGATCAAAAAAGAACTTGATGGCATCGCCGTCGAGGACAATCCCGCGCTGGTTCGCCAGAAGAGCCGGGATTTCTATTGGTATTCGCCTGTCCTCAAAGCCCAGCTCGACAATGTGACGGCCGATATCGTCGTCACGCCGAAGACCGAGGAAGAGGTCATCCGGACGCTGAAGGTCGCCTATGCCCATGGCGTGCCGGTCACGCCGCGCGGCGCCGGCACCGGCAATTACGGCCAGGCCATGCCACTTTCCGGCGGCATCGTGCTGAACCTTGCCGCCATGGACAAGATCAAGGAGATCCATCCCGGCCGCGTCATCTGCGAACCCGGCATCGTGCTTGCCCAACTCGACAAGCAAACCAAGGCCCATTCCGGCCAGGAGCTGCGTTTCCACCCCTCCACCGCCCAGACGGCGACGGTCGGCGGTTTCATCGCCGGCGGTTCCGGCGGTGTCGGCTCGATCACCTGGGGCGGCTTGCGTGACCTCGGCAATATATTGCGGCTCCGCGTCGTCACCATGGAGGCCGAACCGCGCGTCCTTGATCTCACCGGCTGGGATCTCCAGAAAGTGAGCCATGCCTACGGCACGAACGGCATCATCACCGAGATCGAGATGCCGCTGGCACCTGCATATGACTGGGTCGATGTGCTCGTCGGCTATGACGACTTCATGGAAGCGGTGCGCTTCTCCGACGCGCTGGCGAAATGCAACGGCATCCTCGTCAAGGAGATCGCACCGATCGCGGCTCCCATTCCTCACGATTATTTCACCCGCCACAAGCCTTACATCCGTCAGGGCCAGTCGATCGTCGTGCTGATGATTGCGCCGCACTCCATGGATGCCTTTCTTGCCTTCACGGCGGCGCAGAAGGGCGAGATCATGTTCCGCTCCGACAAAGTGGAAAGCATGCGCGGCATTCCGCATGCCTATGAGCTTGCCTGGAACCACACGACATTGCGTGCGCTGAAGGTCGACCCGAGCTTCACCTATCTGCAGGTGCAATATCCAGGCCCGGACCATGTCGCCAAGGTGCGGAAGATGGTCGAAATTTTCGGTGACGAAGTGCCGGGGCATCTCGAATTCATCAAGTTTGACGGCCAGATCCAGTGCTCCGGCCTGCCGCTGGTCCGCTATACCACCGAAGAGCGGCTGGAAGAGATCATCAAGATCCACCAGGACAATGGATGCCCGATCTTCAACCCGCACCGCTATACGCTTGAAGAAGGCGGCATGAAGCGCACCGACGCTGTTCAGCTTGCCTTCAAGCAGGAAACCGATCCGAAGGGCCTGCTCAATCCCGGCAAGATGATTGCGTGGGAAAATCCCAATTTCGATTTCAACGCCGGCAAGAACTATCTCTTCCCCGGCCTGGCGGCCCTGATGGAGGCTTCATGAGGGTTCTCGTCCTCCACTCTCACCCGGTCGAGGAAAGTTACGGCAAGGCGCTTTACCGGCAGACCGTCGAGAGCCTTGAGAAGGCCGGGCATATGGTGGACGCCTGCGACCTCTATGAAGAGCAGTTCGATCCGGTGCTCTCGCGCCACGACCGGCTCGTCTATCACGACTATCCGGAAAATCTGAAGCTGGTGGCGCCCCATGTCGACCGGCTCAAAGCGGCCGAGGGGCTGGTGATCTGCACCCCGATCTGGAACTTCGGCTTTCCGGCTATCCTGAAGGGATATTTCGACCGTGTGTGGCTACCGGGTGTTTCCTTCCAATTGGTCAACGGCAAGGTAGAATCGCGGCTGCGCCACATCCGCAAGCTCGCAGCCGTCCTGACTTACGGCGCGACGCCCTTCCGCGCCTTCGCCGCCGGCAACCCGCCGAAGAAAATCGTCAAGCGCGTGCTGAGAGCGCAGATCAATCCGGTGAGGCCGGTGACGTTCCTCGCTCATTACGATATGAACAATTGCACGCCAGAGACGCGGGCAAAATTCCTCACCCGCGTCGGAGACGCGATGGAGCGATTCTAGAGCAATTCGAGCAAAAGAGTGCCGCGGTTTTGACAGGCAAAGCGCGAAGCGCTCTTGCCGGGAATTGCGTGAAAACAAAGATGTAGAGCATCTCCGTGCTTCGAAGGAAAAACGGAAATGCTCTACAAGATTTTCGCGGCCGTCACCTCGACCTCGACGAGGAACTCAGGGCGCGTAAAGCCGCCGATGACGAGCAAGGTGGAAACCGGCTTTGGATCGAGCGTATAGCGATCCCGGACTGCCATGTAGGCCGGGAAATCCTCGCGGCGGGTGACGAAGCCCGAAATGCGGATAACATCGGCAAAACTCATCTCCGCCTCCTGCAGAATCGCCTTGATCGCCTCGAAGCAGAGTTCCGCCTGAGCAGTGATGTCGCTCGGAACAGCATCGTCGAGGCCGATACCAAGCTGGCCCGAGGTGACGAGAAGCGATGCGCCGGGGGGCACGAGCAGGCCGTGATTATAATTTCCAAAAGGCCGGCGTACCGACGCCGGATTGAAGGTCTTCTTCATCGCTGAACTTTCCCGTAGGTCTGCAGATGCCGACCCTACAAGATGCAGCGGGATATGAGAATATCGCTGCCGCCCATAATGTCTTGCGACAAGAGGCAGGACGATCGTCGGATCGAGCCGACGACCGTCTTGGGGCCAGTTCAATATCTTCGGCACCCGATCTGACGTCCGCCGCGCGTCATCTTTGCGTCACGCGCCGCGGAGCGACCAAGTGGATCGGCCGGTTGCCTTCGAAGGCCCGTCCGCTGCGCTGTCCGTCCGCCGCGCCTTTATCGCCGTCCAATTGAAACTGGTTGACCAGATCCCGCAGGCGGCCTGCCTCGGAGGACAATGAGGCAACGGCAGCCGTCGACTGCTCGACCATCGCTGCATTTTGCTGGGTCGCCTGGTCCATCTGATTGACGGCCGTGTTGATTTCGGCAAGTCCCGTCGACTGCTCACGCGCCGATGTGGCAATCGCATCCATGAGTTGGTTGATGTGCACGACGTACTCACCGATCGACTTCAGCGACGTTCCGGTTTCGAGAACCAGTTTCACGCCATTTTCCACGTCAGTTGATGACTTTTGAATAAAGCCCTTGATCTCCTTGGCCGCTTGAGCGGCGCGCTGGGCAAGCTCACGGACTTCCTGGGCGACCACTGCAAAGCCTTTGCCCGCCTCACCCGCACGGGCAGCCTCAACGCCGGCATTCAACGCCAAGAGGTTCGTCTGGAAGGCGATCTCATCAATTGCACTAATGATGTTGGAAATCTGCTGTGAACTTTCCTCGATGCGTCGCATGGCCTGTTCCGCCTCCGAGACCACAGTTGCCGACCGCTGAGCGCTGATATCGGCTTCTTTGGCCACATTGCGTGCCTCGTCGGTGCGTTTGGTCGCCATCGTCACATTCGACGTGATCTGGTCCAACGCTGCGGCCGTCTCCTCGAGAGAGGCTGCTTGTTGCTCGGTACGCTTGGAAAGATCCTGCGCCGCCGATGCAATCTCCCCGGTACCGTTGTCTATGCTGTGTACCGTCTGGAGCACTGCGCCGATCGTCGCGCCCAATTGCCGGAGCGAAGCGTTGAAGTCTTCGCGCAAGGCTTCGTATTCGGCCGCAAATTGCTCCGAAAGCTGGAAGGATATGTCGCCTGCTGCAAGCCGCCGGAGGCCTCCGCCCAATGTCGTGGTCGCGAAGCGCAATTGTTCCGCCTCGCGTTCGGCGCGCTGCTGGGCGGCGGCGCGCGCTGCCTCGCTCTCGCTGCGAGATTCGGCGGCTTCCTTCTCGAGCCTGACGACGTTGAGGGCATTCTGGCGAAAGATTTCGACCGCGCCGGCCATTTCGCCGACTTCATCGGCGCGACCGGCATAGGGAATATCACTGTCAAGATCGCCATCCGACAAGCGCCTCATGGCGGAAGCGATGCTTCGGATCGGGTTGGCGATGCCCGATATCGCAAAGAAGATGCCGGCAATGGCAAGAAGCACGGCCAGCCCTGCGATCGCGGCCGTCAGCATGAAAGCGGATTGCGCAGAATCACCGCTTGCGGTCACAAAGCCTTCGGCCTGGCTGAGAATGAAAGCGACCAGATCCGCCACCGCCTTGTTCACCAACTCGGCTTGCGGCTCCATATTTTCCTTGAAGAGGCGGATTGCTTCAGGCGTCTTCCCGTCATTTTCAAACGCGATCATTTGCTCTGACAGCGCGCGATATTTGGCGAGTTCCGGCTTGATCTGATTGATCAGTTCCCGCCCACGCTCGGTGCGCACGCCCTTTTCGTATTCGCTGACAACTTTCTCGACCGCTGTGCCGGCGGCATCGATTTTTTGCTGTCCGACCTTCCGCTCCTCCGCTGTATCCTCCAGGAGATACTGGGCATAGACCAATTTCAGGTCGAGGAAGTCATCCTTGATCTCGCGAGCCGTCACAAGCCGCTGCATCCAGAAGGTCCCGATCTGCTCAGTATTGGCACGAAGTGTGGAAATCGTGCTCAGCGAGACATAGGACAGGCCAACCATGAACAGACTGATGATCGACAGCTTTAAGATCAGGGCTTGCTTGATACTCGGGCGCTTCATGCGGGTCTCCTCGAAGGTAGTGGGACGACCGGCGTGCCGGTTGATGCAAGATCTCGCGCCAGATTCAATAATTTAGTGTTAACTAAACAATGATCCCGCTTTATTTCCTCAGATCTTCTAAGCAGATCCATACTTCCGCGATCAATTCAGCGCCCTGCGACTTAAAGTTCCTGGAAATCCAAGGAAATAGCAGCCATGGCGAGCGAAAATCTCACCACATCAGGTCTCGATACCAAGAAGAGGATCGATCGACATTGATTCGGATCGGCACGATCTGGTCATCTTCGCCACGGAGAACGAACGTTGGAATGTCCGATCGCCTTCAAGACGGGAAACGCCGATCCGTTCACGCAACTCTCCTGCTGTCTGCAACGGCGGCAAGTACCTGCATGCTTGCCAATCGATCCACGGAACACATACTGGGTCCATGCAGCAATCAGAAAACCAACCTGCCGACATTGAAATAGCGCTCTGGCAGTATTCCGAGAGCGGAGGCGACTGGAACCGCTGGATGCAGTCGCTTTCATCGGATGAACGGGGTCGCGCCGCGAGCTATCGGTTTGAACGAGATCGGGCATCGTTCATTGCCGGCCGGTATCTCTTGCGGCAACTGTTGAGCCTGCAGACCGGGATATCGCCGAGCAAGGTCCCATTGTCTCCAGACAGGCACGGCAAGCTGAGGCTTGAGGGTCCTGATAGGCCGCAATTCAGCCTCGCCAATGCTGACGGGCTTGTCGCCGTCGCTGTCGCTTCAGGATGTGATTACGTGGGAATAGATTGCGAGCGCGTCGACGCCGAGATCGAAGAGGCGGCAATGGATAGCTATTGCAGCGCAGATGAACGGCGCTGGCTCGTGGAATTGCCTGCGTCCGAACGCGCGCGCGCGGCCATTGCACTTTGGACCCTTAAGGAGAGCCATCTAAAGGCACTCGGCGTCGGGCTACGCGAGGATCCCCGCAACGTCGCCTTTTCCTGGAGGGATGGCATCCCCGTCATGGTCGAAGGCGGCGATCGCGATCGACGATGGCATCACCGTCTGGTCGAAAGCGGCAGCCAGCACGTCGTCGCGCTGGCTGCTTGCTCTCAGTCCGGGCTCCCCGGCATTTCGACACGCCTATTTCAGGACGATAACATGCCGTCCGAATAGCCGGCTCGGAGCTGATGAGGCATTGCGGCAGCGGTCTCCGTCGCCCAGGCCAGTTGCCCATTGTCGGGTTCAGCATCGAAATGTTGCCGGCCGAGAAGCGTATTGACGATGGTTGCGCTGCGCCAGGCCATGAGGCTGAGCTGAGAGTCGGCGATACCGTGCGAATATCGCCCCGCATTCTGCGCAAACAGCCGGTTGGTCCGCGGACCCGTCCACTGCATCGTGTAGTCGTCATTGAGAAGCGGATAGCCGTTTCTGTCGAGCGTTATCCTTTCGCCCAGCGAGCCGAGAGCATCCGGCAGTCGGAACCGGTAGCCGGTGGCGAGCACCACCGCATCTGCATGCAGCACCTCGATCCCGCCGTCGAATTGGTTCCTGACGATGAGCCGGTAGGCATTGCCGTTCCGCTCCATCTGAATCACATCGCGATTGGGCGCCAGAGAGGCATTGAGCGTGCTCGGTTCCAGATAACGCAACGCATAGAGGCGGCGGTAGATCGAGTGAATCGTCGAAATCGACAGGCCGTCGCTGGTCAGGATCGAGTTCTTCAAAGCGGCCTGCTTCTGCTCGCCGCCGAGCTTCAGATAGGCCTGGACGTATTCCGGTGAGAAGACCTGGTTCGAAAACGGCGTATCGTTGATCGGCTCGAAATTATGACGCCGGCTGATCCATGTCAGCTCCGTCATGGAACCGGGATCGCCAAGCAAGGCTTCGACGACCTCGCCGCCGCTTTGACCGCCGCCGACCACGACGATGCGGGCGGTGCCGAGATCGCCGAGACGCGATTTGGCCTCGCTGTTATGAAAGCAATCGGCCCCTAGAAACGGTTTTGCCCAGTCGGGCACGAAGGGTGAAGATCCCGTGCCGATCACCAGGTTTCGCGCTTCTTCCTGTCCGTTGTCGAACCGCAGGAAGAAGCGGTCGTCGCGGTGCTCGACGTCGCGGATCTCCGTGCCAAAGCGCAGGCCGTCCACGCCGTTGGCGACCCAGGCGAGATAACGTGCAAATTCCTGCCGGGGAACGGCCTCATAATTGGCGTTAAGGAAAGCGTAGAGCCTCTTATGGGCAACCAGATAGGAGACGAATGACCAGCGGCTGGTCGGCAGGACCGGGGTGACGAGGTCTTTCAGAAAGGACGATTGCAGCTCGACGCCGGGCATCATCATGCCGGGATGCCAGTCGAAGGAGTCTCGTCGCTCGAAGAAGCGGCTTCTGATCTCGGGCACCGACTCGAACAGGCAGGCGAGGCTCAGATTGGAGGGGCCGATGCCGATGCCGGCAATATCCAGCGGCTCGGCATCCCTGCGGGCGAAAGCGACGGTCATGCGATATCCTTCTCTGTTTCCTTGAGACGCAGGGCAAGCCTTGAGTGGAAGGCGGGAGACCCGATCATGTGCAGATGGTTGGTGCCGGTGATGATTTCGGCCGCATGCGCCCGCGGCGACAGGCGGCGCCAGTCGATCAGGTTGAGGCCGCGGTTGAGGCTGTCGTCGGCAGCCCAGGGATAGATCGGTACATCGTGAGGAACGAGCTGGTGCTTGCGGAAGATCAGGGCATTGTCGATAAGCACCCAAAACGTATGCTCACGACTGCTGATATCAGGCCCGTCGTTTGGAAGCGGGTCCTTTTCGTCGCCGACAAAACGCAGGAACTGGTCGTAGGTATCCGCGTCCATCGTCGACAGCAGCCGATCCCATTCGGGACGCATCGCCGTTCTTCCAAGCCACGCCTGCACGTCTCGATGAAGTTCATCGCGCTCGCCGGGCCGGAACCTCGGCTTTGCGCCGATCGCGAATTCCGATCCGAGATCGCAAACGTCGACCATCGCCATCATCCTGACGTCGACTTGATCACCGAGGGCGCGGGCAGCCTCGTAGGCCAGAAGCCCGCCCCAGGACCAGCCGAGGAAATAGCAGGGCGCGCCCTGACTATGTGTCCTGATATAATCGACATAGCTCTCGATGATCTCTTCGACCGGAGCGCCGACTGCCTTTTTCTCGGAGAGCGAGTGGCAGATGAAGCCGGTCGCCGGCTGATCGGCTCCGAGATAGTCGACGAGCTTGACATATTCGCGGGTGCTGACGAGAAGCCCCGGGAAGCAGTAGAGCCGCGGCTTGGCGCCGGAAGCGCGCAGCACGATCACCTCGGAGAGATCCCGTTGATCCCCCTGCTCCATCACGCCGGCAAACGAGCGAATGGTCGGGTTGTTGAAGATATCGGCGACGATGAGCGGGGTTTTCGGTCGGCGCTGCCGGAGCAAGGAAAGAATACGGATCGCTCCGAGCGAATTGCCGCCGATCGCGAAGAAATTGTCCTCGACGCTGATTGCTTCCAACTTGAGTACCTGCCGCCAGACATCCAGCACCTCTTCTTCGAGCACGGTTGCCGGCTCGACGATTGCGCGCTTAACCGGTTGCGGCGCCGGCAGCGCAAATCGATCGAGCTTGCTGTTCGGATTGGTCGGCATTTTTTCCAGTTCTACCACGGCAGCCGGCACCATATAGGACGGCAGACTGCGCTCGAGGCCGGCGCGGGTCGTCTCGACGTCAAGCGTCTCGTCTTTCTTCGGGACGACGTAGGCAACGAGCGCCTTTTCACCGCCGGGATCGTCATCGCGCAGGACGACCAGAGCCTCGCCGACACCCGGCTGCTGGAGGAGAGCCGCTTCGATCTCGCCGAGCTCGATCCGGTAGCCACGAAGCTTCACCTGATGGTCGACACGACCGACGAATTCGACGGTTCCGTCATCACGCCAACGCGTCAGATCGCCGGAACGATAAAGCCGGCCGCCCTCCGTGAAGAACGGATCGGGGATGAAGCGGTCCGCCGTCGTATCCGGCTTGCCGAGATAGCCGCGTGCGATACCCTCACCACCGATATAGAGTTCGCCCGTCACGCCGATCGGGCACGGATTGAGGTCAGGGTCGAGCACATAGACGCGCCTTAACCCGACAGCGCGACCGAGGGGAGCATAGACCCCCTGGAACTTCGTGCCCGCCCTCACCTTCCAGACCATCGGCGTCATGATGGTTTCGGTCGGCCCGTAGCCGTTGATCAGCCATTCCGATTTCAGCGCCCGCGACAGCAGATCGAAGGTCGGTTGCGCCAGCCCCTCGCCGCCGAAGGAATAAAGGCGCATTGGGGGCGCGCCGTCTGAAATATCAGCCCATTCCGCCAGCTGCTGCAGATAGGTTGTGGGAATGCTGGCATTGTTGGCGCCGTGCTTGCGCATGGCCGTCAATGTCTCTTCCGGCGTCCACAGCGGCTGATCGGGAAGAATGATACTGCCGCCCTCCATCAGCGGGTTCATCCATCGCTCGTGCCCGCCGTCCGAACTGAAAGGCAGGAACGGCAGCTCACGGGACGCCGAGCTCATGCCATAGACACGCGAGGTGTTCTGCAGATGGTGCGTCAGCGGGCCGTGCTCGACGGCCACGCCCTTCGGCAATCCGGTCGATCCGGAGGTATACATGACATAGGCCAGCTGATCCTTGTGAGTGGGAATATCGAGCGGCGTATCCGGCTCGCCGTCGAGGTCGATCTTGTCGAGGTCGAGGATAATGGCGTCGAGCTCTTCCGGCAGCCGATGGCGAAGCCAGCTGTGGGTCAGAACGATTTTGACACCGCCATCGCGCAGAATGTGATGGTTGCGTACCGGCGGATGGTCGGGCTCGACCGGGATATAGGCGCCGCCCGCCTTCAGCGTCGCGAGGATCCCGACGATTGCCTCTGGCGAGCGCTTGATGAAGATGGCGACCGTCACCTCGGCGCGAACGCCCAGCTGACGCAACCGATGTGCGAGACGGTTGGTGCCGGCCTCCAGCCAGCCATGGCTCCATTCCTCGTCACCGTAGACAATCGCCGTCTTCTCCGGCGTCTGGCGCGAATGGGCTGATATCAGCTCGTGGACCGGCCTGTCATCGTTGACCACCTCATCTTCGTAGGGCGCCGACAACTGGTCGAGCTCGTCGCTGCCCACAAGTTCGATGTCCTTGATCCGCACGTTCGGCCGCGCAACGATCTGCTCGAGCACAAGGATGAAATGCCGGGAGACACGGGCAATCAGGGCGCTGTCATAGAGATCGTGTGCATAATCGATCAGCCCGGATGCAGCACCATCCAGACCTGCTTCGATCACCAGGGAAAGCTCGCTGTCGGCGCGCGCGCCCAGGGGCGCCAGATTTGTTGCGTGCCTGGGGATCGCATACGGCTCGCGGAATTCGAACAGGGCCTTGACCACCGCTTCCTGGGCCGCCGCTTCGTCGACGACCAGTTCCTGGGTGATGCGCTCCAGCGGAACCAGCCGGGCAAGCCCCTCCTGCGTTACCGAAGTGATCGCAGTGATGACATCGTCGAGCGAATTTCTGGATGTTAGCGATAGGGTGAGGGGAAGGATCTGTTCGGCACGGCCGCGGATCGCAAGGTGCTCCTTCTGCGGCCGCGCGATCAGGAGCCCGGTCAGCAAGGCGTAGTTGCCGCTGTAGCGTGCCAGGAGCGCGCAAAAGGCGGCATGCAACACGCGCTCGACTTGATATCCCTTTTGCTGCGCATGTCGATCGAGCTTTTCCCAGAGACCGGGTTCGATCGAAAATCGATGCTGAGCGCGTGCCACGCCTGCCAGCCCGCCACTGTTGAAGCGGGTGGGAAAGGTCGTGGCCGCGTAGTCGAGGCCGATCGTTTGCCGCCAGTAGGAGAGGGATTGCTGCGCCTGCTCTGTCTGCAGCCACTCGGCCTCTCGTGTTCCGGCCAATATATCTGTCAGCTGCGTGTCGCCGGCGGGTCCGCCATCGAGAATTCGCGTTAGGGAGCCGGCGAGAACGGACTTCTCGCGATCGTCTGAGATGATTGGATGAAGCACGATCGTCAGAAGCGACTGTCCGTCGGCAAGCAAGACAATCTGAACACGTGCCGGCGGACCGCTGAGGAGATCGAAGCGTCTGTCGCGGAAGGCTTTCTGTTCGGCCCAAGCATCCGGCTCGGCAAGAGCAGCACCTTCACCGACAATCTCGATCGGCACAGCATTTAGTGTGCCGCAGTACTGTTCGACGCGACCGCCCGCCAGCCGTCGGAATCGGGTGGCAAGGGAGGGATGTTGCGCCACCAGCGTCCGGCAGGCGCCGGCAATCGTCTTGACGTCGACCGCCGGGCTCAATCGCAGCGAAATGACCTGGTCGGGAAAGACCGTGTAGTTGCCGATCTGCTCCAGCGACCAGATACGCTTCTGCGCGATCGTCAGCGGAAAGCTCTCGAAGACCGCGTCCGTTGCGACATCGGTCGGGTAGGCATCTGCGAAGTTTGTGATCTGCTTGTTCATCCGTGCCATCCAGCCGTTTTCAGAGACGCGCGTCGCCGGCGATTGCCGAGCGCAAAGAGAGAGGGCGCGGGTCCGCCCAGACGTCACGGATATGCGCCAGGCATTGCTGGCGCGAGCCGGCAAAGCCCGCCGGCTCCCAGCCCAAGGGAATCCGCTTGTCCTGCGGCCAGACCGAGTAGCGACGCTCGGTGTCGATGACGGCGATCCAAAGATCGTCGTGAGGCTCAAGATTATCCATTCGCAGCTCCTGCGGTGATGATGGTCATGCGCAAGTGACGGATCCGGCAGGCTGCAGTTTAGAAAATTGATGAGAATTTTTTTCTTCGCTTACCCCTAAACCCAGCGGGAGATGGATCGTCATTCTACTAAATCGGCACAGGAGCACGCTTCATGCTCGCAGCGCCGAGAGCCCGACCGGCCCGCGAACCGGCCAAGGAGAACATCATGGATTTCGACGCCGTCAAACAAAGGCGCGCTTTGCAGTCGCGCAGCTACATCAGCCTCGCACCCAATCTCATTCACCTCAAGACCGCCTACGGCCACCACGAAGCCGCATTCGAGGTCGAAGCCGGCATAACGTCGGTGACCTTCTACCATGGAGATCCGGTGCAATCGCCGGAGCTTCTGATGGCGGCCGCCGAAGCGGTGACGGCACAAGATCGCTCGATTACATCAGTCGTCTTCGAAGGGCATCAGACAAGCCTTCCCAGACACATTGCCGGCACAGGCGGAAGGCTCGATTCGGCGATCCTATGGCAATGGCCATCGCTCTGGCTGCCGCAGCTGTCCTATCCGCTGCCGCCCGTGCAGGAGATGACCGCGGGCCGGTATCATCCGCGCCGACCCGCAAAGCCGAAGGGCACGGTCTACCAGCGTTTCATCCCCTGGCTGGAACGGGAAATCGCCTTCACCGTGGCCGATGCCGAGACCGATCTTGCCGTCTTTCATCGCTGGATGAACGACGAACAGGTCAACATGATCTGGGAGGATGCAGGCTCGATCGACAAACATCGGGAGATTCTGGAGGAGAGGATCGCCGATCCGCATGTCCTGCCGCTGATCGGCAGTTTCGCGGATATCCCCTTCGGCTATTTCGAAGTCTACTGGGCAAAGGAGAACCGTCTCGGTCCCTTTTACGACGCCGACGACTATGATCGTGGATGGCATGTGGCGATCGGCGAGCCCGATTATCGCGGCAAGAAATGGATCAGCGCATGGCTTCCTTCGCTGATGCATTTCATCTTCCTCGACGATCCGCGCACGAAGCGTATCGTCGGCGAGCCGCGCGCCAGTCACGAGCAGCAGATCCGCAACCTCGACCGCTCGGGTTTTGCCAAGGTCAAGCATTTCGATTTTCCGCACAAGCGGGCGCTCCTCGTAGTGCTCGGCCGCGAGCGCTTCTTCGGTGATCGTCTCTGGGTGCCCGCGTCATGAACGACATGAGCGACGCAAGCGGCAGCTTCCGGAGACGGCAGCGCCTCGCACCGGAGGACCTTGCCAGTCCCCAGCTTTTCAGGCTGCTGCTTCGGCTTGGACTGCCGGCGATGTTCGGCCTGTCGATCAACGCCGCCCATCACACGATCAACATGATCTTCATCGGAATGATCGGTGAAGATCAGATCGCGGCGATCATGATCGTCCTGCCGGTCCTCATGCTCGTCGCGGCCTTCGGGGAAGGGATCGGCGTCGGTGTCGCAACCGAGGTCGGGCGGACGCTCGGAGCCGGCAACCGATCCCGGGCTGGCGCCATTGCCTCCGTCAGCCTTGCTGCCGGCGTCGCCTTCGGCGCGGCAAGCGCCATCGCAATCCTCGCATTTCCAGATTTGCTGCTGTTCGGCGCCACGCCTGCCCTTCAGCCGCTCGCGCAGCAATATCTGATGATCATTGCGGTCTCGGTGCCGCTTACGATGGCGCAGATCATTCTCGATTTCCTGGCGATTGCAGAGGGCAATGCCCGCTTCAGCATGTGGACGCTGGTCGCCTGCTTTGCGCTGAACATGATCCTCGACCCAATCATGATCTTTGGCTTCGGCCTCGGCCTGCAGGGCGTTGCGATCGCAACCATCCTGTCCCAACTGGTGGCACTTTGCATTTATGCTGCTTACCACGCCAGGCGGCTTGGGACGGTCCGGCTGGCGTTTGGCTGGCAGTGGAGAGATATCGGCTATCTCAGGCCTGTGCTTGCTGTGGGCGCGCCGACGACGCTGACCAGTCTCGCGACCGCAGGCGCGATTGCGGCAATGGTGTCGCTCGCCGGCACATATCACGGAGAAGCCGGCATTGCCGGTGTCGGGATTGCCTTGCGGCTGCTTGCGGTGGGAACGCTCCCGGTCATCGGCATTTCACTCGGGGCCCAGTCGATCCTGAGCTTTGCCTGGGGTCGAGGCGATACGGCCCGAGTGCTATCGGCCGCCCGCATCCTGACAGCGGTCACAACTGCGGTGAGTGGCACTTACGGGCTGGCCGCGCTCGCCTTCTCCGAAGAGCTTTCCTCGTTTTTCACCGACGATGCGACGGTGATCGGGATCGCGGCGCAAGCGATCGTCGCAACCCACCTTCCGCTTCTGCTGTTCGGCCTGCGGCAAACGGTGCTGATCCTCTTCCAGGCTCAGGGCAGAGCGAAAGCGGCGGTTGCCATCGGTCTGGCGCAGAATGGCTATCCTCTGTTTCCGCTGCTGGCTCTCCTGCCGCCGTTCTTCGGTTTTTCAGGCTTGCTGGCAGCAATGTTCCTGGCCTCTGCCCTGACCGGCCTGCTGTCGGCCGTCTGCCTGATGAGGACGCTACGCGCGCTCCGGCAGCGCGCTGCCGATCATCTGACCTCCATCCGTCCATATCCCAGCTTTTGTCCATGAGAGGATGACCATGAACCAGTCGATCAACCCGCACGACCTTGGCGCCCATGCGGCCGCTGACGATCTCTTTACGCCTGTCGATCCGGCGGCATTCAACGCCGTGTCTCCGCCGATCTTCCAGACGTCGCTGTTCACCTACGACAGTTACGAGGCGATGGAGGATGTCTTCGCCGGCCGCACTCGCAACTATATCTATTCGCGCGGCGACAATCCGACGGTCCGCGAATTCGAACTCCTGGTCGCCCGCCTCGAGGGCGCAGAGGATGGGCGCGCTTTCTCGAGCGGAACGGCCGCCATTACTTCGACAATTCTCAGTCTCGTTGAGGCGGGAGACCGGGTCGTTGCCGTTCGCCATCTCTACAACGATGTCTACCGCCTTCTGGTGAAGCTGCTCGGCAGGCTCGGTGTCGCGGTGGATTTCGTCGATCCCGCCGACCACGACGAGGTCCGCAAGGCCCTGTCGGGCGCCAAGCTGCTCTACCTCGAAAACCCCACATCCTTCGTCTTCGAGCTTCAGGACATTGCGGCGCTGTCGGCCATGGCAAAGGAGGCCGGTGTTACCACAATCATCGACAATTCCTGGGCAACGCCGCTCTTTCAAAAACCGATCCAGCATGGCGTCGATATCGTCATTCACGCCGCCTCGAAATATCTCGGCGGTCACAGCGATACGGTCGCCGGCGTCGTCGTCGGCTCGAAGGAGGCCATCGCCAGGATCAATTCAACATCCTACCCCTATGTCGGCGCCAAACTGTCACCGTTCGAGGCCTGGCTGCTGCTGCGCGGCATGCGCACGCTGCGTGTCCGTCTCAAGGAGCACGAGCGCAGCGGGCTTTTGCTGGCCGGGCGGCTGAAGGAGCATTCTGCGATCGCACGCGTTCGTCACCCGGCATTCCAGGAGCATTCCGGACGGGCAACGCTCACGGGTTATGCCGGGCTGTTCGCCTTCGACCTCAATCCCGATATCGATGTCGCCCGTTTTGTGAATAGCCTTCGCGATATCCGCCTCGGTGTCAGCTGGGGGGGACCAGAAACGCTGGTGGTCCCCGCCAAGGTCGCGTTGCAGATCCCCGACCGGATGACCTCCTTCATCCGGTTCGGTGTGAGCGAGCAGACGGTTCGTTTCGCCGTTGGCCTGGAAGAGCCGGAATTGTTGTGGAGTGATTTGCAGCAGGCGCTGCACGCCGCGAAGCGGTAGGGTCCTGTCGGTGCGCATGGTCGGGGCGGGAAGCAGGCTCAGTAATTGCCAGATGGCAATGCTCCTCTGCCGCCTTGATCATGAAGTTGACGAGGGTCCTTGAGACGCCGAGTTCGGCTGCAATATCCTTCTGCGGCACGCCGTTGAGGCGATGGCGAATGAAGGCATCGTTGGTTCGCTTCGGCAACGCCTCGAGCGAGGCAAGCACATTGCGCAAAGTCTCGGCGGCGACAAGCTGGTCGAGCACGGTGGGGATGGGAGCCGTGATCTCCTGAACCTGGTCGATCGACCTATAGTTGTTCATCTGCTGACGTCGCCGGCGGCTCTCGTCGAGTGCGAGATTATAGACCATCCGGAAGGCGTAACCGATCGGGCAACGAATGCCGTCAGTTTTGACCCCATAGGCTTTAATGACTCCATCCTGAAATATATCCTCGGAATATGACTTTGATTTGACAACGCTTTCAATCGTTTTGAGGAGTTTTTCCTTGTTTTCGATCATGGCGTTGACCACGGCATTTCCGTTCACATCACGATGCAATGTGTGCATTGTCCTGTACCCTTTTTACAAATGGAAAATCAGGCTCTGTCGTTGCTGGTCGATGCGGTTTTGGCGTTCCTTCTCCGAGGAAAGTACACGATTTGATTGCAGTGTCTATTTTAAGGTGATAACAAGAGTCAAGTTTAAATCGACCTGATGAAAGCGAGAAAAAATGGGAAGGACAGTGGAGATCCTGACGGGCAAGGCGGAGCTCTGCCGATCGATCATGGGGGCTTTGCCCGACTGGTTTTCAGAACCTGAGATCATCGAAGCGAGCGCCCAGGCGATCGAAGACCTGCCGGTGTTCGGCTATGTCGAAGCCGACGTCGTGACAGCGTTGATGGCCTTGAAGCCCCACCCGCCCGGCGCCGTCGAGATCGCGCTGATTGCGACACGACCCGAACATCACGGTCGCGGCGCCGGACGCCATCTCATCGATGCGGCCGAACGTTTCGGCCATGAATCGGGTGCCCGACTTCTGACCGTCAAGACTCTCGCCCCGCGCGACCGCGACGAACCGCAGTTCGAGGCGACGCGGCGCTTCTATGACCGGAACGGCTTTGTGCGGGCGGAGGTCTTTGCAAAGCTCTGGCACGAGGATCATCCATGCCTGTTCATGGTCAAGCCGCTCGCCGACGTCGAGGCAGGTGAAGCCGTGTTTTGAGGCGACAGGAATTTCTGCCTGGCGCGTTGGCAATGACCAGCGCGCTACATTGGAGCGGCCCTTCTCGTCATCGCCGACTGCCATCCATCGTCTCTTCAGGACCTTGGCGAGCCGACAGGAGCTAATGGCGCCCGTCCGGCAGCGGACAGGCTTCGCCGCAGCCACCCACGCCCGGCAGATTGTAACGCAGGCAGCAGACCTTTCGGCGAGCGAACTCCAGTCCGCATTGCTGTCGTGCAATGCGGATCATGCCGAACATCGGATTGCGCCCGCCGCATGGCCATGCAGCTTCTTCAAGCGGCGCCAGGCCGCCTTCGACGAGGCCGGGCTCGTGACGATGGGCGATCTCCTTGAGAATCCAGGAGAGATATGCCGCGACATTGTTCCAGAGAAGCTTCGGAGCGACGCCGGCATTGACGGCGATCGCCGCGATCACCGGTTCGGCGTGGCGGCGCATCAGCCGGTGAAGCTCGCCGGCGGGCTCGGTGGTAACGTCTGGTCTTTCGGACATCACGAATGCTTCCGGCTCGCCCGTATGCTCGTTGCAGACGAGCGAAAGCCCGTCGATCTCCAACGGCAGCCCGATCCGGTGCACGAACATGTGGAGGCTGGGGGCGATCGTCAGCATGCTGAAATAGTAGAGCGTCCACATGGAGACGATCGCACGACGGTCGCTGTCCGGAAACTTTTGCGCATATCGGCCAATGATTTCGTCGTCGACGGCCTGGTGGGCGACGGGATGATCAGCGACCAACGTCGCGGGCAGGAGCGCTCGGGTCGTCTCCGGCGCCATCTATTACCACCGGTATTTCAGGGTCGCCGTCATGTTGCGGCCTTGGCCGAGATAGCAGAAGCCCTCGTTGCACACGGTGTCGCGCTGGTCGGCAATGTTGCGGATATTGAAGGCAGCCGTCAGGCCCTCGTAGTTCTTGTCGATCGCGCCGAAATCATAAGCGGCAGATGCATCGACATAGAAGCTCGACGGGTTCTTCGAGGTATTGGCGGTATCCGTCCAATTCTCGCTGACATAACGGACGCCCGCGCCGACCGACAGGCCGTTGAACGGATTGGTTTCCTGGAAAGTATAGTTTGCCCAGAGGCTTGCGACATGCGCGGGCGTGAAGGCCGGCGTGTTGCCCTCATTGTCGCCTCCGGTCACCTCGGAATGGTTGTAGGTGTAGGCCGCAATGATGTCGAGGCCGTCGGCGATTGCCGCGCGCGCTTCAAGCTCGATGCCCTTTCCCGTCACTTCGCCAAGCGAGTCGTAGGCAAGGGTCAGCGGATTGACCAGCACCGGCTTGTTCTTTTCGACGATGTGATAGGCGACCGCCGACAGCAGGATGTCGGTGCCCGGCGGCTGGTACTTCACGCCGAGTTCGTACTGTTCACCCTCGGTCGGCTCCAGGATCTTGCCGGATGCCGACCGGTTGGTGACCGGGTCGAACGAGGTCGCATAGGAGACGAAGGGTGCAATGCCGTTGTCGAAGAGGTAAAGCGCGCCGGCTTGCCAGGAGAAGGCGTTCTTGTTGACGTCTTCCGAGTCGTTCAACCCGAAGGAGGGATAGGTCGTGTCACGCGTCTGGTTCACCCAGGTCTGGCGGCCGCCGAGGTTGAAACGCCAGTTTCCAGCCTCGATCTGGTCAAGGGCGTAAACGCCGACTTGGCGCATATCGGCATCGGCAACGATGAAGTTATAGTCCGGCGTGGCGCCCGAGACACCATAGGTCGGATTGGCGATATCGAAATCGAAGGCCGAGTTGACGGCGCCGATACCGTAGCCCCAGTTCGACTGGAGATTGGTGTAATCGAGGCCGAACAGCATCGTGTGTGCAAGGGGACCCGTATCGAACTTCGCCTCGAGCTGGTTGTCGACCTGGAAGACGTTCATCTCGTCGCGGATCGAACTCGCGTTACGATGAGCGACAGTCCCGGTCCAGCTGGAAACGCCGAGGTAACGAGCCCTGAGATCGAGATGCGAATAGCGCAGGTTCTGGCGGAACGTCAGGCCGTTGTCGAATTCGTGCTCGAACTGATATCCGATCTGCTGCTGCTTGACCTTCTGGTAGTCGTAGTCGGGATCGCTCTGCCTTATGTCGAGAATTTTGCCGTCGACGGTCGTGATCGCGCCGACATTGGCATCGGTCTCGTCGGACTGCGCCAGGCCGTACAGCGTGAAGGACGTGCCTTCGTCGGGCTTCCAGGTGAAGGACGGCGCCAGGAAATAGCGATCGTCGGCAATATCGAAATTGTTGTCGCCGTGACGGGCAAGGCCGACGATGCGATAGAGGAAATCATCATTTCCTTCGCTGATAGGTCCACCGAAGTCGAACATCGCCTGAGCCCGATCCTTGGTGCTGTAGGAGATGCCGACTTCGTGGATCGGCTCTTCGGTCGGAAGCTTCGATATCTTGTTGACGAGGCCGCCCGGCGATCCCGAGCCGTAGAGAACGGATACCGGTCCCTTGATCACCTCGACGCGTTGCAGCTGATAGGGATCGGTGCGGAACATGCCGTAATTGATATAGGGCTGGCGCAGGCTGTCCCGATAGTCGCCAACCGTCGTGATGTTGAAGCCGCGAATGAAGATTTGGTCGAAGCGCGGATCGAAGCCGTTCGGTCCTGTCGTCACGCCGGCCGAATAGCGCACGGCCTCGATGATGCTCTGGGCGCCCCGCTGCTCGATTTCCTTCTCGGTGGTCACCGAGACCGAACGCGGCGTCTCGACGAGCGGCGTGTTGATTTTGGTCGCCGCCGAGCTGTTCTTAGCGGCAACGGACGTCCGGTCAGCCTTGCTATCAGAGGCTGCGCCGCCTTGAATGACGATCGGCTCCAGCGCTGTCGCACTGGCATCGGTGGCGCTCTGGCCTGCAGCCGGCGATGCCGCAATGCCGATCAGGACGATCGCTGTCGTGACAAATAGGCTATCTCTATAAATTCGCGATACATTATTAGAAACATTCAAAAAAACACGTGCCATTGCTTGGTCCCTACGCCACGGATGCGGGCGGAACCTATGGAGCGAAATTGGCCTTGTCAACATAAGATGATTATTTTAGTCACCTTTAAATCGATAAATCCACGCCTTCAACACTCCCGAACAGGTTGCACGTAGAATCGAGGCCTCGTAACTTTCTGTGCGGGTAAATTGCCAACGGAGGCGGTTCTGCCGCGCGCGAGACCAAGTGCGCACCGAGACGACTGCCAACCTGCCGGTCTTGACGGGGATGGACCCGACGATCTTGTATTGCTGCTGATTTTGAACCACGCCCGCGGCCAGCAGTATCAACTGACTGAGTAGGAGGGGTATTTCGACCGCAGATGCCGCTGAAGTGGCTCGCCGGATAGGTCGGCCGGCGGACTTGCGCAAAACACCATCGCCTCACTTGAGTCAACTGCCACCCCCATTTGAGCCGCCGGCCAATTACGGGAAGAGACCTGTCGCTCGGTAAGCCCGGATCGTCCGGTCATAGATGCCGATGTCCTGGCAGCCCCGCGCGACCAGCTGGGCCCCCTCGATGGCTGCGAAGATCGCCATCGCGTGCTCCTGCAGGTCTTGGTCGCTTGCGGAAGGCTTGGCCCGCGAGAGCACCTTGGATAGCCAACCGACGTTCATAGCGGCGAATTTATCGACCTCGGTCCGAACCTCCGTGGGAAGGTCGTCAAGTTCGGCGCTCATGATTCCGCACAGGCACATGCGATTGTCGTTTGCCAGAGCTGAGCGAAAGATCTCAGTATATCTGTCCATGCACCAGGTCGCGTTTTCGGACGTCGCCAGCAGCTCCGTCAGATAGGCTGCTCCGTCCTCGGTGTAGCGACGCGCCAATGCGGCGCCGAGGGCGCCCTTGGTCGGGAAGTGGTAGTGCACGCTGGCACTCTTGATCCCCACTTCTTTCGCGAGCTCACGAAAGCTAAGCGCATTATAACCGTGCGCCTGCACCGTCGCTCTTGCGGCGCTCATGACCGCCTCGCGCATATCCGTTTTGGTTTTGGCCATCATCGATCCTTACCTATCACTCGATAGATAGTTGTTGACGCCGGAAAAGGGAAGGGATAAACGACGACTGCAATCTATCTATCGATAGACAGATAAAGGAGTCTCCCATGAAAATCTTCGATCGCCCCGGGTTTCCCAATCCGGCCCGCATCCGCATCGTGCTCGCCGAGAAGGATCTCGAACCGCAGGTCGAGTTTGTTTCCGTCGATCTTATCGGTGCCGAACACAAGCAACCCGCCTTCCTCCAAAAGAACCCCTCGGGCGTGCTGCCGGTGCTCCAGCTCGAGGACGGCACCTACATCGCGGAGGCCACTGCCATCACCGAATACCTCGACAATCTCGACGGCGATCCGCGGCTCACCGGCAAGACGCCAAAGGAAAAGGCCGTCATCCACATGATGCAGAAGCGGGCCGAGACCGAGCTGCTCGATGCGGTCGGCAACTATTTCCACCACGCGACCCCCGGCCTCGGCGGCGAGCTACAAGTGTTCAAGAGCCCGGAATGGGCTGGCCGCCAGGACTGGGGCAACCGCCAGCGCGACAAGGCGCTCGCCGGCATGACATATTTCGACAGATTGTTGCAGGACCAGTCGTTCGTCGCCGGCGATGCATTCTCGATGGCCGACATCACGGTGTTTGCCGGGCTGATGTTTGCCGACGCCGCCGGCATTGCCATCCCTGAAGATCATTCCGCGCTGAAGTCCTGGCGCGCAAAAGTCTCCGAGCTGCCGAGCGTCAAGAATCGCAGCGGCCAGATGTTCGTCGCGGAGGATCTGCGCAGGCTCGGCTTCTGATCCCCGCACCCGGCCTGAACATCGCGCCGATACGTCCAACCACATTACCCACTCGCGCCGCCCAGGCGGCATAATCTCACGGAGTTTCCTCATGTCTACGATCTCAACACCCGACAGCGCTTCCCGGCGCAACCTGCTGAAAGGGGCTGCCATCGCCGGCGTCGGACTGGCGGCGGCCGGTGCCAGTGCGAACTTGGCGGCAGCAAAAACGCCCGCGTCAGTCCATGCCGGGAAGCTCACAGGCGACCGCCTGGTCACGAAAGACGGCACCGACCTCTACTTCAAGGACTGGGGCACCGGTCCGGCCGTGGTATTTAGCCATGGCTATCCGCTCTCGTCCGACGCCTGGGAGGACCAGATGTTCTTCCTGTTGCAGAACGGCTATCGCGTCATCGCCCATGACCGTCGGGGCTTTGGCCGGTCGAGCCAGCCGTCCGGCGGTTACGACTACGACACCTTCGCCGACGACCTGGCGCAACTGGTCGAAGCGCTCGATCTGCGCGAGGCAACGTTCGTCGGCCACTCGATGGGCGGTGGCGAGGTCGCGCGTTATGTCGCGCGTCACGGCCAGAGCCGCGTCGCCAAGGTCGCCTTCGTCTCCTCGGTGACACCCTTCCTGCTCAAGACCGCGACCAATCCAAACGGAGCGCCAAAGGAGCTGTTCGATACGTTCCGCGCCGCTGTGCAGGCAAACCGGTCGCAGTGGAATCTCGACGTCACCATGCCGTACTACAGCTTCAACCGTCCGGGCTCGCACGTCTCGGAAGGTCTTAGGGAGAGCTACTGGCGTCAGGGACAGGCAACCGGGTTTCTTGCCGCCTATCACGCGCTTGGCGCCTTCTCCGAAACCGATTTCCGCGACGACCTCAAGAAGATCACCGTTCCCGCGCTGGTGGTCCACGGCAGCGACGACCAGATCGTCCCGCTGGAAATCTCCGCGAAACTGACCGCCGGGCTCGTTCCACATGCCAAGCTCATTGTCTACGAAGGCGGCTCCCATGGGCTGCTGCATGTCGACAAGGACCGATTGAACGCCGATCTGCTGGCGTTCCTTCGCGGCTGATGGCGTGGAAAAGGCCGGGGGCTGGCTGTAGCCCAGCCTCCGGCGCCATTGCGCGCGATCGTATGCGAGTCTGGCAATCAGGACGCCGTGATCTCGTTGACCGACGCGTCGTAAAAGAGATCGTCACCAAACTCCTCCCCGACAATGCCGCCCAGTCCTGCCGACAGCGACAGCGCAGCGTCCAAAGGCAAAAACGTCATCGTCACGCGCCGAACGAGCCCGGTCTCGTCGCGCTCGATGACACCTACCGCTTCCAGATCGAGGCCGGTGCGAAGTGTTGCCTTGTATTGCAGGAAATGGCGCTGATCGATCGCCCCATAGAAGGTCGGCGTCTGCGAGGCATAGAGCGTGCCGACGGCCTCGACCAGGCGCTTGATATTGTCACGGCCGGAAACCGGACGGCGCAGGACCGTCCCTCTCAGTTCGGCGTCATCGGCAAGATCATCGAGGAATGGGTGCTTTTCTCCGTTGCTGCCCGTCATGACGTTTCTCCGGAAGGCGTGATTTCTGGGGTGGCCGCGTGAGCGCGATCCAAACTCAACATCGACCTTGCGGGATATAGTGTGTAATTGCACGTCAAGCAATGAGCCTTGGAATCGGGATGTGGCGAGCATTCTACTTTGTCCGTCGAACGCCGAGATTCGCGCTTGACACTGTGCAATTGCACATTTAGATGTGCCCCATGCCGACACCCACTGGTCCCCATCTCTGTTACGCCCTCGCCGCCCGCCAGAACGCGCGCCATCTGAGCCGTCTTTACGACAATCATCTGGCGCCTGCCGGACTGTCGGTCTCGCAGTTCTCCATCCTGTCGCTGCTAGAAGCCTACCAGAGCCTCAAGATCACCAGTCTGGCCCATATGCTGAGCATGGAGCGTACGACGCTCGTCCGCGCGCTGAAGCCGCTGCAGGCAGCCGGATGGGTTGTCGCCGGGAGAGCCGACAGCGGCCGCGCCTTCGATGTCACCCTCTCCCCCTCCGGCGTCGCAAAGGTGGCGGAGGCTGTCCCCCTTTGGGAAAACGCCCAGGCCGCGTTTGAGCGGGAGGTCGGACAGGACCGCGCCGTGCGCATGCGCGATGAAATCCTGGAGCTGAACCTCGGCGGGTAGCTCCCCTTTTTACCCAAAACTGTGTAATTACACACTTTATGATGCAGCCAAACACAAGGAGATAGAAATGACTGACAAGTTCCTCGTTACCGGCGCAACCGGTGAGACCGGCCGCTACACCGTCCAACGCCTGCTCGAAAAAGGCCACTCCGTCCGCGCTATGGTCCACAGGCAAGACGAGCGCGCCGACGCGCTTCGCAACGAAGGCGCCGAGGTCGTGGTTGGCGACCTCTTCGAGCATGACGACGTTATCCGCGCTGCCGCCGGCACCACTGCCGCCTATTTCTGCTATCCGGTCCGTCCCGGCATCATCCAGACGACGGCATATTTCGCCGATGCGGCCAGGCGCGCCGGGCTGAAGGCCGTAATCAACATGTCGCAGATCTCCGCGCGCGAGGACTCCAAGAGCCATGCGGCGCGCGATCACTGGATCGCCGAGCGGGTCTTCGACTGGTCGGGTGTTCCCACCATCCACCTGCGGCCGACCTTCTTCTCGCAATGGCTGCTCTACCCGTTTGCACGCAAGACGATCGTCGAGCAGAGCATCATTGATCTGCCCTACGGCGCTGGCCGTCATGCGCCGATCGCCGCCGAGGACCAGGCCCGCCTGATCGCCTCGCTGCTGGCCGATCCGGCCGCCCATATCGGCAAGACCTACACGCTTCATGGGTCGACCGAGCTTGACCAGCCGGGCATCGCCGCGGCCATCAGCGAGGTGCTCGGCCGCAAGATCAGCTACCAGCCGCTGACCATCCCCGCCTATCGCGATCGCCTGGAAAAGTTCGGCCTGCCGGAATTTCTGATCCAGCATTTCTGCGCGATCGCCCTCGATTACCAGAATGGCATCTTCTCGGGCGCCGACAAGATCATCGCCGAAGTGACAGGCGTGCCGCCGATGACCGTTCAGGACTTCGTCACCTCGCACCGGGCCGCCTTCAATACCCTGAACGCGGCGGCGTAAGCCGCTCTGGCGCGGCCCGACGAGCATCGGCATCACCGGGTCTGAAACGCCGGCTCCGTCCACAAGCTGATGGCGGCGCGATGAATGCGCCGCCCGGCCAACCTTCCAGGAGAAGCAAGTTGAACATCAACCTTTCAGGTAAAGTCGCCCTCGTTACAGGATCTACCGAAGGCATTTTCCAGAATTTGCTTCTTATTTGATCCATGGCCGGCGGAGATTAAGGTGGCCGTAAAACGTCCAAATTCCAAACTATTTTCTACGAAATCAGTAGAAAGAGAACGACCTGTCTTTCTTCGGCCCATTTACATGCCTATGTTTCAAACGTGGGCTTGTCGACCTTCTCGCTGACGCCACACGCTAGTCCGCCTTGGTCATAAATCAGATTTGGGAAGAGAGATGACACGATACGTTATCGTGGGGGCAGGCGCGGTTGGTGCGAGCCTCGCTGCGCAGTTCGAACTTTCCGGCATCACATATGCGCTCGTCGGACGTGGCGCACAGATCGGCCATATAAAGAGGTATGGTTTGAGCTACCAACGTCCCTCTGGCAAGCGACAGACCGGGCTTAACGCTTTCGACCTCAGCGACCCGCCCAAATTGACCCTCGATGATATCCTGATGTTGACGGTCAAAACTCAGGACGCGGCAAGCTCCCTGGCCTCCTGGTCATGGCGTCCTGTGTCGGATTCGGGAGGTGCAACGGCTGCCAGTCTCCCCGTCGTCACCTTTCAAAATGGCTTGGCGACAGAAGCGATTGCGCTCAGAACTTTCGCCAGGGTTTACGGAGCTAGTATTCTGACGCCAGCACGGTTTACCGAAACCGGCTCCGTTGCAGTGGCGGGTGATCCGCAGGTCGGCGTGGTCACCATAGGGCGTTTCCCGTCGGGTTCTGATGAAACAGCCGAGCAGATTGCGGCGGACCTCACCCGCGCTAATTATCTGGCGGAAACCAGCAATGATATCCGCCGTTGGAAATCAGCCAAACTTCTTCACAACGTCAGAAACGTCTTGGAATTGTTCGTTGGGGCCGAGGATCTCCGCGTCTCCATCGCCGAGGCGCTGGTCAATGAAGCTCGCCAGGCTCTCGAGGCTGCCGGTTATAACCTCGCCTCACCCTCTGAACGGACCACAGATCTTTCAGGGTGGCGTATAGCTCAGGACAGTGGCATCCATCCCGGTCAACAATCGACCTGGCAGAGTTTTACCAGAGGCGCTTCGAGTGAAGTCGATTTTCTCAACGGCGAAATCGTCTTGCTGGGTCGTTTGCACAATATTCCGACACCCTACAATGAGGTTGTCCAGAATCTTGCTGGCAGATTGGAGCATCAAGGCGGCTTCACCAAAGCACTGGCGCTTGACGCGATTCAATCACTTGTCGACAGGCCCTATCGGGCGAGCAACACCGATCTCGCCGCAACGAACTGATTGTCGCCGTCTAATTGTTCAACGATGCAACCACCAACCTGAAGCGATCCAATGAGAGAACCCATATCAGATCAGATCCTCGCCGCAGCCGGCGGGCTATTTTACAGCGAAGGTATTCGGGCTGTTGGGATAGATCGCATTATCGAAGAAGCGAAAGTTGCAAAGGCAACGCTATATCGACACTTCCCGTCCAAGGATCATCTTGTTGCGGCCTATCTCCAGGATCGCCACGAACGTGTTGTTCGCTCCTTGCGGGAGGCCTTGGACGCGACGGCTGCTCCGAGAGACCAGGTGAGAGTTATTTTCGAGCGCCTGTATGAAAAGGCCGACAGCCCGGAGTTCCGGGGCTGCGCATTTGCTCTTGCGGTGGCCGAGCATGGCGACTCAGAACGCGTCGTGTCCGTCGCCCGAACGCATAAGAAGGCCGTGAGCGACATCTTCCGTGCCATTATCTCCAAAGCCGAATTAGGGCCCGACCAGACGGCTGCTCATCTATCGCTTCTCTATGAAGGCGCGCTTGCGACGGTGGCAGTCGGACGTGATCCAACAGCGGTTCTCGTCGCCCGAGACTGCGCACTTTCTGTATTCGACGCCGCAATCCTACGCGACCGGACATCTTGAGAGCACTATAATATGACAAAGATCATCGACTATTTCTTCGGCATTGGCTCGCCATGGGCTTTCATCGGTCTGGACGCGTTCGCGGCACTGGCTTCCGAACAAAACGCTACGATCCGCCCCTATGTCATCCCCCTGATTGAGGATAACGGCGCCATCTATTCTCGTAACCGACCGGAGGCCCGTCGAGCTTATTGGACGAAGGATCTCAAGCGTTGGGCGGCCGTCCGGGGCAAAACGCTGAACTTCGAAAATCGCGCGGCCTTGTCGGATCCAACGCCGGCGGGTTTCATGATCCTTGCCGCCATCGATGCGGGCAAAGACTGGTTCAAGCTGACGAAAGCGCTGCAGGAGGCCTTCTGGTTGCGCGGAGAAAATATCGGTGACGCACAGGTGCGTCGCGCAATCGCGGATGCCGCGGGCTTCGATGGCGCAGCGCTGGATGAGCGTGCCCAGAGCGACGCCGTGTTGTCGATATGGAAGGCCAATTACAAGACCGCCAAGGACGCCGGTGTGTTTGGGCTGCCGACATTCCGTTATGAGGACGAGCTTTACTGGGGGCAGGACAGCCTGCCCTTCCTCGAACGTCATCTCAAGGGCGCAAAACTGGTCGCCTGATCCTGTCGTAAAGTCGAGGTGCGCGCCCGCTCGAACGCAGCCGGGCCGCAAACCTCAGATCGCAATTCCGGGGTTTCTCATGTCTCTTTGCTCGCCGGGTTCCCTGGTCTTCACCGAATGGCTGGCGGCGCATCTCGATCATCCTGGCCACGTCATTCTTGACGGCTCTTTCACGACACCGATGTCGCGCGGAGCGGACAAGTGAGCGCGCTCTCCCCTGCTCTTATCGAGGCGCTATACGACCGTTTCGGTGACCGCTTCTCCACATCGCAGCCCTTGCGGGAGCAGCATGGCCGCGGTGAATCCCACCACATCGCCGCGATTCCGGATGCAATCGTCTTTGCGGAAAACACGGAGGACGTAGCGGAAACCGTGCGGCTCTGCGCGGCCGAAGGCGTGCCGGTCATCGCATTCGGCGCCGGTACCTCCCTCGAGGGCCATCTGAGCGCGGTACGGGGTGGTGTTTCCATCGATCTCTCCCGCATGTCGCAGATCGTCCGCATCAGCGCCGAGGATTTGGATTGCACGGTTGAGGCCGGCGTGACCCGCGAGCAGTTGAACGCTCATCTGCGTGACATGGGCCTGTTCTTCCCGATCGATCCGGGCGCCAATGCCTCGATCGGCGGTATGGCATCGACCCGCGCATCAGGCACGAATGCCGTGCGCTACGGAACCATGCGCGAAAACGTCTTGTCTCTAACCGTCGTTCTGCCGAGCGGTCAGATCATCCGAACCGGTGGGCGGGCACGAAAGTCGTCGGCCGGATACGATCTGACGCGGCTGTTCGTGGGCTCCGAAGGGACCCTCGGCATCATCACCGAGGTGACGCTTCGGCTTTATGGCATTCCGGAAACGACCTCGGCCGCGCTTTGCTCGTTCGAGAATGTCGAACAGGCGGTTGCTGCGGCCATCGCAGTCGTGCAGCTCGGCATTCCGGTCGCGCGGATGGAGTTGATGGACCGCGGTCTGATTGAAGCCGTCAACGCTTATTCGAACCTGTCCTTGAAGATCGAGGACACACTGGCCTTCGAGTTCCACGGCTCTCCGGCCAGCGTGCAGGAACAGGTCGAGATGGTCGCCGGCATCGTCGGGGACAACGGCGGCAAGGACTTCGAATGGGCCAATACGCCGGAAGAACGCAACCGCCTGTGGAAGGCGCGTCACAATGCGTTTTATGCCGTCGTTTCCCAGCGTGCGAATGCCAAGGGCTGGTCTTCCGACGTCTGCGTGCCGGTATCGCAGCTCAGTGCCTGCATTCTCGACACGCGCGAACTGCTGCGTAGCTGCAGCGTGCCGGCCGCCATTCTCGGCCATGTCGGCGACGGCAACTACCATGTTGTCTTCGCCGTCGATCCGACGAGCCAGGCAGAACTCGACGAGGTCGCCGCCATCAACAAGAAGATGGTGGAATACGCGATTTCGGTCGATGGCACATCGACGGGCGAACATGGGGTGGGCACAGGCAAGATCAAATATTTGCGTCAGGAACACGGAGATGCCGTGGATCTCATGGCGGTCATCAAAAATGCCATCGATCCGAAAGGCATCATGAATCCCGGCAAAGTCCTTCCAGACCATGTTTCGCCGGCTACTGCATAATTCCTTAAATCGGAATCGATTTAAGGAATTATGCAGCATTTCAAAGCGTTACAGCGTCCTTGGCGCGTCTTAAAAGACGCGCGGCGCTGTACTCTGAAAACGGCTTGATCGCCGAGGATACTGTCAAATGAATAGCTTCAAGACCCACAGTTCCCATTGGGGGGCATTTTCAGGCCGATACGAAAACGGAGGTCTTGAGGTCCGGCCTCATCCGGGCGATCCGCATCCGTCGCCATTGCTGGGCAACATTCCGGCGATCGCCCATAGCCCTATGCGCATCAGGCGGCCGGCGATCAGGCGCGGCTGGCTCGAAGGCGCGCCGGATCACGCGCAGAATCGCGGGTCGGACGACTATGTCGAGGTCAGTTGGCCGCGCGCAGCCGACCTCGTCGCAAAAGAGCTGCAGCGCGTTTACGGAAACTTTGGCCCGGAAGCCGTGTTCGGGGGATCCTACGGCTGGTCGAGTGCCGGACGCTTCCACCATGCACAAAGCCAGATCCACCGGTTTCTCAACGTGCTGGGTGGTTACGTCGGTTCCGTCAACACCTACAGCTCCGGTGCGGCAATGGTCATCCTCCCGCACGTGTTGGGACCATACGATCATTTCGACCGCAAGAGCGTCACCTGGGATGCCATCGAACGGAGCAGCGAGCTGGTCGTCGCCTTCGGCGGGATGGCGATCAAGAACACCGATGTGCATGGCGGCGGCATCAGCGCGCATATCGTGCCCCGGACGCTGAACGGCGCGCACGCGCGAGGTGCGCGTTTTGTCCTCGTGAGCCCCCTGAAAGACGATTTTCCTGCTGAGGTGAATGCCGAATGGCTGCCCATCTTACCCGGCACCGACATCGCGCTGATGCTCGGCCTCGCGCATGTGCTCGTCAGCGAGGGATTGCACGATCGCCAATTTCTCGACCGATATACGGTCGGCTACGAACGTTTTGAAGACTACCTGCTTGGCCGGATCGATGGTGTCGAAAAGGGCCCGGATTGGGCGTCCCACATCTGCGGCATCGGCGTCGACACCATCAAGACCCTCGCGCTCTCCATGGCGCGCGCCAGGACGTTGATCACCGTCAGCCATTCCTTGCAGCGTGCCGACCATGGCGAGCAGCCGGTCTGGATGGGCATCGTGCTCGCCGCAATGCTCGGGCAGATTGGGCTGGATGGCGGCGGCTATTCCTATTCCCTTGGAGCGTTGGGCAACATCGGCAAACACCAGCTCGCCGTCCCGCTGCCGACGTTCAGCCAATTCAAGAATGCCGTGTCGGATTTCATTCCCGTCGCGCGCATCGCCGACATGCTCCTCAATCCGGGCCACGAGTACAACTACAACGGCCACGCGATGCGTTATCCCGATATCCGCCTCGTCTATTGGGCGGGAGGCAACCCGTTCCATCACCATCAGGATCTCAACAGGCTGCGGGCGGCATTCAAGAAACCGGAGACCATCATCGTGCATGAGACGGCCTGGACGTCGTCTGCGCGCCACGCCGATATCGTGCTGCCGGCGACGACCACGCTCGAGCGTGACGATATCGGTGCGGCGGACCGCGATCCGCTGATGGTCGCCATGAAGAAGCTGATCGAGCCGGTCGGCGAAGCACGGGACGATTATGAGATCTTCTCTGAGATCGCGTGCCGTCTCGGCAAATTCGAAGAGTTCACCGAAAACCGCACCAGCCGGGAATGGCTAACCTTCCTCTTCGAAACAACGCGCAAGGCGCTCGTAGCCGGTGGACACGAAGCTCCCGACTTCGAGACGTTCTGGGAACGTGGAGAGATACGCCTGCCGCTCAAACCCGACGATGGCGGACCGGCGCGTGCCTTTCGCCATGATCCGTTTGCATCTCCGCTGCAAACGCCATCCGGAAAAATCGAGATCTTTTCGCAGACGATCGAGAGCTTCGGCTACGACGACTGCCGCGGCCATCCGCGATGGTATCCGCCAAGGGCGGAGGCGGAGGACGATAAAAGCCGCTTCCCGCTCCATCTGGTCTGCAACCAGCCGCATCAGCGGCTGCACAGTCAGCTGGACTACGGCGATTTCAGCCGCTCCACCAAGATAAAGGGGCGGGAACCGGTTCGTATAAACCCGGCTGACGCGGCTGAACGCGGCATTTCCGATGGCGACATTGTGAGGCTGTTCAACGCCCGCGGCAGTTGCCTTGCAGCCGCGGTGATCAGCGAGGACGTCCGAAAGAGCGTGATGCAGCTTGCGACGGGTGCGTGGTTCGAACCCGACAATGCGGCCTCCGACAAAGCCATGTGCATCCACGGCAATCCGAACATCCTCACCCGCGATGTCGGAACCTCGCAATTGGCCCAGGGCTCGACCGGACAGCTTACCAGGGTGGAGGTAGAGCGGTTCGTCGGCGAACTGCCTCCGGTGCGGATATTCGAGGGGATGACGTTCTTAGACGAGGCTGAGAGGTCCAGCACGAAGGCCAGCAACCAGTAGATCGGCTTCATCAACCACGGCGAAGGATGCACTGCGCCCGGAAAAGCTGATCCTCACACACCCAGAAACCGAACAAAATAATCCATAAAATTAGTAGAAAAAGAACAACTGGTCTTTCTCCCTCCTGTTGCCCTGCTTAGGCTATGCGTCGTGATCTACTTGGCAAACAATACAGGACCGCATTATGATCGAACGCTCTTCCCCGTTCTCCCTTTCCCGGCGTCTGCTGATCGCCACCTCTGCGTTGGCAATCGCCGCCTTGGTGGTAACGGCTGAGTTCAATCCGGCTCTGAGTGCCGATAGCCCACACAACGGCGGTGACATCACCTTCCTGATTGACTCGCTGGGTGATACCTGGATCCCGAACAACAGCGCCATTTCCAGCTTCCAGGGCCACATCTGGGGCCATGTGACCGATAAGCTCCTTTACGTCGATGCTGACGGCAAGGTCAGCCCCTGGATCGCCGAACGCTGGGAGCAGAACGACAAGGCCACCGAGTTCACCCTGCACCTGAAGAGCGGCGTCACTTTCTCCGACGGCACGGCGCTCGATGCGTCGGCCGTCGTCGCCAACCTCGACATCTGGTACGCCGGCCGCAAGAGCGAAGGCATCAACCCGATTGGTCTCTTCCCGAAGACCTACGACCACGCCGAGGCGGTGAACGCGACCACAGTGAAGGTCTTCTTCAAGGCGCCGACGCTCGGTTTCATCCCGACCCTCGGCTATCACGGCTCGATCCTCATTTCCCCGAAGACCCTCGCTCAGCCCGCCGCCCAGCAGGCCGACCTCAGTAAGACCTCCGGCAGCGGCCCCTACGTGGTCGACTCCTGGAAGGAGGGCGACTTCGTCAAGCTGGTCAAGCGCAAGGACTACAACTGGGGGCCCGCGGCAGTCGGTCATACCGGTCCGGCCTATCTCGACACGATCACCTACAAGCTGGTGTCCGAGCCCTCGCTGCGCGTGGCCGCTGTCCAGTCCGGCCAGGCCGACGTAGCCTACAACGCCTCGCCGCAGGAGCTGGAGTCTTTGAAGGCAGAGGGATTCACCACCGCGACACCGCGCTACCTCGGCTTCGTGAACGGTTGGGCAATCAACACCAAGCTTGCACCATATGACGACGTGAAAGTCCGCCAGGCCCTGCAGGCCGGCATCAACCGCCAGGAGATCATCGACACCGTCTACACACCCGACTGGAAGCTCGCGACGTCCTTCATCCAGAGCAACGTGCCGGGAGCGACCGATCAAAGCGCGCTTTTGGCCTACAACCCCGACAAGGCCGAGAAGCTTCTCGACGAGGCGGGTTGGGTCAAGGGCGCAGACGGCATCCGCACCAAGAACGGCCAGCCGCTCGTGCTGACGCTGCATTCCAACCCCTACCTCGCAACCTCGAAATCGGTCGACGAACTCATCGCCCAGCAACTCGGCAAGATCGGCTGGAAAGTCGCTATCCGTGCCTACGATGTCGTCACCTTCGGCCAAAAGGTCAAATACGGCGGTCCGGCAGTGCCGGCCTATGAGGTGACGCGCAGCTTCATCGACGCCGGCACCGTCGCCAGTATCCTGACGAACGCCAACAACGGCGAGAACTGGTTCGCCCTCGACGAGAGCGACAAGACGCTCAACGAACTCCGCGACAAGATCGCCAGCGCCGGTTCCATCGAAGGCCGCAAGCCGCTCCTCGACGAACTGCAGAAGTACATTCTCGATCAGGGCTACTTCATCCCGCGCACGCAAATCGTCCAGCGGATCTACGTCCAATCCCCGAAGCTCAAGGGCGAAGTCTATAACGGCGTCGCCTATGCCAGCTACTACACGGCGACGAAAAGCGAATAACCCGCAATTCAACCGAGCAACGTAAGAAGGTGACGGCATGAGCAAAGCCTACCTAAACTACGCCGCAAAACGCCTCGTACAGGCGATCGTCGTGATCCTATTGGCCTATGTCTTCACCTTCGTCGTCGTCAGCATCCTGCCCGGCGACCCGATCACCAATGTCCTGAACAACCCCCAGAATGGGTTCACACCGGATGAGATCAAGGAGATCATCGCTGCCCAGGGCCTGGATAAGCCGATCCCGGTCCAGTTGTGGACATCCTTTTCCGGCTTCGTGACCGGCGATCTCGGCCTGTCGATGCGGACCAACCGGCCCGTCACGACGCTGATCGCCGAGGTGCTCCCATCGACGTTGGTCCTTGCTTCTGCAGGCCTCGTCGTCGCGCTGCTGCTCGCGGCGGTGATCGCCTATGGCACGCAGTTTCTTCCAAAACACTTTGGCCAAGGCTTGCTGCGGGGCTTCCCGTCATTGTTCCTGTCGGTGCCCAACTTCGTGATCGGCCTGGTGCTGATCCACCTCTTCGGTTTCCAGCTCGGCGTCTTCCGCGTGATCGAGCCCGACAGCTTCTGGGCGACCCTTTTCGCGGCCATCGCGCTCGGCATCCCCATCTCCGCGCAAATCGCCGAAGTGCTCATCGCCAATCTCGATCATGAGTCCGGGCAGGAATACGCTGCCGTCGCGCGGGGCCGCGGCCTCGGGCAAATGCGCCTGTTCGCCAAGCACCTGCTCAAGCCGTCTTCGCTGCCGGTCATTACCGTCATTGCGCTTACCATCGGCGAACTGCTCGGCGGCTCGCTGATCACCGAGACGGTATTCGGACGCACCGGTCTCGGCAGCCTGGTACAGCGGTCGGTGAGCACTCAGGACCTGCCGGTGCTTCAGGCGGTCGTCTCTCTGGCAGCGGTGGTCTTCGTGGTCGTCAACCTGATCGCCGATCTTGCCTACCCGCTGCTCGACCCGCGCGTGAAGCTGCTTGGCACTCCCCAGCGTCGTCCAACTACAGCCGACGAAGGTTCCGTCGGCATTTCCAAGGTGGTGACCTCATGACCCTCGCCTCCACCTACTCTACCTCGCGCGTCACCGCGATCGGGTGGCTGACGGCGCTGCGCGTACCGCCGGTCGTCGCGCTCTCTTTCGCTATCGTCGCGCTGGCGATCGCCTGGTCGCTCGCCCCGAACCTGTTCACGAGCTATGACCCGGTCAACGGCGTTCCCGCTCAAAAGCTGCTGGGCCCCAGTGCGGCGCACTGGTTCGGCACCGATCACCTCGGCCGCGACCTTTATACCCGTGTCGTCTATGGCACATCTTCCTCGGTCGCCAGCGCGCTGATCGCCGTCGTCATCGGCGTTTTCGCCGGTGGCTTCATCGGCCTGCTGGCCGGCTTCTTCGGCGGGTGGGTGGATACCCTGTTTGCCCGCCTGGTCGACGTGCTGCTTGCAATTCCAAAATTCCTGCTGGCCGTCATCGTCGTCACCGCGATCGGCTTCGACACCACGAACGCCGCCATCGCAACCGGCGTCTCGGCGGTGGCCCTCTTCGCCCGGGTGATGCGCTCGGAGGTCATCAAGACCCGGCAAGCGACATTCGTCGAATCTTCCTTTCTACTGGGTGGATCGCGCTGGCACATCCTTTGGCGCCACGTGCTGCCGAACGCCTCGCGCTCGGTGCTGCCGCTTGCGGTGCTGCAGTTCGGCGACTCGATCCTGGTGATCGCCAGTCTCGCTTTTCTCGGCTACGGCGACCCTCCACCGGCCTCCGACTGGGGCCTGCTGATCTCGATCGGCAAGGACTACCTCAAATGGCCGTGGCTGGTTTACGCGCCCGCATTCGTCACGATCGCAACCGTCCTCTCCGTGAACAGGATCAGCCGATGGCTTCGCAAGACAGACTGACTGAGCTTTTCGCCCGTACTGACGTCACCGGGTCGGCGCTCCGGCGATCGTCCCCCCTGCTCCGGATCGACGGGCTGTCGGTTTCCTACGGACCGCAGCAAGTCGTCAGTGACGTTGGCTTTGAACTCGGCCGCGGTAAGAGCCTCGCCCTCATCGGAGAGTCGGGCTCGGGCAAGTCGACCATCGCTCGCGCGGTGTTGCGACTGCTCGCCACTGGTGGACGCGCTAACGGCCGCGTCGAGTTCGACGGCCAGGAGGTATTGGGCCTCTCGGAGCGTCGTTTCCGGCCCTTGCGGGGACGTGCGATCGGGTTTGTCCCGCAGGACCCCGGCAACTCGCTCAACCCGGTGCGGACGATCGGCGCCCAGGCGATGGAGGCGGCAGCACTCGTCGACGAGCCCAATAAGGCAATCCGCAAGGCGCTCATCCTGGAGACCTTCGCCCAGGTCGGCCTCGACAACCCCCAGCGGGTCTATGACTCTTACCCGCACCAGCTGTCCGGCGGCATGCTGCAGCGCGTGCTGATCGGCCTTGCTGTCCTCCCCCGGCCGTTGCTGCTGGTCGCAGACGAGCCGACGTCAGCGCTCGACGTCACGATCCAGAAGCGCATCCTCGACTTGCTTTCCAAGTTGCAGCACGAACTGGATATCAGCCTGCTCCTCATCACCCACGATCTGGCGATCGCCGCCGAGCGGGCGGACTCTCTGGTGGTGCTCAAGGACGGCATCGTCCAGGAAGCCGGCAGCACTACGGCTGTCTTCTCCGCGCCCGCTTCGGCATACGCTAGGAAGTTGCATGCCGACGTCCCAGCCCTCAACCCCGATCGTTACCGTAAGCTACGAGACCCCGCCTTCCATCTCCTCGGGACCAAGACCGACAAGGCACCGAAGATCGAGGTTAGCGGCGTCACGAAGACTTTCACGGTCGACGGCAAGGTTCTGACGGCCGTCAACGACGTGTCGTTTGCCGTCCAGGCTGGCACCACACACGCGCTGGTCGGCGAATCCGGTTCGGGCAAGACGACGGCAATCCGGCTGCTGCTTGGGCTCGAACAACCCGACATCGGGAACATTGCGGTCGCCGGCGAGCAGCTCAACGGTCGCTCGCCCGAGTCGCTGCGCGCGGTATGGCGCCACCTGCAGCTCGTCTACCAGAACCCGTTCACGTCGCTGGACCCGACCTGGAAAGTCGAGCAGCTGGTACGAGAACCGCTCGACCGGTTCAAGATCGGAACCCGCGAGGAGCGCTCCGCGCGGGTCCGCGAAGCGCTGGCCAATGTCGGGCTCGGCGAGCACCTGCTCTTGCGTAAGCCGGAAGCCTTGTCAGGTGGACAGCGCCAGCGCGTGGCCATCGCTCGGTCTCTGGTCCTCAAGCCTGATGTGATCGTGCTCGACGAGCCGACTTCCGCGCTCGACGTCAGCGTTCAGGCCGACATCGTCGAGGTGCTGCTTTCGCTACAAGCCAGGCTTGGCCTGACCTATGTATTCGTCTCCCACGATCTGGCTCTGGTGCGCCAACTCGCGCACACCGTCTCGGTGATGCAGCGCGGGCGCATCGTCGAACATGGGAGCGTCACCGACATCTTCGGAAACCCCCAGCAGCCCTATACGCGGTCGCTGCTGGAATCGATCCCATCGGGCGGCGCTGGTATCGCCCGTGCACCACACCCGCAACCTCGGCGGATCTTCAACGAGGAAAAGATCGCATGACCATCGCTGCGCCTGTAAATCCTCAGCCCGCGTCGTTCCGACCAAAGCAGCGGCTTGGCTTCAACACCCGGGTATCGTTCAATGACGAGGCCGGACCGGCGCAAGGTCTGCGCGACGGGATCGAACTATTCAAGGAAGCCGAGCGGCTGGGTTACCAGTCGGGATGGGCCTATCAGCGACACTTCGACCATTACCTCTCCTCGCCGCTTCCGTTCTTTGCCGCGGCCGGTCAGCACACCAAGCGCATCAACCTGGGATCGGCGGTCATCCCAATGCGCTATCAGGACCCGATCCTGCTCGCCGAAGCGGCCGGTACGACAGACTTGCTCATCGATGGCCGGCTGGAGCTGGCCATCTCGACTGGTGCCAACGCGGCCTTCGACGCTGTGTTCGGTGCAGTCGACACCGACGCTCGCACGGAAGCGAAACGGCGCCAGGCGCGCTTCCTCTCAGCGATCGCAGGCGAAGTCCTCCATACGGTCGTTTCGCCGGGCCAGGGTGCCCCGCAAGGCGCCGAATTGCGCGTAACGCCGCATAGCCCGACCCTGCGCTCGCGCATTCGACAAGGGTCAGCCAGCCTGAACTCGGCGGTGCAGGCGGCCGAGCTCGGGATCGGGCTTATCTCGGGAACCGTGCAGCACGACCATGCCGAGGGCGAGACTTTCGGGCAGTATCAGGCTCGCATTATCGAGGCGTTCCGCGCCACCTGGCGCACGACCTGGGGAACGGAGCCGCCATCGGTCGCAGTCGCCGCCTCCATCCTGGTCGGGACCACCGCCGAACTTCGAGAGAAATATGCTGCCTATGACCTCGAGCGTCGCACCATCGGAATTGCCGCGTCGCGTCCCAAAGGTGCCCTCGCGCCCGCCAGCCAACCAGCCGGCGCTCAGATTTCACCTGTCTTCCAAGGCACGCCCGATCAAGTGATTGAGGCAGTGCTCAACGACCCGGGCCTCGCAGCCGCAGACGAGGTCGTGCTCTTCCTGCCTCCCGCCTTCGGCCTCGCCGAGAATATACGGTTGCTGACCGATCTGGCCGAGACAGTCGCTCCAGGACTTGGCTGGTCACCTGCCTCGTAACCCATGCACAGGCTACACGGCTCGATGCCAGGACAGTTGAAGACATCAAGTGTCAACGCCATGGCCGGGAGCGGGTCCTACTCCATCCGCCGCGATAGCGAATATTTTCTATAAAATCGATAGAAAGAGAATGACCTGTCTTCCTCGCGGCGCTGCCGCGCCTTAACGTCAATGCAATGGTCTGCAACCTGAAGGAGCTCACATGTCCGCGGAATTCATTAGCGTAAGCTTTCCCAACGCGTCGAACGACCTCAACCCCATTCCCGACGCGCCTGTGGATCCTCGTTTCCTGGAGCGGTACGCACGCGCCCTCGATGACTATGGTTTCAACTACACGCTGATCCCCTACTCCTCCGCCTCCTTCGATCCCTTCACGCTCGGCGCCACGGTCCTGGCACACACGAAGCACATCAAGATCATCGTCGCCTTGCGCCCGAACACCGTCTATCCGACGGTCGCAGCCAAATCGCTTGCAACCCTCGATCAATTGAGCGGCGGGCGTGTTGTCGTTCACTTCATTGCAGGCGGCAGCGACGAAGAGCAGGCCCGCGAAGGCGACTTCCTCAACAAAGAGGAGCGCTACGAGCGCCAGGAAGAATATATCCGGATCCTTCGTCTGGCCTGGACGTCCAAGGAACCCTTCGACTTCGATGGGAAATACTACCAGTTCAAGCAATTCCGCAGCGCGGTGCGCCCAACCAGTGGCGTGATCCCGATTTCGGTCGGTGGTTCGTCGGATGCCGCGTATCGCATCGGGGGTTCGCTGGGCGACATTTTCGGGCTCTGGGGCGAGCCGCTTGCAGAAACAAAGCAGCAGATCGAACGGATCTACGCGGAAGCGGCAAGGGCAGGCCGGACGGATCGCCCTCGCATATGGGTTACCTTCCGGCCGATCGTGGCGGAAACTGACGAGTTGGCATGGGAAAAGGCGCATAGAGTTCTCGACCAGCTGAACGAAAACCGCCAGAAAGGCTTGGCCCGTGCGCCGCTCAATGCTGCACGCCCGGCCAATGTCGGCTCGCAGCGGCTTCTGGACATCGCAGCACGCGGCGATGTCCATGACCGCGCTCTATGGTATCCGACGGTGACCGCGACCAATGCTGGCGGCGCCACCACTGCGCTTGTCGGTTCGCCGCGCACCATTGCAGATTCCATCCTCGACTACATCGATCTCGGCTGCGATCTGATCTCGATCCGCGGCTATGACAATTACAATGATGCGGTCGACTACGGCCGCTACATCCTGCCGCTCGTGCGTGAAGGCATTCGCGAACGGGAAGAGGCGAACAAGAAGAAGAGTGCTGCGTGATGCGTGCAGTCTGGCCCGAGCGCCGGACTGCACGTCCCCTTTTTCTCAACGCAGCCGGATCTGCTCGTCCTTTGCCTAGGGATAGGACTGCCTTAACAGCCAGAAAGCGTCGACCCGCATGTCCCATGATACAATCGTTCCAGATGAAACCGTGCGCGTTATCGCGGACGCCGCACCGGATGCGGATCGAACCGGTCAATTTCCCTGGATCGGTATCCGGGCCGTTCATCAGAGCGGTCTCCTGGAGAGCACCGTTGCGATCCGCTATGGCGGTCAAGGCGCGACGCTCGCTGATGCGGCCCACATTCTGGCGGCGTTGGGGCGGGGTGATCCCTCGGTGGCGCTCATCAGCGCCATGACGATCTTCAATCATCTCGGCCAAGCCGCAAAGAACCATTGGCCTGATGATCTGTACCGGCGCCTGCTGGCAGAGGCTAAGCAGAGACCGCTATTGCTCAACGCCGCACGCGTCGAGCCGGAACTGGGGTCTCCGGCCCGCGGCGGCCTGCCCGCGACTGTCGCCCGCCGCACGGCAAGCGGCTGGTCGATCACCGGTCGCAAGCGCTTCGTGACCGGCGCATACGGTCTGACGCATTTCCTTGTCTGGGCGCATACCGACGAAACGCCCGCGCGCGTCGGAACGTTCGTCGTGCCGAATGGATTGCCCGGCATCCACGTGATCGAGAACTGGAACAGCCTGGGCATGCGCGCCACAGGTTCGCACGACGTCGAATATACCGACGTCGAGATCCCAACGGAAAACGTGTTGGAACTCGTTGATCCGTCGGTGGCTCAGCAGGACAATCGCGCCCATGCGGCGATCACGCTGGCGCTGACCGCGATCTATCTCGGCGCGGCTGAGGCTGCCCAGGCTGCCTTCATCCGCTTCGCCCATGAGCGCGTGCCCGCCAATCTGGGCCATCCCATCGCCCGCACGGAGCGGTTCGTGACGCTCTCAGGTGAGATCGACCTGCTTGTCTCCGGCGCCCGGCAGATCATTTTCGGCGCGCTCGACGCCAACCATGGCGACGCGGAAAAGATGATAAGGGCTCGGCTGATCGCAGGCCGACAACTGCGCGAAGCCGTGCAGATCGCGGTACGTGGCATCGGCAATCCGGGACTTAGTGCCGACCTGGGACTTGAACGGCATTTCAGGGATATCCAATCCGTGCTCGTCCACGCGCCGCAGGAAGATACTTCTATTTCGATATTGGGCCGCGCTGCCTTTGATCGATGGAATAGAGAGGAAAGTGTCCGCTCGAGCTATCCGGCTGGGCTGACGGTCCTCAAAACAGCATAGCAAACAGAGCGCCTCGTCCGATGGCCTCCCTCCTCCCTCGCATGATCGAGGCGAACTCGCGAAAGGAATTTAGATGAGCAACGATCTGATCGTCGGCTTTTCGGGCAATCTCTCCCGCCCGTCCAGCACCAGGCGTTTCGTGGAGAGCGTCACGGAATCGCTAGCGAGGCAGGCCGGCCTGCAGCATGCGGTGTTCGACGTCGAAGACCTCGGCACCTCACTGGCGGCCGCAAGATCGGTCGCGGACCTCGATCCGGCAGCAAGAGCGGTGATCCAAACAATCATCGACGCAGAAGCGCTCGTCATCGGTTCGCCAACCTACAAAGGGAGCTACACGGGCCTGTTCAAGCACGTCTTCGATCTACTCGATCCGGCAGACTTGCGCGGCAAACCCGTCATCCTGACGGCAACCGGCGGTGGCGATCGACACTCCCTCGTTGTCGAGCATCAGCTTCGCCCGCTGTTTGCTTTTTTCGAGGCTTTTGTGCTGCCGACGGCAATCTATGCCTCGAGCCGCGATTTCACTGATGGCATTCCGTCAACGGCCATTCTCGGTCGGGTGAACCAGGCGCTGGCTGAGGCCTCCGTCCTTGTGAAAGCCCGCTCGACGGCAGACGCAATTGCCGCGGAATAAGTAGTCGACTGGCAAAATGACAGCACAAAAGAAATATGTCGTCGGCATCACCGATCACATGTTCGGCGCGCCCGATCTCGAGGCCGAGGTGCTCGGCGACGATGTCGAGATCGATTTCTTCGCCACCACCGACGAAACGCTTTTCTCGCCCGAGCGCTTGGCTCGGCTTGATGCCCTGATGGTCTGGGGCGCACGGCTCGGGCCGAAAAGTATCGCCCATCTTTCACGCTGCAGGGGCGTCGTCCGCTATGGTGTCGGCTACGAGAAGATCGATCTTTCGGCTCTGGCTGATGCAGGCATCCCGTTCGCCAACAATCCCGATTACGGCGCGGAGGAAGTCGCCGACCATGCGCTCGCGATGATGCTGTCGCTGCACCGGCGACTCTGGGAGCATGATGCCCGTGCCCGTGGCTATACGACAGGATGGCAGGTCCATAGCCTCAAGCCACTTGCCCGCTCGAACCGGACCACGGTGGGCGTGATAGGTGTCGGACGGATCGGGACGGCTGTGGTCAACCGCCTGAAGCCCTTCGGCTTCCGCATCCTGGGCTATGATCCGGGCCAGCCGCCCGGCCATGAGAAGGCGGTCGGCTATGAACGCACCGACCGGCTAGATGACCTCTTCGCCCAGGCGGATATCGTCACCCTGCATTGCCCGGCAAACGACGACACGCGCGGTATTCTTGACTCGGATGGACTTTCCCGGCTGAAGCCCGGAGCCATCCTGGTCAATACCGCGCGCGGAGAACTGCTCGACGATCTCGATGCCCTCGAAGCCTCACTGCGAAATGGCCATCTCGCGGCGGCGGCAATCGACACACTGGCGCAGGAACCGCCGCGCGATCATCCGCTGCTGACAGCATGGCGCGATAGGAGTGACTGGCTTGAGGGGCGGCTGGTGATAACGCCGCACAATGCCTTCTACTCCGATCATGCAGCCATCGAGATGCGCCACAACGCAGCACAGACCGTCAAGATCCTGCTCGACGAGGGCCGGCTGCGAAATCAGATCACGGCGTGAGCGGCGGTCATTCGGAAACGAGACATCAAGTCGAGCGCTTGCTATCCCGCTCTGATCGGAAGGCAAATCACGTGTAGGTCTACCGACTGAAAGGTGATCGCCTTGACTGGAATCGAACCGCTGACTTCTCAGACTTTTGCGACAAAGAGCCTTGCATCTTCACCCCATCCTTCGGTCAAATCCGACGGCCATCCTGGAAACACCCCGACCATCCGCTTAGACGGATGGGCCCGCCTTCGAAAAACGGTCCCTGTGCCGCAGTCGCGGGAGATCATTCTGGCCGGCTGCTCAATGACCTCGTCAATCAATTGACTTGAGAATAATCATCGAAGACGGCCCCATTTGCCAACCTTCTTTCGATTGCAAGTGCTCGGTAGCAGATGCTGAAGACGGCTCTTCAGATGGAGAGCTCATACTCGCGGCTTGCGGACCAAAGACGAGCCGGCCTTTGATGATCAAAGATGTGCAGATCATTGTAGAGAAACGGCGACCGCTGTTTTTTGACAGCCCGCCGTTCGCTCGTCATGACTGTCGGCATATGCTGAATTGCGGCAACGGAGCCTTATGCCTGCCGACCTTTCTCTTCCTCGCGATCGAATTTCCGTGCTTCTGATGGAAGGGATCAGTCAGAGCGCGGTGGACTACTTCGCTTTATCCGGCTACGTCAACCTGACCCATTTGCCGAAGGCTCTGGATGACAAAGATCTCAAAAGTCATATAGCCGAGGCCCAYATTGTCGGAATTCGTTCACGCACGCAGCTGACTGAGGAGATTTTCAGCTCCGCCAAGAAGCTGATGGCCGTCGGTTGTTTCTCTGTGGGGACAAATCAGGTCGACCTGGATGCGGCCCGTCGACGCGGGATCCCGGTATTCAACGCCCCTTATTCGAATACGCGCTCGGTCGCCGAGCTTGTGATCGGCGAGATCATAATGCTGACCAGGCGGATTTTCCCGCGTTCGGCTTCCGCTCATGACGGCGGATGGGACAAAACCGCCGAAGGTAGTCGTGAGGTGCGCGGGAAAACGCTGGGCATCGTGGGCTATGGCAATATCGGTTCGCAGCTAAGCGTTCTTGCCGAAAGCATGGGTATGAACGTTCGCTATTTTGATCCTTCGGACAAGCTTCGCCACGGCAATTCAGAATCGATGGCAACGCTTGGCGAGCTCCTCGAAATCTCAGATTTTGTGACGATGCATGTTCCAGAGACCAGCTCGACGCAAAACATGATAWCYGAARCTGAACTGCGCAGGATGAAAAAGGGAGCCATTTTCATCAATAATGCCCGCGGAACCGTGGTGGATCTTGAAGCGCTCGCGAAGGTTTTGAAAGAAGGACATCTCGCAGGCGCGGCTGTGGACGTATTCCCGAGGGAACCGGCATCAAACAAAGAGCGTTTTGAAACACCGCTGCAAGGTTTGGATAATGTCATTCTGACCCCGCATATTGGAGGGTCGACCGAAGAAGCCCAAGAACG
>NZ_JBFTZZ010000007.1:0-166266 GCF_056406515.1 Rhizobium sp. P1_B8 | reverse complement strand
GCCTTTCCGGGTTAGATTGAAGCATTCTGTTGGCTCAAACGGAGTCGGATGGTCGACCGGCCGGCGCGCGTCGTAGCCCAGCTCTACGGCCAAGCCGGCCGGTCGATCAGCCGGCCCGTTTCAGCCAACCCGAAGGGCCGGGCATCTTTGCGCCAGGGCAGAGGCGATCGGCTCGGACGTACCAAGGGGTATGCCCTTCGCCAATCGCCTCTGCCCTGACGAAAACCTGCTCCGGCAGAATGCTTCAATCTAACCCGGAAAGGCTCTAGAACAGCCGCCTGCCTTCCGGCAAGCGGCTGTATGCCTTGTTACGAATATGTAAGATTACATATGGATCGGCTTGAAGAAGGTTGCGAGCGCAGCCTCTTTCACCGCTTCCGACATTGTGGGATGCGCGTGGCAGGTACGGCCGAGATCTTCTGACGAACCGCCGAACTCCATCAGCACGGCGATCTCGTGGATCATCTCGCCGGCGCCGAAGCCGACGATATGGCCGCCGAGCACGCGGTCGGTTTCCTTGTCGGCAAGGATCTTGACGAAGCCGTCCGTCGCCAGCATCGCACGCGCCCGGCCGTTCGCCGTGAACGGGAACTTGCCAACCTTGTAGGCGATATCAGCCGCCTTGAGTTCTTCCTCGGTCTTGCCGACGGAAGCGATTTCCGGCTGGGTGTAGACGACGCTCGGAATGACCTCGTAGTTCACATGGCCATGCTGTCCGGCGAGGATTTCGGCAAGCGCCACGCCCTCGTCTTCCGCCTTGTGCGCCAGCATCGGACCCTTGACCACATCGCCAATCGCATAAATGCCGGCAACATTGGTCTTGAAGTGACCGTCGATCTCGACGCGGCCGCGATTGTCGAGCGTAACACCGGCCTCTTCGAGGCCGAGACCCGATGTATAGGGCTTGCGGCCGGTGGCGATCAGCACGACTTCGGCCTCGAGCGTCACCTTGTCGCCGCCCTTGACCGGCTCGAAAGTGACCTTGGCGCCCTTGTCGCCCTTTTCGACGCCGGTGACCTTGGCGCTGAGATTGAAATCGATGCCCTGCTTGGCGAGCATGCGCTGGAACTGCTTGGAGACTTCGCCGTCCATGCCGCCGAGGATTGTGTCGAGATATTCGACAACGGTGACCTTGGCGCCGAGGCGCGACCAGACCGAGCCGAGCTCGAGGCCGATAACGCCACCGCCGACGACGATCAGCGTTTCCGGCACCTTCTCCAGCGCAATGCCGCCGGTCGACGAGATGATGGTCTTTTCATCGATCTCGACCTGCACGCCAGGAATGCCGGCGACGTCGGAGCCGGTGGCGATGACGATGTTCTTGCCTTCGATCTCCTGCACCTTGCCGTCGTCGGCGGTGACGGAAACCTTGCCGGCCGAGACGACCTTGCCGATGCCCTGAAAGGTATCGATCTTGTTCTTCTTGAAGAGGAAGGCGACGCCGTCGACATTCGACTTCACCGTCGCATCCTTGTGGGCCATCATATTGCCGAGGTTGAGCGTCGGCGCCGGAATATCGATACCGAGCGCGCTCATTCCGTGGCCGGCCTGATGGAACATTTCGGAGGCATGCAACAGCGCCTTCGACGGGATGCAGCCGACGTTCAGGCAGGTGCCGCCATAGGTCGCCCGCTTTTCGACGACGGCAACCTTGAGGCCGAGCTGGGCCGCCTTGACGGCGCAGACATAGCCGCCCGGGCCGGTTCCGATAATGATCACATCGTAGGACATTGCTTCTTTCCCTTTGGATTTTTCGTTTAATCGGCCGCGCGCGACAAAGCGAGGCGGAAGCCGAAGCCGACAAGTGCCGCTCCGGTGATGCGGTTGAACCATTTGCCGCTGGCAATGAAGCGGTCACGGATCGCCTTGACCGTGAAGAAATAGGAGACGCCGGCAAACCAGGCGACCAGCGCCGTCGCCATGCCGATGCCATAGGAGAACTGGATCAGCGCCGGCGTGTCGTGATGGACGAGCGTCGAAAACAGCGACAGGAAGAACAGCACCGGCTTCGGGTTCAGCGCATTGGTGATGAAGCCCATGCCCAGGCATTTCAGCATCGAGACCGGCCTGCGGTCTTCCGCCGTCACCTCGATATCCCTCACCTTGAAGCCCGGTTCGCGGAACGACTTGATGCCGAGATAGACCAGATAGGCGACGCCCGCCCATTTGATGACAGCAAACAGCATCAGTGATTTGGACACGATCAGGCCGAGGCCGAGGATAGTGTAACTGATGTGGAAGAGCAGGGAGAAGCCCATCCCGAGCCCGGTCATGATGGCGGCGCGTCGCCCATGCACGATGCTCTGGCGCAGGATAACGGCAAAATCGGCGCCCGGCACGACGATGAAGATCGAAAAGACGGCCATCAGGCCGAGGAATTCGAGAATATATTGCATGCTGTTTTTCGCCCTGTCGTTCTAGCGGCCGCCGCTCACATTGAGGATCGCGCCGGTTATATAGGAAGCCGAAGGTGACAGAAGATAGAGGATCGCATCCGCCACCTCCTCGGGCGTACCCGCACGCTGCATCGGAACCGCCGGCGCCATCTCGCGTGCCCGGTCAGGCAGCCCGCCCGAAGCATGGAGGTCGGTCTCGATGATGCCGGGCCTTATCGCATTCACGCGGATGCCCTCGGCAGCGACTTCACGCGCCAAGCCGACAGTGAAGGTGTCGATCGCCGCCTTCGAAGCGGCATAATCGACATACTGCGTCGCCGAACCGAGGATCGCCGCCATCGACGAGATATTGACGATCGCCCCGCCCTGCCCGCCATGCCGGCTCGACATCCGGCGTATGGCCTCTGCGGCGCAGAGGATGGAGCCGGTCACATTAACGCGCAGCATGCGTTCGATTCGCTCCGCCGACATCTCATCGATGCGCTGCGGATAGTCGACGATGCCGGCATTGTTGACGAGCCCGTCAAGCCGGCCGAAATGTCGGTCGACCGCCGTAAACATCGAGACGATATCCGCAGCCTTGCCGACGTCACCCTGGATCGCCACGGCCTCGCCGCCGCCTTCTGTGATCGAAGCCACGACCGCATCCGCGGCTTGGCGGTTGGCGGCATAATTCACCGCAACACGCCAGCCCTGGCGCGCGGCGAGCCTTGAGGCCGCGGCGCCGATACCCCGGCTTCCGCCGGTGATGAGAACAACAGGTGCATCGCTCATGTCGCACACTCCTTGAATGTCAGTACGTCCCAAGGCGCTACCGAAGCCTTGCCCTCGCCCCAGGCACTGGATTCGCGGATGGCGGGACCAAGGCCGGGGAGCACGAGCTTTTCGGCCGCCGCAGCACCTTCGGGCTGCAGATTGTCCATCTCACCCTCGGCATCCATGCCGTAGACGGCGCCCTGCCAGACCGTGCAGGCATCGAGATCGGCGCCGGTCGCATCGCCCTCGGGGCAGTTGAACATCAGGATGCCGATGGCGCGCACCGGATCTTCCGATGGCATGACATAACCTTCCATCACGACAGGTGTCTTGAGCGCGCTGACCTTGAACTGGTTGCTGGCGGCGGCCGATGGAGAATTCAGCGGTGCGAAGCGCAATTCATAGGCACCGTCGCGATCGACGTAGACGGCTTGTTCCTGCTTGCATGCGGCGCCGAATGTGGATGCCGGAACGGCGAAAAACGCGGCGGCTGCGATCGCAGCCATGCCTTTCCGTCCCACCATGATCCCGATCCTTCCGCTCATTGCAGCTTCGGCTCCTTCCGCCCGTCGGCGTTTTCGACAACGCTGAAATCCGTCAGCAGCACCAGCGCGCGGCCGTCCTTGTCGAGCCCCCAGAAAACCGGGTAGAAACCGTCGCCCCAGCCGCTCCAGAACACGGCGACATTGCCTCGTCTGCCGGCAACCGGCCGGTGCAGTGCATAGATGCCTTTGTTGGCATTGAGGTCCGACGCCAGCACGTCATCGTAATAATTGACGTCGGCATCCGGTTTCTGCGCCTGTACCTGCCCTTCACGCTCTCCGATCAGATCAAACGTATCGGCATCCATGTAGCATCCGAGGCCGGCATCGACGGGATAGCCGAAGATCTCGCCGTCCTTCAGCGTCGCCGTGTCCTGCCCGGGCAGGACTGCAAGCTCCCAATGATCCGGCCTGCCCTCGGCAAACCGCATGCTGGCGGCGGCGATGCGCCCGAAGGCCTGGTAGAGCGTCACCGGATAGTCGCCCGGCGCAACCGTTCTTGCGAGCGCTGGACGATCGGGCTGGGCGAGCGGATCGGCCGCAACGATGCGCCCCGATGTCAGCTCGACATTGCCCATATGGATCGCGCCGATCGACCGCCCGGAGAGTTCGGCATCGCTCAGCGCCACCAGTTCGAAATTGCTGCTTGCCTTGCTGATGTCCCAGCCGGCAGCCGATGCGGCGACCGGGACATGCGCGGCGGCAGCGCAAAGAAGAAGGCGCGCCGCTCGCATGATCCGGTTCCGCATCGTAAGCGCTCCCTTAGAGATCGAGAACCAGACGTTCCGGATCTTCCAGGCTTTCCTTGACGCGCACGAGGAAGGTGACCGCTTCCTTGCCGTCGACGATGCGGTGATCGTAGGACAGCGCCAGATACATCATCGGACGGATGACCACCTGCCCGCCGATCGCCACCGGCCGTTCCTGGATCTTGTGCATGCCGAGAATGCCGGACTGCGGTGCGTTGAGGATCGGCGAAGACATCAGCGAACCGTAGACGCCGCCATTGGTGATGGTGAAGGTGCCGCCCTGCATGTCGGCCATGGAGAGCGAGCCATCACGGGCTGCCTTGGCAAGACGGCCGAGCTCCTTCTCGATTTCGGCGATCGACATCTGGTCGGCGTCGCGGATGACAGGAACGACGAGGCCCTTGTCCGTGCCGACGGCCATGCCGACATGGCAGTAGTTCTTGTAGATGACGTCGGTGCCGTCGATTTCAGCGTTGACGGCCGGCAATTCCTTCAGCGCATGCGTCACCGCCTTGGTGAAGAAGCCCATGAAGCCGAGCTTGACGCCGTGCTTCTTCTCGAAAATGTCCTTGTACTTGTTGCGCAGGTCCATGACCGCCTTCATGTCCACCTCGTTGTAGGTGGTGAGCATGGCGGCGGTGTTCTGCGCGTCCTTGAGGCGCTTGGCGATCGTCTGGCGCAGGCGCGTCATCTTCACGCGCTCTTCGCGCGAGGCATCCTCGACCGTCGACGGGCCACGCGCGGCGGCAGGCGTTGCCGCGGGTGCGGCCGCCGGAGCGGAAATGCCCTTGGCGACGGCGGCGATGACGTCGCCCTTCAGCACCTGGCCGCGCTTGCCGCTACCATCGAGCTGATCGGCGGAAAGGTTGTTTTCGGCAAGCATCTTCGAAGCCGCCGGTGCCGGCGGCATGGTGGAGACGGAAGCGCTTGATGAGGACGACGCAGCAGCGGCAACTGGCGCTGGCTGGGCAGCAGCAGCCGGGGCTGGCTGGGCAGGTGCGGCGGCCGGTACAACAGCAGCAGCCGGCGCGGCAGCGGCAGCTGCGCCTTCGGCGATCTGGCCGAGCAGCGCGCCGAGGCCGACGGTCTCGCCGGCGGCGACGACGATTTCCGAAAGCGTGCCGGAGGCGGGTGCTGGAACTTCGATGGTCACCTTGTCGGTTTCAAGCTCGAGAATCGGCTCGTCGGCCTTGATGGCGTCGCCGACCTTCTTGAACCAGGTGCCGACGGTTGCCTCGCTGACGGATTCACCGAGAGTTGGAACGCGGATTTCTGTGGCCATTGTTCAGATCCTGATTTCGTGTGTTTTCGTTAATGCGTTTCAGACGGCGGGCGGCCGCGAGATGATCGAGGGCATCGGCAGGATATCGAAGCGGAAACCGAAACCGGAAGCGATGATCGGATCGCCGTCGGCAAGAACCTGCGCCGCCGCCTGATCCTCGACCTCGACGATCGCCATGCCCCAGGCGCCTTCACCCTCGAAGACGGGGCCGACGATGACCGCCGATCCCGCAAAGGCGTGCCGATGCCAGTATTCGACATGGCGTTTCATCGCCGCCATTTCCTCCCCGGTCCCGTCATGCGGGAAAGTGGGGCGCGGCGGCTGCAGTCTCAGAAAGAAATAAGCCATTGCGCCCCCCGTGTTTTAACCGCCCAATGCATCCTCGAGGAATGCGGCGAGCTGCGACAGATGCTTGGACATCAGACCCGTCGCCGGCGAGGCGGCGGCCGGACGGCCGGTATAACGGACGCGCTGGTATTTCGCGTCGATATGGGCGAGCACCCATTCGAGGAAGGGGTCGATGAACGACCAGGCGCCCATGTTCTTCGGCTCTTCCTGGCACCAGACCATCTCGGCATTGCGGAAGCGCGACAGCTCGTTGATGAGCGCCTTTGCCGGGAACGGATAGAGCTGCTCGACGCGTAAGAGATAGATGTCGTCGATGCCGCGCTTTTCACGCTCTTCGAGAAGATCGTAATAGACCTTGCCGGAGCACATGACGACGCGGCGGATCTTGTTGTCCTTCTGCAGCTTGATCGGGCCGTCCTTGATCACCTCGGCATCGTCCCAGAGCAGACGATGGAAGGCGGATTCGCCGGCCATTTCGGCAAGCGTGGAGACCGCCCGCTTGTGGCGCAGCAGCGACTTCGGCGTCATCAGGATCAGCGGCTTGCGGAAGTCGCGCTTCACCTGCCGGCGCAGGATGTGGAAGTAGTTTGCCGGCGTCGTGACGTTGGCGACCTGCATGTTGTCTTCCGCGCAAAGCTGCAGGAAACGCTCGAGGCGGGCCGAGGAATGTTCCGGACCCTGACCTTCATAGCCGTGCGGCAGCAGGCAGACGAGGCCCGACATGCGCAGCCACTTGCGTTCGCCCGACGAGATGAACTGGTCGAAAACCACCTGCGCGCCGTTGGCGAAATCGCCGAACTGCGCTTCCCAGAGCGTCAGCGCATTCGGACGGGCGAGCGAATAGCCGTATTCGAAACCGAGCACGGCCTCTTCCGAAAGCATCGAATTGATGACTTCGTAGCGCCCCTGCGTCGGCGAAAGATTGGCGAGCGGGATGTAGCGCTCTTCGGTTTCCTGATCATAGAGAACCGAGTGGCGCTGCGAGAAGGTGCCGCGTTCGCAATCCTGGCCGGACAGGCGGATCTTGCTGCCTTCGACGCAGAGCGCACCGAAGGAGAGCGCTTCGGCCATCGCCCAGTCGATACCCTCGCCGGTGGCGATCATGTTGGCGCGATTTTCCATGAAGCGCTGGATCGTCCGGTGCGCATTGAAGCCCGCCGGGATCTCCGAGAGCTTGCGGCCGATATCCTTCAGCGTCTTCATCGGCACGGCGGTCTTGCCGCGGCGCTGCTCGTCGGCATTGTCGGCCGTGCGCAGGCCCGACCACTCGCCATCCAGCCAGTCGGCCTTGTTCGGCTTGTAGTGCTGGCCGGCCTCGAACTCCTGTTCGAGATGGGCGCGCCAATCGGCCTTCATCTTCTCGACTTCGCCGTCGGTGAGCAGGCCCTCGGCGACGAGCCGGGCCGCATAGAGCTGCAGCACGGTCTTGTGGGCGCGGATCACCTTGTACATCTTCGGCTGCGTGAAGGACGGTTCGTCGCCTTCATTGTGGCCGTAGCGGCGGTAGCAGAACAGGTCGAGCACAACAGGCTTGTGGAACTTCATGCGGAATTCGGTGGCGATCTTGGCGCCATAAACGACCGCTTCCGGATCGTCGCCGTTGACGTGCAGGATCGGCGCCTCGATCATCTTGGCGACGTCGGACGGATAGGGCGACGAGCGCGAGAAGGCCGGGTTCGTGGTGAACCCGATCTGGTTATTGATGATCACATGCATGGTGCCGGCGACGCGGTGGCCGCGCAGACCGGAAAGGCCGAGGATTTCGGCAATGACACCCTGGCCGGCAAAAGCCGCGTCGCCATGGATCAGCAGCGGCAGAACCTTGGCGCGTTCGGAAAGCGGGATGATGTCGCCGTCCCAGACGGTGGCGTTCATATCCTGCTTGGCGCGGGCCTTGCCCATGACGACGGGATCGACGATTTCGAGATGCGAGGGGTTCGCCGTCAGCGAAACGTGGATCTTGTTGCCGTCGAATTCGCGGTCGGAGGAGGCGCCGAGATGGTACTTGACGTCGCCCGAGCCCTCGACCTCGTCGGGAGCGGCCGAGCCGCCCTTGAACTCGTGGAAGATCGCCCGGTGCGGCTTGCCCATGACCTGGGAGAGCACGTTCAGGCGGCCGCGATGGGCCATGCCGAACACGGCTTCCTTGAGGCCGAGGTGGCCGCCACGCTTGAGGATCTGTTCCAGCGCCGGGATCAGCGATTCGCCGCCATCGAGGCCGAAACGCTTCGTGCCCTTGAACTTGACGTCGAGGAACTGTTCATAGCCTTCGGCTTCGACGAGCTTGGCAAGGATCGCCTTCTTGCCTTCCGGCGTAAAGGCCACGCCTTTGTCCGGTCCCTCGATGCGCTCCTGGATCCAGGCCTTCTCTTCAGGATTGGAGATATGCATGAATTCGACGCCGAGCGTCGAGCAATAGGTGCGTTCGAGGATTTCGATCATCTCGCGGATGGTCGCGTATTCCAGGCCGAGCACGTTGTCGATGAAGATCTTGCGGTCGTAATCGGCGGCAGTGAAGCCGTAATTCTCCGCCGACAGCTCGCGATAGTCGTCGACGGGAGCGGCGATGCCGAGCGGGTCGAGCTTGGCGTGCAGGTGGCCGCGCATGCGGTAGGCGCGGATCATCATGATGGCGCGCACGGAATCGCGCGTCGCCTGCAGGACCTCGGTGCTGTCGGCAGGCTTGCCTTGAGCTTCGGCCTTGGCTTTGACCTTGGTCTCGATCACCTTCTCGACGATGCCCCAGTCGCCATCGAGAGCCGATACCAGATCGCCGCTTGCCTGAAGCGGCCAGTTCTTCTTGCGCCAGGAAGCCCCCTTGGCTGCCCGCTTCACATCGCTGGGATCCTCCTCCAGCGCCTTGAAGAAGGCACGCCACTGGTCGTCGACCGATGCCGGATCTTCTTCGTACCGCGCGTAGAGCTGCTCGATATAGGCAGCGTTGGCGCCATCCAGAAACGAGGTGATCTGAAACTGCTCGTTGGCTTCTTGCCGTGCCATGGTGATATGCGGACGCTTCCGTCCGCCTCCTGACTTGATGAATTTGCCGGCTTGATGGCCGGCTGCCGCATTCCGATTGCCGCCTGTCCGCGGCGCATCTGCTGTTCTCGTGTCGTCGAGGCCGGGCGGAAGGCGCAGATGCCGTTCCTCCGCCCGGTCCATATTTAGGTGGCTTAGCCCTTGAGGACTTCAACCAACGTCTTGCCGAGGCGGGCCGGAGAAGGCGACACCTTGATGCCTGCCGATTCCATCGCCGCGATCTTCGATTCCGCATCGCCCTTGCCGCCGGAAACCACCGCGCCGGCATGGCCCATGGTGCGGCCCTTCGGGGCCGTACGACCGGCAATGAAGCCAGCCATCGGCTTCTTGCGGCCCTTCTTGGCTTCGTCCTTGAGGAACTGGGCTGCGTCTTCCTCAGCCGCACCACCGATTTCGCCGATCATGATGATCGACTGGGTGGCTGCGTCGGCCAGGAACATTTCCAGGACGTCGATGAACTCGGTGCCCTTGACCGGGTCGCCGCCAATGCCGACGGCCGTCGTCTGGCCGAGACCTTCATTGGAGGTCTGGAACACGGCTTCATAGGTCAGCGTGCCCGAGCGGGAAACGATACCGACCGAACCCTTGCGGAAGATCGAGCCCGGCATGATGCCGATCTTGCATTCTTCCGGCGTCAGGATACCCGGGCAGTTCGGGCCGAGCAGGCGCGACTTGGAGCGGTCGAGGCGAGCCTTGACCCGCACCATGTCCATGACCGGGATGCCTTCGGTGATGCAGGTGATGAACGGGATCTCAGCGTCGATCGCCTCGATGATCGCGTCGGCAGCGCCGGCCGGCGGAACATAGATGACGGTCGCGTTGGCGCCGGTCTTTTCCTTGCCTTCGGCAACGGTTGCGAAGATCGGCAGGCTTTCGCCCTTTGCGCCGGTCCAGGTTTCGCCGCCCTTCTTCGGATGGATGCCGCCGACCATCTGGGTGCCGTAATAAGCGAGCGCCTGTTCGGTGTGGAACGTGCCGGTCTTGCCGGTTAGGCCCTGAACGAGAACCTTGGTGTCTTTGTTGACGAGAATGGACATGCGAGGCCTTTGTTTAGGAGAGGTTGGAAGACGTGGAGGACGCGCGACGATAGACGCCGCTGACGACCTCCTGCCAAGTATCGCTGCCTGCAGGCGAAAAGCTGACGCCCATCCGGTAGCAGTCTTCATTTTCGAACGTGAATACGGTGCGCTGGCTGCCGCGCGGCGAAGTCTTCATCAGCACAAGCTCACTGCCATTCCACTCGCCGGACGCCGGTACGGGCGGCGCAAAACCTGCGGTGTCGAACTGGTAGAGTTTGTAGGTCTGGTCCGAAGCATCGAAGCCGAAAACATTTCGCGCCTCGAACGAAACAGCACCATCGCGCGTCTGGCGATAGCGCTGCTCGAGGAAGAACCCGCCGAACAACACCTCGCCGGAAAACTCAGCACTGGCATTGCCTTCACTCGTCCACGCCGACGCCGCGACACGCTCGTCCCCTTCCCACACGCCAGCGAAGGCGTTGAGGCGGAAATGAGCAGCGGAGGGCGTGGACTGGAAGGCCATGATCGTTCTCAGCCGCTGATCGCCGCGACGATCTTCTTGGCAGCATCGTCCAAGTCGTCGGCCGCAGTGATCGCCAGACCCGACTCATTCAGGATCTTCTTGCCGAGCTCGACATTGGTGCCTTCAAGGCGCACGACGAGCGGAACCTTCAGGCCGACTTCCTTGACCGCGGCAATCACGCCCTCGGCAATGACATCGCACTTCATGATGCCGCCGAAGATGTTGACGAGAATGCCTTCGACCTTGGGGTCTGCGGTAATGATCTTGAAAGCCGCAGCAACCTTCTCCTTGCCGGCGCCGCCGCCGACGTCGCAGAAGTTGGCCGGCTCCTTGCCGTAGAGCTTGATGATGTCCATCGTCGCCATGGCAAGACCAGCACCGTTGACCATGCAGCCAATATTGCCGTCGAGCGCAACATAGGCGAGATCCCACTTCGAGGCCTCGATTTCCTTGGCGTCTTCTTCGGTTTCGTCGCGCAACGTCTTGACATCATCGTGACGGAAAAGGGCGTTGCCGTCGAAAGACATCTTGGCATCGAGGACGCGCAGGTGGCCATCCTTCATGACGATCAGCGGATTGACTTCCAGGAGAGCCATGTCCTTTTCGCCAAAGGCTTTGTAAAGCGCCGGGAAAAGCGACTTGGCATCCTCGGCGGCAGCGCCGTCGAGCTGCAGAGCCTTGGAGATCGCAGCAACGTCGGCAGCCGTCACGCCGGCTTCCGGATCGATGGCGATCGTCTGGATCTTCTCGGGCGTGTCGTGGGCGACGGCCTCGATGTCCATGCCGCCTTCGGTCGATACGACGAAGGCAACGCGGCCAACCGAGCGGTCGACAAGGATCGAGCAATAGAGTTCGCGGGCGATGTCGGCGCCGTCTTCGATGTAAAGGCGGTTGACCTGCTTGCCGGCTTCGCCGGTCTGGGCGGTCACCAGCGTGTTTCCGAGCATTTCCTTGGCGTGGGAAACGACTTCCTCGATCGACTTGGCGAGGCGAACGCCGCCCTTGGCATCAGGCCCGAGCTCCTTGAACTTGCCCTTGCCGCGGCCCCCGGCATGGATCTGGCTCTTGACCACGTAAAGCGGACCGGGAAGCGACTTGGCGGCAGCCTCGGCTTCTTCAACCTTGAGAATAGCCACACCTTCGGCAACCGGCGCGCCATAGCCCTTAAGGAGAGCCTTGGCCTGATATTCATGAATGTTCATGGGTGTATCCCTGTTTCGATTACTTCAGCCCGTCGACTACTTGAGGGCCGGCGCGATGTTGATGCAGGCTTCGCAGAGACCGGCGACGGCGCCGACGGACTTGTCGAAGGCTTCCTTCTCGGTCTTGTTGAGATCGATCTCGATGATGCGCTCAACGCCGCCGGCGCCGATGACGGTGGGAACGCCGACATACATGTCCTTGACGCCGTACTGACCGGTGAGGTGGGCAGCGCAGGGCAGAACACGCTTCTTGTCCTTGAGGTAGGATTCGGCCATCTCGATCGCCGAAGCAGCCGGCGCGTAATAGGCCGAGCCGGTCTTCAACAGGCCGACGATTTCAGCGCCGCCGTCACGGGTGCGCTGAATGATCTCTTCGAGGCGCTCCTTGGTGACCCAGCCCATGGTGACGAGGTCGGTGAGCGGAATGCCGCCGACCGTCGAGTAGCGGGCGAGCGGTACCATCGTGTCGCCGTGGCCGCCGAGAACGAAAGCCGTGACGTCCTGGACGGACACGTTGAATTCCTTGGCGAGGAAGAGGCGGAAGCGCGAGGAGTCGAGAACGCCGGCCATGCCGACGACCTTGTTGGCGGGAAGGCCGGAAAACTTCTGCAGCGCCCAGACCATGGCGTCGAGCGGATTGGTGATGCAGATCACGAAGGCGTTCGGCGCATACTTCTTGATGCCGGCGCCAACCTGCTCCATGACCTTGAGGTTGATCCCGAGAAGATCATCGCGGCTCATGCCGGGCTTGCGGGCGACGCCTGCGGTGACGATGCACACGTCAGCGCCTTCGATCGCGGAATAGTCGCTGGCACCGGTCAGATTGACGTCGAAGCCTTCGACGGGCGACGACTGGGAGATATCGAGACCTTTGCCCTGGGGAATGCCGTCCGCGATGTCGAAGAGAACGATGTCGCCCAGTTCCTTCAGGCCGGCGAGGTGCGCCAGCGTGCCACCAATCATGCCAGAACCAATGAGTGCGATCTTGTTACGCGCCATTTTCGCTGTTTCCTTTGCGATCAAATTCGTCGAACGGACGCGCAAGGCACCGCCCAATGACGCACTCGCATAGACCCAAAGCCAAAAAATGGCAATTCATTATTTTTGATGCAGCGTTTTCAATCGTTTAGATACAAAAATTCTTACGTAAACGTAAGACATTCTGTCACTGAATTGTTACTCTGCGGCGCGTTTCTCATGGTGCAGCGCAAGATATTCCGCACTGCGCATCTCGAACAGGCGCGATGCCGTGCGGTCGAATTCGAAGCCCTCGGTGCCCCGGCGCTGCAATAGCAGTTCCTCCGGCATGGCCGCCGCGGAAATGTAAAGCCGCACGGCATGATCGTAAAACGTATCGACCAGAATGATGAACCGTTTGATCTGGTTCCGCTTTTCCGGCCCGAGCAACGGAATGTGATCGAGGAAGACCGTATCGAAGCGTTCGGCGATGGCCAGGAAGTCGACCGCCCCGAGCGGTTTGTCGCAAAGATCGGCGAAAGAGAACCGCGCCATGCGGTCGACGGCGAGCGGCACATGGATGTGGCGCCCCTTCATCGGAATATCCTGCGGCTGCGCCTTGCGCCCATGCAGCGCCTGTGTCCAGGACGCGTCCATCGCCATGTCGTTATGCTCGTTGATCGGCACCAGATAGACCGGCTGACTGCTCAGCTTCTCCATCCGGTAGTCGGTCGGCGAATCCAGGGTGACGACATCGACATGCTGCTTGAGCAAGGCGACGAACGGCAGGAAGAGGCCGCGATTGAGGCCATCCGTGTAGAGATTGTCGGGCTCGACGTTCGAGGTCGCGACCAGCACGCATCCGCGCGCGAAGAGCTCGGAGAACAGCCGCGACAGAATCATCGCATCGGCGATGTCGGTGACCGTGAACTCGTCGAAGCAGAGCAGCTCTGCCTCCGCGTAGAGCGCTGCGGCGACCGGCGGCATCGGATCGGCCTGCTTCGTCTCGCCGTTCTTGAGCTTCAGCCGGTGTGCCGCGATGCGGTTGTGCACATCCGCCATGAATTCGTGGAAATGCGCCCGCCGTTTCTTCCTGCACGGCGCCATTGCGAAGAACATGTCCATCAGCATGGTCTTGCCGCGCCCGACGCTGCCGTGGATGTAAAGCCCCTTGATGCCGTCGGCGGACTTCTTCTTGGCGGCAAACAGCCAGCCAAGCGCACTCGATTTTGCCGCCGGCCGCCGCTGCTTCAGCCCGGCAAGCACCCGATCGAGGCTCTTTGCCACGTCCAACTGGGCGGAATCAACCTGGAGCGCGCCCGATGCGGTCAGCGCTTTAAGCTGTTCGCAGACGCTGAGCGCATAATCCGGCATTGGTTGCATGAGGGCATATCCGCCTGTCAGTCATCGCAGGAGACCTGCTGGAACATTTAGCGGCTGAGACTAATCGACTGGCCCGTGCTCGTCTGCCCCTCAAAGCGGTTGTCGGCCGTCTTGTAGACGCTGCCGAGCTGGTTGCCGGAGCGGTCCTTGAGCAGCACTTGCTTGCCGGCGACCTCCCAGGAGCCCATCGCCGTCAGCTCGCCGACGCAGCCACGCGTTCCGCCGCGCGAACCGCTGCCGAGATTGGTGAGCGTCAGGAACATGTCGCAACTGCCGTTGACACGCCAGCTTCCGACCATCGATTCCTTGGTAATATCGAGCGCATTTGCTGCCATTGCGCCAGGCTGAGCGCCCGGCATCGGCGCCGTCGTCGTCGGCGCGGCCGGAAACTGCGAGCTGCCGGTCGGCGGAGGAAGCTGCCCACCCTGCACCGAGGGAACCGGCTGCGCCGTCAACGGCGCCGGGCCGGCACTGGCGTTGGAGCTGTAATCATATGCCGTACGCTGACAACCGGCTAGCGACAGAACCACCACCAGACCTGTCATCGCATATCGCAACTGCATCATCATACTCCTGAATTCGGCTATCGCCGTAGAGAAACGGGCGTGAGACAAGTCCGATTATCGTAATTCGATTTGGTTAATCAAGTCGTGCTGCATAAATTGCCCGTGACAACAACTAACCGAAAAACGATACAGTTCAACTGTCCCGCTGCAAAACTTCCTGCACATAGAATTTGTCAGCAAGGTGTTGCGCGCGTTCATCTCTGTCAGGATCCCTGTCGAACTCGCGCAATGTCTCGGAATAGCGCTCCAGTGCACCCTGCAGGAACACTTGCACCAGTGCCGGCGGCAGGCCCACACCCATTTCGCGCGTCTGCTTCTTGACATGCACGAGATCGAGTATCGCTGCCCGAAGTTCCGGCGCGACGGAGATCGTCTCAAGGCATTCCAGCATATTCATCGGCGGTAGCACGCGATATGAACGCTGTCGCATCCATTCGAGCGCGATGGCCGGACGCAGAGCATAGAGCAGCGTCTTCAGCTTGATCACGTCTTCGCCATGGCTTTGAAAATGCCGCCGCATAAGTCCGACATAATGCGCAGCGACCTTCTCCGGCACCATGACGCGATCAAGAAACGCGCCGAGACGGGAGCGAAAACCAGCTTCCTCTTCGTAGGCGATCGGCGATTTCAGCCATTCTACCACCACGGCGTTTCCCTTGAGCGCAAGCCGCAACGCCTTTCTGAGATCCCAACCGCCGGTATCGATATCGCCAATGATCGGGAACTCGATGACATCGCGCGCCGAAACAAGAGCAAGATGATGCTCGACGGGACGGATGTAGACAAAGCGACAATCATAATCGCTGTCGGGAGATGGAAAGCCCCAGGCGCGGCTACCACTTTCGATCGCAAAACCGATGCGGATGCCCTGTTCGCGCACAGAGGCAAGCCGCGACCTGATCTCTGTGACGGCTTCGGGATCGAAGCCGTCGATTCCGCCATCGGCATGCACGCTGATCAAACCCGGCGCTCGACCATCATCTTCTTGATTTCGGCGATCGCCTTGGCCGGGTTGAGGCCCTTCGGGCAGGTCTGCGCACAGTTCATGATCGTGTGGCAGCGATAGAGGCGGAATGGATCCTCGAGATTGTCGAGGCGCTCGCCGGTCGCCTCGTCTCTGGAATCGATCAGCCAGCGATAGGCCTGCAGCAGAACGGCCGGACCGAGATAGCGGTCGCCGTTCCACCAGTAGCTCGGACAGGAGGTCGAGCAGCAGGCGCAGAGGATGCATTCATAGAGGCCGTCCAGCTTCTGCCGGTCCTCATGGCTCTGCTTCCATTCCTTGGCCGGCGCCGGCGACACTGTCTTCAGCCATGGCTCGATCGAACGATGCTGGGCATAGAAGTTGGTGAGGTCCGGAACCAGATCCTTGACGACGGGCAGATGCGGCAGCGGATAGATCTTCACCGCGCCCTTGATATCGTCGAGGCCCTTGGTGCAAGCGAGCGTATTCGTGCCGTCGATATTCATCGCGCAGGAGCCGCAGATGCCCTCGCGACAGGAACGGCGCAGCGTCAGCGTCGGGTCGATCTTGTTCTTGATGTAGAGAAGACCGTCGAGCACCATCGGCCCGCAATCGTCGACATCGATGTAGAAGGTGTCGATCGACGGGTTCTGACCGTCATCCGGGCTCCAGCGGTAGACGCGGAATTCGCGGGTGTTCTTGGCACCCGCCGGCTTCGGCCAGACCTTGCCTTCGCGCATCTGAGAATTCTTGGGGAGAGCGAGTTCAACCATGTCCGGTTCCTCTTGAGATCAGTACACGCGAGCCTTCGGCTCGATCTTGTGCGGATCGATGCCTTCGGCGATCAGCTCGGTGTGGACCGGCCGGTAGTCGAGTTTCACGTCGCCTGCTTCGTTCACCCAGGCGAGTGTGTGCTTGCGCCAGTTGACGTCGTCGCGGCCCGCGAATGCACCCTCGGTATAGTCTTCCCGAGCATGCGAACCGCGGCTCTCCTTGCGGGCCTCGGCGCCATAGATCGTCGTGATGGCGTTAGCCATCAGGTTCTGCAACTCCAACGTCTCGACCAGATCCGAGTTCCAGATCATCGAGCGGTCGGTGACCTTGATGTCCTTCATCTCGCCCCAGATTGCCGAGATGCGCTGGCAACCGGATTCCAGCGATTCCTGCGTGCGGAAGACGGCAGCGTCTTCCTGCATGGCGCGCTGCATCTTCTCGCGCAGTTCCGCCGTCGGCGTGCCGCCGCTGGCATGACGCAGACCGTCGAAGCGGTCCATGATCTTGTCGCAGGCTGCGACGTTGAGATGCGGGATCGGCGCTGCGCGGTCGATGACCTCGCCGGCACGGATCGCAGCGGCGCGGCCGAAGACCACCAGGTCGATCAGCGAGTTGGAGCCGAGACGGTTGGCGCCGTGCACCGAGGCACAGCCGGCTTCACCCACAGCCATCAGGCCGGGGATGATCCGTTCCGGATTGGCACTGTCGGCGTTCAGCACTTCGCCCCAATAATTCGTCGGTATGCCGCCCATATTATAGTGAACGGTCGGCAGAACCGGGATTGGCTCGCGCGTGACGTCGACGCCCGCGAAGATCTTGGCGCTCTCGGAAATCCCCGGCAGGCGCTCATGCAGAACGGCCGGATCGAGGTGGTCGAGATGCAGGAAGATGTGGTCCTTGTTCTTGCCGACACCGCGGCCTTCACGGATCTCCAGCGTCATGCAGCGCGAAACGACGTCGCGCGAGGCAAGGTCCTTGGCCGAAGGCGCGTAACGCTCCATGAAGCGCTCGCCCTCGGAGTTGACCAGGTAACCGCCTTCGCCGCGCGCGCCTTCGGTGATCAGACAGCCCGAACCGTAGATGCCGGTCGGGTGAAACTGGACGAATTCCATGTCCTGCAGCGGCAGGCCGGCACGCGCCACCATGCCGCCGCCGTCACCGGTGCAGGTATGGGCCGACGTTGCCGAGAAATAGGCGCGGCCGTAGCCGCCAGTCGCCAGCACCACCATCTTGGCGGCGAAGCGATGGATGGTGCCGTCATCGAGGCACCAGGCGACGACGCCGGTGCAGCGGCTGCCGTCTTCCGACATGATCAGGTCGAGCGCGAAGTACTCGATGAAGAATTCGGCATTGTTGCGCAGCGACTGGCCGTAGAGCGTATGCAGAATGGCGTGGCCGGTACGGTCGGCAACGGCGCAGGTGCGCTGTACCGGCGGGCCTTCACCGTAATTCTGCATGTGGCCGCCGAACGGGCGCTGATAGATCTTGCCTTCCTCGTTGCGCGAGAACGGCACGCCGTAATGCTCGAGCTCATAGACCGCCTTCGGCGCTTCCATGGTGAGATACTGCATGGCGTCGACGTCGCCGAGCCAGTCGGAACCCTTGACGGTGTCGTAGAGGTGCCACTGCCAGCTATCCGGCGTCATGTTGCGCAGCGAAGCGGCGATACCGCCCTGAGCCGCGACCGTATGCGAGCGGGTCGGAAACACCTTGGTGATGCAGGCCGTGCGGAAACCCTGCTCGGCCATGCCGAGCGTGGCGCGCAGCCCGGCGCCGCCGGCGCCGACGACGATCACGTCGTAGGAGTGATCGACATACTTGTAGGCCTTGCCATTCTGGGCGGGTGAAGTCGGTGCCATATCAGCTTATCCTACGAATGCGATTTTCAGAATGGCGAAGAGACAGAGGCCGGCGATCAGGATCGCAAAAAACGTGTTCAGCATCAGGAGAACGATCTTGCCGAACTCGCCATGCACGTAATCCTCGATGATGACCTGCATGCCGAGCTTCATATGAATGACGCCCGAGATCACCATCAGCCCCATGACGACCGCGACGAAGGGGTTCGACAAGGCGCGAACCACATCCGCATAGGGCGCGCCGGCATAGGCGAGCATGAATATGACGAAGAACAGGATGAGCGGAACATTGGCGACGGCCGTCAGCCGCTGACGCCAGAAATGGTCCGTGCCGTCCTTGGCGGAGCCGAGCCCGCGAACCTTGCCGAGGGGGGTGCGCATATCCATGAGAGGACCTTCAGAAGCGAATGAGGAAGCCGATCACCCAGACCAGCACGGTCAGACAGAGCGACCCGATGATGTTGGCGATGGCGAGCTTGGTCGAGAACTCTTTCCCGAAGCCATAGCCGAGATCCCACATGAAGTGGCGGAAGCCGCCGAGCATGTGGTGCAGCAGCGCCCATGTATAGCCGAGAAGCACGAGCTTGCCGAGAAGGCTGCCGAGCACCCAATTGGCCCAGTCATAGGAGCCCTGGCCGCTTGCCGCCGCGATCAGCCACCAGGCGACGAGCACCGTGCCGACATAGAGCGCGCCACCGGTAATGCGGTGAACGATGGACATGACCATGGTGGGAATAGGCTTGTAGATTTGCAGATGCGGCGATAGGGGCCGGTTATTTGTCACGTTCGCCATCAGAACCTCGCGGCGGCTTCTCTGCGCTCCCGGATTTCGGAGCATGCTCAGTCAACCACACGAATGACAAAATTCTCTGTGTGCGTTGCATCAATTGCGACGTTTAATCACCGGGAACGCCGACGACAAGCACAATCGCTGTCTGCTTTTAATTTAATCGATTCGCGTTACCGGGAAGTTCGCAGGCTAAAGAAACTGGTCTTTTCCGCTCAAATTTTGTGCCGGTTGTCCGACCTGAATGGACAAGCTTCGGCTTTTGGCGCAATCTGGCGTTAACGATTTGTTAGGGATCGGAATTCCGGAGGCCGGCCACCCATGTTTCGCAGTCTGTCCGCAGTCGCCCTGCTTGCCCTATCCGCGCTTGCTGCACTCCCCGCCGAAGCCGGCGACCGCCGCAACGATCATCGTTTTCCCGGCCATCGTCACGCTTTCCACGGCGGATTGCTCCTCGGCGAACGTATCGGCTGGCGCGATGGTGGCATCCGTTTCGACAACGCTTATCGATACCGGAACCGCAAAGAACGGATGCCGTTCCTGAAACAGTTTTCATCGCCGGCGACCAATCGCGTCGCCCGCAACAATCTCATCGTCGTCGTACCCCAGGTGCAGGGTGGTGGCAGCGGCGACACTTATGCCGGCTCTTCCTATGTCTATCAGGCCGATGGCGGAACCTATGTCGGCGGCGACGGCTATGGCTTTTATCCCCCCGCACGATCTGAGCAACTGGCACCGAAGGCAAAGGTCATCGATATCGCCGTTCAAGACGATCCCTGCGCCTACGAGGCCAATGTCTGTGTCATCCGGCCTTAGAGCATGATGCCGAAAGTGCGGAATTCTGTAGCAAATTCCGAGGCCGCTCTTTGTCTTACCTTACCGATACATCATCCCTTGATCACAAAAGGTCGCAAAGCATCCGCCACCTTTGCCCCTAGAGCAATTCCAGGAAAAGTGCGAAGCGGTTTTCCGTCCGGAATTGCGTAAAAACAAAAGCCTAGAGCCGTCCTGCGCTTCCGTTAAAAGCTGAACCGCTCTAGCAAGACATGGCCCTCTTCGACGAAATGTAGACCGTCCTGCTTCAAGCACTTCCGGGTCCGGCTTTGCTGACAAGAGTGTGAAGATGACGAATACAGGCGGTTCAAATTTGCCCGGCCTCACTCTTTCGCGACGCGGCTACGTCAATACGGATGGCGCACATCGGCGGGAGATTCTTGTCCTCAAACGTTGCCCGCCGTGGCGTTCCGCTATCAGGCATCCAAGCATCCCAGGCTCTGTTCATTTCCTCGAAAGAGGCAAGGTCCCTGAGCCAAATGTTGACGAGAATGATCTCTGACTTGTCGGTACCTTCGCGTATCAGCATGTCATTGATGCGCTCCAGTATTTCGTTGGTTTGTGCCGTCACGCTCGCCCCCCTCGTGAGGTTTGCGACCTGGCCGGGCAGATAGGCGGCATCTGCGAGGAGAGTTTCGTCAACTTTGGCTTGCCCCATCATCGTATTCGCAGACTTCCATGAATGCTTGAAATTGGGTCGTCGACCCTTCATCCGATCACTGTGCGGCTTCGATCGCCACTTCGGTAGGGGGAATTAAATTGACCCGATATAATGGAAGCTGAACGCTCCCAGAGCCTTTCCCGGTCAGAATGCTGCAAGCTGACCAAGAAAGGCTCTAGCTCGACAATATGGCCGTATGCCGCGAAATGAAGTCCACAAGATAGCGCGCACCTTCGGCCGTCTCGGATTGAGCATACAGACCGATTTCGATGCGCACCGGACCGGGCAGGTCCGCCGATCTGTCAAGTGTCCGGCAGCCCTCCGGTTTCGTGTTGAGCATCATTGGCGCGATACCGATACCAACGCGAACCGCGGTCGCCATGGCCACCAGCGTCGATGCGACGCACGCCGTCTTCCACTTGACGTTCCGCTGGGACAGAGCGGCAAGCGTCGGGAGCGTCCAGGGACACTCCTCCTCGAACATAATGATGGGAAGCGGCTTTTCCGCATCCGCCACGAAGTCGGATCTGACCGTCCACATCAAATATTCGGTCCAGATCAGGGTCGGTTTTCGCGCGAGGCAGGTGATGTCGCAAACCACGAGATCCAGCTTCCCGTCTTCAAACAGGCTGGCGAGGCGGCGATTCGGCTCGACAATGATGTCGATATCGACCTTCGGGTTCTGCGCCCTGAAGTCACTAAGAATGTCGATCAGGTGGCCGGCTGCGAAGTCCTCAACGACGCCGAGGCGAATGCGGTCCTCGATCATCTTGCCTGTCAGCCTTTTCTCGACCTCGTCGCTGAGGGCGACCATTTCGCGGGCATAAGCCAGCATGATCTGCCCATGGCTCGTGAGCTCGAGGCCTTTTGACGAACGCGAAAACAGCGTAACGCCGACAAGCTCCTCCAGCTTGCGGATCTGCATGCTCACGGCGGCCTGCGTTCTGTTCAGCTTGACGGCTGCTCCATTGACGGTGCCGATCTCCGCGACGGTCAGAAATGCGCGAAGCAGATAGGAATCAAGATCAAGCATCAGAAGCCGCATTCCAAAGTTTGGGGCGCTCGAGTGCTGAGGGCCTCTCCGCCTATAAGCGGATATTGGACGAACCATGTCCTTCCGACAACTGGTGACCCTTAGTCGGGAATGCCAGCTTATCGCGCGAACAGAACGCATGCCTCGGGCGGAATGGAAACACTGATCTCCTGCCCGCGAGCAAAGGCTATGTCTGGACGGTTCGGGCAAGCCGAGATTATGCGGTCGCCGCTGACGAGATCCAGAACGATATGCCTGAAGGCGCCGAGTGTCACAACATCGGCAACGCGTCCGGGCATGGCCCCGGCAGCCGGAGCGCCGGACGATATCTCGACGCTTTCCGGCCTCACGCAAATCTCGGCGGCACCTGAAAGGCTTCCCGTGGACGCGACCGGAAACTCCCAGCCGGATTCGGAGCGAAATTTGCCGGCTGTTCCGCCCGCGGCCGAAATCGAGCCATGAATCCAATTCGTCCGCCCCATGAAATCCGCGACGAAACGCGAGTCTGGACGCCAATACACATCATCCGGCCTGCCGGATTGCATGATGGCTCCACGGTTCATCACGAATATGCGCTCTCCCAGGCTCATCGCCTCCTCCTGGTCGTGGGTTACCACGATTGCGGTCGAGCCGACCGCGGCGAGCACATCCTTCAATTCGGTGCGCAGCTCATGTCGAAGTTTGGCGTCGAGCGCCGACAGGGGCTCATCCAGAAGAACAAGGCTCGGATGGGTGGCGAGCGCCCGCGCAAGCGCAACACGCTGCTGCTGGCCGCCGCTCAGCTGGTGCGGTCGCCGCTGTCCGAAACCGACGAGCCGGACGAGCTCGAGCATCTCGGCAATGCGGCGAGGTATTTGCCCCGGCGGATGGTTGCGATGGCGAAGCCCGTAGCCGATGTTCTGTTCGACGGTCATATGCGGGAAAAGAGCGTAGTGCTGGAACAGCAGCCCGACATTGCGCTCATAGGGTTTCAATCCGGCCATCGGCTCGCCGTCGATCAGGATCGAGCCTTTGTCGGGCCGCTCGAATCCGGCGATGAGCCGAAGAATGGTGGTCTTGCCGCAGCCGCTCGGTCCAAGCAGTGCGATTGTTTCACCTGGGTTCACCGAGAAGGAGATATTACCGAGCGCGACCGTTTCGCCGAAGCGCTTGCTGACCCCTTGAAATTCCACGGCAGAAATCATCGTATTGTCCTCATGAACGAAACAGACCCTGACCGACGACAGTGTCGAAGCCGACGACTCGGTCCAGCACAACGATCAGCAACGCGGTGACGGCAATCAGGACCACGGCCGCCGCAGCGATCGTCAGATCGAAAGCCGCGCGCATGTTGCTGACCAGCGTAACAGGCAAGGTCGTTGCCGACGGATCGCTCAGAAAGAGACTGATCGATACGTCATCTATCGAAATTGCGAAGGCGAAGATCGCGCCGGTGACGACGCCGGTCCGCATGAGCGGTAGGGTAATGGTCCAGAAGGCCTGGCGCTCGGTGGCGCCGAGAACCATTGCGGCTTCCGTCAATCGTTGGTCGCTGCCAAGAAGGCTGGCGAGGCTGGTCCTTATGCAATAGGGCAACGTCACGATCACGTGGCCGAGGAGCAGGCGCGCCATACCATTTGTGATACCGGCCTTGGAAAGGAAAAGCAGCAGACCGAATCCAATGACGACCGGCGGAACAATGAGTGGCGAGAGAAAGGCCGAAGTCAGCGCTGCCTTTCCTGGAAAATTGCCACGGGCAAGGCCAACGGCCGCCGCCGTTCCGATCGTGACGGACAGAACCGTCGTGAGTACCGCCAAGATGAGGCTGGTGCGTAGGCTGGTAAGGATATCCGCCTGAGAGACGAGCCGTTCGAACCAGTGAAGCGACAAGGCAGGCGGCGGCAGTGGACCGAGGTAGGTCCTGGCGTCGAATGCCATAAGGCATGTTATCACCAAGGGGATGGCGAGGAACGCCAATCCAAGGCCGATGACACCGTAGGCGAGGGAACCGGCGATCCGGTCCCCGGTTCGCGCTGCAAGAGATTGTCTGCTCATCGGGAAACCTTCCAGGCCTGCGCAAACGTTATGACAGCGACGACCGCCAAGGCCGCGGCAAGCATGACGAGCGAGATCGCCGCGCCGCTCGGATAGTTGGCGATATCGCTGAACCGGGTGTAGATGACGTTCGATATGAAAAGCACCCGGCCCCTCCCGAGCACCATGGGAATGACGAAGGCGCTGATCGCGAAAGTCAGCGAGACAAGCGTGCTTGAGATCAGAGCCGGGAAGCTCAGGGGAAGCGTGATCGACAAATGGGCTTTCCATCCCGGCGCGCCGAGCGACTGGGCTGCATCGAACAGACGCGGATCGATCGATTGCATCGCGCCAATCAGCGTTAGCGTTGCGACCGGTATGATCGAGTGAACCAGGCCCGCAGTAACGACGATATTGATATATTCGCGGCTGTTGGGCGAAAGGCCAAGTGTCAAGAGGAGGGGTCGGAAGATGCCGACCGACCCGAAGGTCAGTTCGATCGCGTATGTCTTGATCAGGACGCTGGATAGAACAAGCGTAATCAAAAAGCCGAGGGTGAGCGCGCGCATCCGCGGGGAAATGCGCCGCACGATAAAGTAGGCCAGCGGAAATGCCACAAGCTGGCCGATGATCGCGGCAACTCCACCGATCCAGAAGGTCGTCAGCAGGACACTCGCAAACGCCTGGTTTGCAAGCTCGTAATAGTTTTGGACCGTTGCCGCGGCATTTTCAACGGAACCGACGCGCCCCGGCGTAAACTCCTTCAAGCTTTCGATTGCCAGATTGATTAATGGTGACAGAAAACCGAATGCGAACACCAGGAGGGCTGGCCCGAGCGTCAGGGCCGCATCTCGGCGATCAGATATTGAAATGGCAACGGGTTGCCGCCTAACCTTGGTCATGGTGGAACAGCCTTCCTCGCCCCTAGGGGCCATGAGAAAGGCAGGTTATCGAATCCCGCGCTCGCGCCTTCGATAACCTGCCGCGAGGTGCCTTAGAGCAACGGGGCGATGTCCTGTTCCCAGCGCTTGGACCAGGCATCCTGCTGTTCGAGAACGACATTGTAGTCCGGCACATAGACGAAGCTCGAAAACTCGTCCGACGTGAAGGACAGATGCTTCAGATTGTCGGGCGTGACCGCCTTGCTGTTCAATGGCGCTTCGCCCGCCACCTTGGCGTAGAGCGAGTTCATGTCCGGGCTGATTGCGAAGTTGACGAAATCGAGCGTTGCCTTGGTGTTCGGTCTATTCTTCAGTACGCCGAAACCGCTCTGGTAGAGGAAGGCCTTGAAGTTGCTGTCCTTGGTGAAACGAGTAACCGGGAAGTTCTTCGCCACGGCCGCCCAGCCGGGCTCGGCGAAGAAGCCGACGGAGGTCTCGCCCGACGTCAGCGAATTGGTGAAATCGATATCGGTGATGGCGACGCGGCCGATATTGCCGGATTTCGCCAATTCCGTCATGAGCTTCCATCCAGGTTCCATATTCGTTTCACTGCCGCCAGCGTGAAGGGCGAGCGCGACAATCTGGAGCATCATGCTCTGTGTTGGGCCTGGCCAGCAGATCGCACCCTTAAGATCGGGGCTGAGCAGATCATCGATGGTCTTCACAGCGATAGGGGCCGTGTCGGTTCGGGCGCCGAAATACATGCCGCCAACTGCGCGTGGGACCGCTTTGATATTGCCCTTGCCATCACGAATGATGATTTTCTCGGGAATATTCGCAAGGTTGGGAACATCGGCAGGATTGATGGTCTCGAGCCAATCCTCCTTCACCATGCTGTTGAATGAGCCTTCCCAGCCAGCGACGTAGTCGTAGTCGACATTCGGCCAGACTGCCTTGATCTTTGGCAGGATAGCGCCCGCGCCGCCCTGATGAAGAACCCAGTTGAATGTCGCCGCATTCTGGTCGGCGGCAATCTGCTTCATAGCTTCGACGACCTCGCCGCCCCATTCGACGGCGGTGAGATTGCCGCTGCCGGCTGCGGCGGATCTCGCAAACCCGGTCATCGTGCCGGCAATCCCCGCGGCAGCGGCGGATCCGAGGAAGCGGCGGCGTGTCATATCGTGCAACATGGTAGGTTCCCTTTGTTGTCGGCCCTCTGCTGGACCGTTCGCATCGGAGACTGCTTGGAGGTTACCAACCGCGGTAGTGGGAAAATTCTCGCCGGGTTATAAAGTTTTCTGAACGCCCGGATGAACGCACTACCCGCTTCGCGCAGCCTCGGCCGGGCTGGTCTATCAAGAATCGTTATATCCCCTCTCGAATTTTCGCGGTTCCAAGAGAAGCGGGCGGCGCCGATGATGATGGCAGCATCAATACCGCGGGAGCCTGCCTTGACCATTGACCGGGATTTTCTGGAAGACTTGAGAAAGCGCTTCGGCAGCGCTGCAGGCGGGGAGATGGAAGATCCGCACTTCCGCGCCGTGGCGGCCAGCGTATTCAAGGACGGCGACAGCCGCAAATGGCCCTTCGCCGACCCTGCGACCTTTCTGGACGCCCGTTTCATCGAGAACGGCTTGCGCCCCGAGGTGCTTGAAGCGCTTGACGTGGCCCTGATCGGCGTGCCGATGGATCTCGGCGTCACCAATCGTGCCGGCGCGCGGCTGGGGCCGCGGGCCGTCCGGGCTGTCGAGCGTGTGGGGCCCTACGAACATGTTCTGCGTGTCGCGCCGATGGGAGGGTTAAAGGTCGCCGACGTCGGCGACGTGCCGATGCGCAGCCGGTTCGGCTTGGCCGAGTGCCATGCCGACATCGAGGCCTGCTACCGGATGATCGCGGCAACAGGGGTTATCCCGCTGTCGGTCGGCGGCGACCATTCGATCTCCGGCGCCATTCTCAAGGGCCTGGCGGCCAGTCAGCCGGTAGGCATGATCCACATCGACGCTCACTGCGATACCGCTGGTCCCTATGAGGGCTCCAAGTTCCACCACGGCGCGCCCTTCCGCGAGGCAGTTCTGGCGGGCGTGCTCGATCCGAAGCGTACGATCCAGATCGGCATCCGCGGCGGCGGCGAATATCTCTGGGAGTTCTCCTTTGCCGCCGGCATGACCGTCATCCACGCCGAAGAGGTGGCGGAGATGGGCCTCAAGGCGGTGATCGCAAAGGCTCTGGAGGTTGTCGGCGCCGGTCCGACCTATCTCAGTTTCGACGTGGACAGCCTCGATCCGGCCTTCGCTCCGGGAACCGGCACGCCAGAAGTCGGCGGGCTTCAGCCGAGGGAGGTCCTGACGCTGCTGCGCGGCTTCAAGGGCATCAACCTCATCGGCGGCGACGTCGTGGAAATCGCGCCGCAATACGACAATACCACCAACACCGCGCAGATCGCCGCGCAGGTCCTGTTCGAACTCCTGTGCCTCGCGATGTTCAGTCCCGCGGTCAGGACAAACGTGACCTGAGAACCAGCTCCACAGCGGCAGCGTGCCTCGCGCCCGCTGCCATCCATCACCTGTCGCACAACACGTCYCAAAAAGGGGAACGACATGACTGCTCTTATGAAATTGCGCTACACCGCCACCGCGGCAATTGCCGTGTTCGGCATCCTGGCAGGAGCCGCACAGGCCGACGAACTTGCCGATATCAAGGCCGCAGGCGAGATCAACATCGGCATCTTCTCCGATTTCCCACCCTTCTCTTCGGCAAGCGCCGATATGAGCATCAAGGGCTATGACGTCGACGTCGCCCAGAAAATTGCCGACGGGCTCGGCGTGAAACTCAATCTCGTGAGCGTTACCGGCCAGAACAGGATCGCCTACCTGAACGACGACCGCGTCGACCTGCTGATGAGCGTCGGCTATTCGAAGGAGCGCGCCGAGGTTATCGATTATGCCGCCCCGTACGCCCCCTACTATATCGCCGTCATCGGTCCGGCAGCACTGAAGGTGAGCAGCAAGGAAGACCTCGCCGACAAGACCGTTGCCGTCAATCGTGGGACGCTCGAAGACACGTCGCTGACGGCAGCTGCGCCCGGATCGGCTGCGATCCAGCGTTTCGAGAACTACAATTCGGTCATCCAGGCCTTCATATCCGGCCAGACCCAGTTGATGGTGGTCGGCAACGATGTCGGTGCGCAGGTTCTGGCACGACAGGACGAACTGAAGCCGGAGCAGAAGTTCCAGCTCCTCAGCTCCCCCTCGCACATCGCGCTCCGCAAGGGCGAGGAAGGCCTGAAGAAGGCTGTCAATGACAGCGTCGCCGCAATGATCGCCGATGGTTCGCTCGACACAAGCTCGAAGAGCTGGCTGAAAGCGCCGCTCAACCCTGAAAACCTGAAGGACTGACGAGGACGGCCTCCCACTCACCAGAGCATGATGCCGAAAACTGTAAGCGATTCCGGTGGCATCATGCTCCCATTCTTTGGTTGAGAGGCGGATCGAGATTTCGGGCCGACCCGGCCCAGATCATCCGGCTCCAAAGGACGAAAGATGAGATACAGCCTCGATTTCAACTGGCTTTGGGACGGAATGGGAGCTCTGGCTTATGGCGCAGGCACGACGCTTGCGCTGACGGCCTCCACATCGGTCCTCGGGATCGTTCTCAGCGTTCTCGGCGCGGCCGCGCGCCGGGGACCTTATCCATGGTTGCGCAAGGTCGTCGGCCTGTATGTGGAAATCATGCGCAATACGCCATTCCTGGTGCAGCTGTTCTTCATCTTCTTTGGCTTGCCTAGCCTCGGCATTCGCCTCGATCCGATCTCCGCCGCAGTCCTTGCCATGACCCTCAATATGGCGGCCTACACGATCGAGGTGGTCGGGGCCGGGCTCGATGCCATACCGAGAGGCCAGAAGGAGGCGGCGCAGGCACTCGGCCTCAGGCCCCGGCTGGTGTTCTTCAAAATCATTCTGCCGCAAGCGATCGCCATCATTTTCCCGGCGCTGACGAGCCAGGTCATCATCATGATGCTGGAATCGGCGGTGGTTTCGCAAATATCCGTCCGCGAGCTGGCGCAGGAGGCCGATCTGCTTCAGTCGCGCACCTTCCGCTCCTTCGAGACCTATCTGGTGGCGACGTTGATCTACCTTTCAATGTCCGCCGCACTTCGCCGGCTCCTTTTCGCCGGGAAACGTCGTTTTCTGGGAGCCGGTCTGGCATGATTGAGTTCACCTTCTGGGACATTCTGCGCAATCTTGTCTTCGCGACACGCTGGACCCTTATGCTTTCGCTCGCAGCCTTTGCCGGCGGCGCCATCGTTGGCCTGGCGATCCTGTCTGCACGGATATCGAAAACACGCTGGCCGCGCAGCTTCGCGTCCGGCTACATTGCCCTGTTTCAGGGAACGCCGCTCCTCATGCAGCTCTTTCTGATGTTCTTCGGCCTGCCGATGCTCGGTTTCCGGATCGAGTCATGGACCGCCGCCGTCTGCGGCCTGACGTTCTATGCCAGCGCTTATCTTGCGGAAATCTGGCGGAGCGGCGTCGAGGCGGTGCCGCGCGGGCAATGGGACGCTGCAGCCAGCCTGGGCTTGCATCGTCTTCTCGAACTTCGGCTTGTCATCCTGCCGCAGGCTTTCCGGATCACGCGCGCGCCGACTGTCGGGTTCTTGGTCCAGTTGATCAAGAGCACCGCACTGGCCTCGATCCTCGGCTTCGAAGAACTATTGAAAACCGCGAACGCCATCAACAACGCGACCTTCGAACCTTTCAAGGTGTACGGTCTCGTCGCGGTGATCTTCTTCGCCCTGTGCTATCCGCTTACGCAATACGCCAGAATTCTGGAGAAGAAAGCTGCGTTTGGCTGAGCGGTGCCGAGTTGCTCCGCATTCCGATCGCAACGGAGTGTCCAAAGGGCCGATGCCGGTTGAAAAGCCGGTACGCCGCGCAGCGGCGACGCGGCTCTCGTTCAATCACACAGAACTCGCTTTATCCAGCAGTCAGAACCTCCTGAGAGATCGCTTCAATGACCCACACACAAATCCGTATTCTCGATGCCCGGGCAACGGGCGAGTTCCTACCTTTCGGCGCGCTGGTCGCGACCCTGCGGCAAGCATTTGCCGAAGGCTGTGTTGTGCCGGTACGGCATCATCACACGATAGCCAATATCGGCGAACCTGATGCGACCCTGCTTCTGATGCCTGCCTGGCATGAAACGCACCGGTCGGAGCGCTACCTTGGCATCAAGATCGTCACCGTCTTTCCCGGCAACACGGTACGCGGCATTCCAGGTTTGACATCGACTTACATGCTCTATGATGGCCGGACCGGGATGCAGCTTGCGCTCCTTGACGGAAACACGGTCACCGCGCGCCGCACGGTAGCGGCATCGGCCCTTGCCGCGGACTATCTTGCCCGAAAAGACGCCCGCCGCCTGCTGGTGATCGGCGCAGGCCGCGTCGCGAGCCTCATACCCGATGCCTACCGCGCCGTCCGGCCGATCGCGCATGTGGATATCTGGGATATCGATCCCGCCAATGCGGAACGGCTGGCGCAGAGCCTCCGGCAACAGGGGCTCCAGGCCACCGCCGTCACGGATCTGGAAGCCGCGGCGCGGCAAGCCGATATCGTCAGCGCGGCGACGCTGGCGACAGCACCGCTTATCCGGGGCGAATGGCTACGGCCGGGCACCCATGTCGATCTGATCGGCGGCTTCACCCCGGCGATGCGCGAGGCGGATGACGAGGCGCTTCGGCGCTCCTCGGTCTATATCGACACTCACGAGGCCCTTCACGAAGCGGGCGATCTGGTTCAGCCGATCAGAGCCGGCGTCATTGCTGCAGATGCGGTGCGTGCGACACTTGACCAGCTGTGTCGCCGGGATGTTCCAGCGCGGACGTCCAACGATGAGATCACTCTCTACAAGGCAGTCGGAACGGCGTTGGCTGATCTTGCCGCCGCGACGATGGTGTATGAAGCCGCTTTGATCGCCGGCTGACGTCTTCTGGTCCGGGCGATTGCAAATGACGGAACGGAAGATTCTCGATTTCTAAGAAGGACTGATCACCCTCAATATGCGGGCTCCCGGTTTCGACGCTCTCGGCCTGTCCAGGCATTCCATCGCCAGTGCTGCACCCGACCAATGTCCGAGGCCGACCATGTCGGTTCGGTGGGCTCGGGAAGCAATGGGCCGGCGCTGATATTCGTGCGGCATAACGCTTTGTGTGCCATAGTCGGGTGAGCCCCTTGTGCAATCCGATATAGACCCGCAGTGATTACAAATCCGCCGCGCATCGAAATCCAGCAACTGGCCCATTTCGTGCTGGCCTGTCAGAGCCCGACGCTGGCGGAGACCGCGCGCGAGCTTGGGATTGCTCCTTCGGCGCTGACATCCAGTCTGCGTACTTTGGAAAATGAACTTCAACTCAAGCTCTTCATTCGCAAAAGCGGTCACCTCAGTCCTTTACCGGCAGCCTTCTGGCTGTTTCAGCAGGCAACGGCCATCCTGCATCGCGAAAGGTTCGTGCGTCGGATGCGGAATGGGGACACGGACCATCGTCGCATCGATATTCGTCTCGATCTCAGTTTCTCCATCGGCCGGTTTTCGAAGGCGATCGGACGTACCGTCGAAGATATGGAACGCGAGCGGCCCGACCTGCTGATCGACGTGATGTTTGCAGACCAGCGAGGAAAATCCCTTGTTGACGACGAGGCTGCGGACATCCCGGGCAACGCGGGTTCGGTGGAAATCGAAGTCGGCTATATGACCGGCGTGCCATCTGCGAACCTGCCTGCGATGACGCCCTTTTACGATGAGGTCTGGTTTTCTGTCGGAGCGGCGGAGGCCGCGGTTGATCTTCGCTCCCCCAATCAGAAATTTGTCGTTTTGAAAATGCGTCAGGTACTTCGCGATGCCGTTATCCGATATGCGGACGAGCATGGCATCCGCGACCGCATAATCCTGATGGATGAGGAGCCGGCAGACCTTCACCGGCTGCTCAACGAGTTTCCGCAGATGCGGTTCCTGATGCCGCGCAGTATGGTCGCCGACCGGCTCGGACTTGCGCGCCTGCATCTGGAGCCCCTCGATCCGCCTTTGTCGAGCACCTTGGGCGTGCGCGCAAACGGGCCGGATCAGGAGGTCGTGTCCGCCATGCTTTGTAGCCTCAAGAAAAATCTGGAGGCAATGGAGGCCAATATCGTCTTTCGACCGCAGTTGACGGCACGTCAATTGCACTACTTCAACCTTGCGCATCTCAGCGGAGGTATTTCGGCGGCGGCGCGCGCGGCGCATGTCACGCAACCGTCCGTTTCGATCCAGATTCAGAAAATCGAGGCAGTTGTCGGGCAACCTCTGTTCGAACGGCGGCGCAACGGTGCCGAGAGCACGAAGGCCGGCAAGGCATTGCTTCCCTTCACCCTGGAGATCGAAGAGCGCATCGATAGCCTCCTTCGGGCCAGTCTGGATATTGCCGCCCACACACAGGCGACCATCTCGATCGGCATGCTGCCGAGTTCGGGGCATGACAGCGTCATGACGGACAAGGTGGCGCAGGCACTGGCGGCAACCCGCCTTGGCCATCCCGAATACCGGCTGAGAATCATCGAAGGTTCCAACGCTGTGCTTCACGATCAGGTGCGCGCGGGAGAGCTCAATCTGGCCATTGTCGGTGCCGTCCAGACGCAGATGACCCGGATCCATCTCGGACCGAGCGAGCGCCTCTCGGTCGTTGCCAATCCGGCCTTGAACCTTGCCGGCCGAACGGAAATTCCACTGGCCGAAGTTTGCGGATTTCCGCTGGTTCTCGGAATCAAGCATCTCAGTATCCATCAGGCGTTCATGGCAGCCGCCAGTGCGCGGCATCTGCGTGTCGAGCCGGTCATGGACGTCGGTTCTCTGCCATTGGCCATCGCCATGGTCCGCCGTTTGCCGGTCTGTACGGTCCTGCCGGTGTCCTCGGTCCAGCAGGATATCGGCAGCGGGCGCCTCACCGCGGCGCCGATTACGGAAGACGTGATCGCCGGAAACCTCTCAGTGATTTTCTCCGGCGAAAGGACGCTGTCCGAGGCCGAACGGACGATGATCCAGTCACTCGTTGCCGTCTTCGGCCGACAGGCGTGATCTAAAAAACATATCGTGCCGAATCGTGCTCATGCGCGGAGCATTCTGATTTTCCTATCCCCCAATTCGTGATTTTCGAGCTACCCAGTCTCCGGCCTGCGGCTGATACTTGCCGCATCACAACAGCCCTCGGAAATGACTTTCACAGGATTACCGGATGAATGATCACCCTGATCCGCTTGAAAACGCGGCAATGACATCCGGGGCGGCCAGCGCAATGCCACGCGGCGAAAGCGATCAGTCGTGTCGAGGCATTCTTCAGGAACTCGACCGACGCGGTCGGCTGCTGGTGATTTCGGAGGAAGTCGACCCGATCCACGACGTATCGGCCATTCTTTCCATCGTCGATGAAAAGGCGGCGGTACGGCTCGACCGCATCAAGGGTCACGACATGCCAATCTTCGGCAACATCCTGTCGGATCTCGATCGTGTCGCCCTGGCGCTTGATGTCGCGAAAATCGATATCCAGCAGAAGCTGCTATCCTCGATCGCGTCTCCGGTGCCGCCAGTCTTCGTGGACGATGCGCCGGTACAGCAACAGCTCTTCCAGGACGACATCCTGACCCGGCTTCCAGTCCCGACGTTCTTTTCCAAGGAGACCGGTCCCTACATTACTGCGGGTCTGATCGTGGCGCGCGACCCTGAAACAGGCTTGGGCAACGCGTCCTATGCCCGCATCAAGGTGCTTGGTCCGAACGAAGCGATGATCGGTATTGCACCGAACCATCATCTCGCCATCATGGCTCGCAAGGCAGGCGCCAAAGGCGAGCCGCTGCCCTTCGCCGTCGTCCTCGGCGCGCATCCGGCCATTCAGCTTGCCGCCTGCTTCTATCTGGGGCTCGGTGACGATGAAATGCACTGCGCCGGATCGTTGCTCGGCGAGCCGGTGCGGCTTGTCCACTGCAAGTCGATCGATCTTGCGGTGCCTGCAGAGGCGGAGATCGTGCTCGAAGGTCATATTCATATCGACGAGCCGATCCTCGAGGGATTGGTCTCCGAATATCACGGCATGTACGAGGATTACGGCTCCGGGGTGCGCGTCAGATTTGAATGCATGACTTGCCGCTCCGACGCGATGTTGCAGGTGATCGAGCCCGGTTACCACATGGAGCACCTCTATCTCGGCGCGGTGCCGATCGCTGCAAGCCTCAAGGCCGTCATCCGGCGGTCCGTTTTCAATGTCGGCGAGGTTGCCGTCACCGCGTCAGGTAGCGGACGGAACAACGTGGTCGTGCAGATCGATGCGCCCCGCCCGGGACAGGCACGCCGCATCATGTCGATCTGCTGGGGTGCGGTCAGCATCGTCAAGAACATCACCATCGTCGACAGCGATGTCGACCCCTGGGATCTCAGTGCCGTCGAATTGGCAAAGATGACGCGCATGCGCGCGGAGCGCGACATTCTCATCGTCACGGACCTTCCGGCAGACCGGTCCGAGCCTCAGGAAGACGGCGGCGTGATCGCCAAGGTCGGTTACGACGCCACGATGAAGGCGGGCGATCGGAAGGAAGGGTTCGACAAGGCGCTTCCGCCGCTGGAGTCCTACGAGCGGATGCGTCAGCTGCTGTCGCGTGTCAAGCCGGAGATGAACGTTTGAGGCGCTTGATCATCGGCATATCAGGGGCTTCCGGTGCAATCTACGGCCTGCGTGCGCTGGAGATGCTGCGGGATTTCGACGATGTCGAAACGCATCTTGTCATATCGCCCGCGGCGATCCGCACGGCACTGGCCGAAGGGACGGGAAAGACTGCGGACGAAATCCGTGGCCTCGCCGACCGGGTCTACAGCCACGGGGATATCGGCGCCTCGATCGCCTCCGGCTCCTTCCGCTGCGACGGCATGCTGGTTGCACCATGCTCGATCAAGACGCTGAGCGGGATCGCGCATTGTTATGCAGACGATCTGATCGTGCGCGCCGCCGATGTCTGCCTGAAGGAACGCCGCCGGCTGGTGCTGATGGTGCGGGAAACGCCGTTGCATGCGGGCCATATCGCGCTGATGGACCAGGCGACACGCAGCGGCGCCGTCATCATGCCACCGGTGCCGAGCTTTTACACGCTGCCGAAATCAATCGCCGAAATGGTCGACCAGACCGTGGGGCGTGCGCTGGATCAATTCGGGCTTCATCATCCGACGGTCCGGCGCTGGACGGAGGATCATAACGACTGAGCCATGAAGAGCAGCGCTGAAAGCTGCCGGGCCATGATGTCAACCGCATGCAAACAACGACGCACAATCACTCCCCCAGGGGAACTCAAAAAAAGGAGATAGAGTGATGTTGTCAGACAATCGTTCCAGAAGGCTGCAGAGCCTGTTCATGCGTGGCGCCGCCGCCTTGCTGTTGTCGCTGACGACGGCGGCACCCATGATGCTCGCCGCATCTTACGCGATCGCGCAGACGGAAAAGCCCGTCAGCGGCGGCACGATGACCATTATCAACGGTTCGGACATCAAGAGCTGGGATCCGGCGATCACCGCCGGCACCTATCCCGGCGGTCCGATGGATGTGCTCGACGCCGTCTACGGCTTTATCGTCTACGTCAACGATAAGGGCGTCGTGACCGGTGGCATGGCCGAAAGCCTGACCAGCACCGACGCGGTGACCTGGACCTTGAAGCTTCGCAAGGACATGAAGTTCACCGACGGTGCGCCCTATGATGCGCAAGCCGTCAAATACAATTGGGACCGTGCCGCCGATCCGGCCACGCTTTCGCCGGCTCAGCCGTTCATCTCTTCCTGGAACAAGGCGATCACCGTCGTCGATCCACAGACGCTGACGATCAAGCTGTCCTCCCCGAACGCCAATTTCGCAGCCCAGGTCGCCGAGCTGTGCCCCTTCATCGCCTCGCCGGCAGCATTGAAGGCCGCCAAGGAAAAAACCGATATCAAGCCGGTGGGCGCCGGCGCCTTTACGCTGACCGAATGGAACCAGGGCATATCGATGACCATGGCCCGCAATCCCGGTTATTGGGATCAGCCGCGCCCCTATCTGGATACGATCAAGTTCGCCATCATTCCCGAAACCAACAGCCGCATCGCCACCGTCGTGCAGGGCGGCGCAACGATGATGGCCGGTTATCCCTATCAGTTCGGCTCGAACGCAACGGCGCCGGGGGTTGCGACCCGCGAGATCCCGATCCGCGGCATCAACCGCGCCTATCTCAACCAGGCCAAGGGCATCTTCACCGATGTTCGCGCCCGCGAGGCCTTCTATTCCGCCATCGACCGCGCGCGGCTGATGCAGGCCTTCACGCAGATGCCCGGATACAAGGCACCCAGCAATTACTTTGGAGAGAATTCGCCCTATTTCGACAGCGTTTCATCGTTGCCCACCTATGATCCGAAGAAGGCGCAGGAACTGTTCGATGCTCTGAAGGCGGACGGCAAGCCATTCTCGATCAAGATCGTCACCTATACCAACTCGGACCTGAAGCGTCTTGCCGCCTACATCCAGCAGGTGCTGACCGGCTATGAGGGCGCCTCGGCTGAGATCGTCGAAGTCGACCAAGCCTCGCTGATCCAGCGGTGCAAGACGCAGCTCGATTTCGACATCTGCGTCGAGGGCGGGGTACTGGTGTCGAACGGTGCCGAGCCGAACATTTCCAACCTGCTGAGCTCCGGCGGTGCTTTCAACTGGGGACAGTACAAGAGTGCCGAGATGGATGCTGCACTGAAGGAGGCCAGCTCCACTCTCGATCCGGCCGCTGTCAAAGCCGCCTATGTCAAGGTTCAGAAGCTCGTTGCAACCGAGATGCCGCTCTACATCTTCGGGGAACAGACGCGCTCGCTGCTGCTGCGCGACAATACCGGCGGCGTCGTTCCCTCGAATGGCGGCATCCTGCAAAAGCAGTTCCTCTACGTTTGCACGGATGCCTGCCAGAAATAGCGGGCTCCAGATCATGACGCACAAGCTCGTCCGGAAGATCCGGGCGGGCAGGGAAGGGCCGGTCGATGGGCTGGACGACCGTACACGCCAGAGACGTTAAGACGACGGAATGAGCCCTGCGACGCGGGGCGATCGGAAAAGGTGGATGACGATGATCGGCAATCGCAAGAAGGTGAAGTTTCGGGACCTGGTTTCCCGCAAGCAGGTGTTCACGCCCTGCGTCTGGGATTGCTACTCCGCCAAGGCGGCGGAAATGGCCGGCTTCGAGGCGATCCTGCTCAGCGGCGCATCGCTGGGATTCAGCATGTCCGGCGTGCCGGATCTCGGCCTGCACAATCAGGAGGAACTGGTCTACGCGACCGACCGCATCGCCGACTATTCGCCTCTGCCGCTGGTCATCGATGCCGATGACGGCTTCGGCGATGTCGTCCAGACCTTCCGCACCTGTTATCGTCTCGCCAAAGCCGGTGCCGGAGCGATCCTGATCGAGGATACGCCCAATGAACGCGGCTATGCGCGGTTCGGCCGCGCCATGGAGGCGGCGACGCTGGCCGGCAAGGTCGATGGCAACGTGCCGCATGAGGTCGTCTCGCAGGAGCTGTGGCTCGCCAAGATCAAGGCCTCGATCGAAGCCTGCGAAGGCACCGATTGCGTGGTTATCGCACGCACCGAATCCAAGCTCGAGAAAGGGCTGGACGACGCTATCGAACGCTGCGTGCGCGCCGCAGCACTCGGTGCTGAAATGACCTATGTGCATGGGCTGCGCACGTTGGAGGAATGTCAGAAGGTGGCAAAGGAATTGCCCGGCTGGAAGATGTTCGGCGATGTCGCGACAGTCAACGGCGTGCCCTTCGTGCGGCTCGAGGAAATCGAGGCGCTCGGCTTCAACCTGGTGACCATGCATTATCTCGAGAAGGGATCGATGTATGGCATGATGGATTACGGGCGGCATGTCTTCAACGACCGCAGCACGCGTTACGCCGACGAGCACAGCATGGGCGGCATGACGCCTGCCGAGCAGAAGGCCGCGCTGGAGCGGGACAGCGGCTGGCTCGATGCCGAGGACAGATGGAAGGCACTCTGATCCCGGAGGCCGGCCGCTCTGCCGTCTCGTTTTGCGAAATCCGGATGCCGGTCCAGTCCGGCATTGGATGTTCCACCTGACAATCGGAGTCCGATCGTTGCGAATTGCCAAGCTCTCCTATCTGAAAGCGGTCGGCGTCCGGCTTCTGGCCGGCATTCCGGTCTTCCTGCTGGTGACGTTCTCGGCGACGGCGCTGTCGAGCCTGATGCCGGGGTCGGCGGCGCAGCTGATCCTTGGAGAGAACGCGACGCAGGCGCAGATCGATGCGCTGAACAGCCGTTACGGCTACGATCTGCCGGTCTGGGAACGTTATCTCGGCTGGCTCGGACGGCTTCTTCAGGGAGATCTCGGGCAGACCATGTTCAGCCAGCAGTCCGTGGCAAAACTCCTGGTCGACCGGGCGGCAGTGACGTTCGAGATTGCACTGCTTGCCATGTTCGTCTCGCTCCTGATCGGCGTGCCGCTCGCCATGTATACCGCCAGCCGGCCGGGCGGCATCGTCGATACGGTGCTGCGGGCGGTGTCCTCGGTCATGCTGTCGATCCCGACCTTCGTCATCGTGGTTCTGCTCGGCTTCGTCTTCGCAATCGTGCTGCGCTGGCTGCCGGCGACCGGCTGGGTTTCCTTCAGCGACGACCCGATCGGCAATCTCTACTACGTCGCCTTGCCGGTGATGTGCCTCAGCGTGCACCAGGCAGCCTATTTCTACAGGGTGAGCCGCAGCGAATTCGTTGCGGTCCTCCAGGAGGACTATGTCCTCGTTGCCAGGGCCAAGGGTCTGCCGACGCGCTATATCCTGATGCGCCACGTGCTGCGCCCTGCCTCTCCCCAGGTGCTGACGGTGATGGGCCTGTCGATGACCTATCTGCTCGGCGGTTCCTTCATCGTCGAGAGCTATTTCGCGGTGCCCGGCATCGGCTGGACCGTTCTCAATGCGGTGAGCAGCCACGACCTGCCCGTCATGCAGGCCATCCTGTCGCTGACGGTGGTGATCTTCGTCGTGATCTTCATCCTGGTCGATCTCGGTTATGCGCTCATCGATCCGAGGGTGGACGTGTCATGAGCCGCCTCCAGCCAACACAAACGGACCTCGTGCCCGGCGAAGCGGTCGCGTTGTCGGAGACGTTGAATGCCGCGATGCCGAAGACCGCGCGCTTCCGCATGCCGAGCGACCATCCGATGGAATGGTTCGCCTTCGTGTTCCTGGCGGTTCTGATCGTCTCCTCGGTTTTCGTGGAGTTCATTCCGGGTCTCGTCCGGGCAAGCTTCCCCTATGGCGATTTCTCGCAAGGTCCGGAATGGAGCCTGAACGGCCTGTTCGGAACCGATGCGCTCGGGCGCAGCATCCTGTCCCGCGTGCTCTACGGCGCGCGAACGACGCTCGCCATCGTCTCGGTCGCGACGCTGATCTCGCTGGTGATCGGCATGATCCTCGGAATGCTGGCCGGCTTCTATCGCGGCCCGGTCGAGCGGATCGTCGATCTCTATGCCAATTCCATGGCGTCGCTTCCGCCGATCCTCGTCATCCTGGCGCTGATATCGGTGACCGGAAATTCGGTTTTCACGATGATGCTGGCGCTTGGCCTGCTCGATATCGGAACCTATGCACGCATCGCCAAAGGCGGCGTGATTGCCCAGAACGACCGTGACTACGTGTTGGCGGCACGCGCCATGGGCGCGTCGGACATGCGGCTTCTGCTGCGCGAGATCCTGCCCAATCTCGTTCCGGCGCTGACGGCGATCGTTCCGCCGCTGATGGCGGGGCTGATCATCACGGAGGGATCGCTGAGCTTTCTCGGTTACGGCATTCCGGCGCCGGCGCCGAGCTGGGGCGGGATGATCGCCAGCTCGACCGACCTGCTCAGCCGCTTTCCACTGCTGATCTTCGGACCGATCGTCGCCATCGTGCTGACGGTCTATTCGCTCAATACGGTCGGGGATTGTCTGGCCCGTCGCATGAACCATCGCGGCAGGGAACTCTGATATGAATGAGGCAGCGAACACTACCCCGGTCCTCGATTGTCACGAGCTCTCCTGTCATTTCAGGTCGCCGTTCGGGCCGATCCGCGTGCTGCACGACGTGAGCTTCAGCATCCCGCCGCGCACGACGCTCGGCATCGTCGGAGAATCCGGCGCGGGCAAATCCATGCTGGTCAAGACCATCATGGGGATTGCGCCGGAGGGCATGAAAACCAGCGGCCGCATCCTTGCCGACGGGATCGATCTGTCGACGCTCAACGAGGCGAAACGCCGTGCCCTTCTCGGTCGCAAGTTCGGGATGGTTCTCCAGAATCCGATGACATCCCTTAACCCGTTCGTGCGGGTGGGGCGGCAGATCGAAGAGGCGAGCCGCTTCCATTTGCGGCTTGGAAAAGCGCAGGCGAAGGCGCTTGCGATCGAACTGCTGGCAAGCGTCGGCATTCCCGATGCCGCGGAATGTTACGGGCATTATCCGCATCAGTTTTCGGGCGGCATGAAGCAGCGGATCATGATCGCCACGGCACTTGCCTGCCAGCCGGATCTGCTGATCGCCGACGAGGCGACGACTGCGCTCGACGTCACGGTTCAGAAGGAAATTCTCGATCTGCTGCAGGTTATCCAGCAGCATCGGCAGATGTCGATGATCCTGGTGACGCACAATCTGGGCATAGTCGCCGGACGCACCGACGACATCCTCGTGCTCTATGGCGGGCATGTCGTGGAATACGGCCCGACGAACACCGTCTTTTCCCATCCGCGCCATCGCTATACCGAGGCTCTGCTTTCGGCGATGCCGCGCATGGACCAGCCGGCTCATACGAAACTGCACACGATCCCTGGCCGTCCGCCTGATCTTGCCAACCCCGCGCCCGGATGCCCGTTTGCACCGCGCTGTCCAGCCGCCGAGGCCCGCTGCCATGCCTCGATGCCGCCGATGACCACCAGTGCGGACGGCAAGCACCGCTTCGCCTGCTATGTGCCTGTTCAAACCGGCGATGCAGCCGACACCGCGGTCGAAAGGAGGGCATTGTCATGAATGACGAGCCTTCCGGCCAGGCCATCGATGCAGGTGCCGCAACGCATGCCTTCGATACTTTCCTGCGCGACGACGCGCTTTTGAAAGTTCGCGATCTCTCGGTCAGATACCGGCGCGGCGGCAAGATCTTTGTTGCGGTCGACGGCGTCTCCTTCGACGTGGCTCCCGGGGAAACGCTCGGTCTCGTCGGAGAGTCGGGCAGCGGCAAGACGACCATCGGCCGTGCCCTTCTGAAGCTTCTGCCGAAGGCGGACACGCGTGTCGACGGCCACGTCGAATATGACGGCCTGAATGTTGCCGACCTGTCGGCTTCCGATCTTCGCGCCATCCGCAGTAAACTGCAGATGATCTTCCAGGACCCGATTTCTTCCTTCAATCCGCGCCGCAAGGTGCAGGATATCGTCGGAGAAGGCCTCGAGATCCAGGGCATCCGCAAAGCGGAAAGGCTGGAAAGGGTCGATCGTGCGCTCAACGATGTCGGCATGAGCCGGACGATGGTGGAGGGCCGCAGGCCGCATCAGTTTTCCGGCGGCCAGTGCCAACGCATTGCGATCGCGCGGGCGCTTGCCGTTGGGCCGGAGTTGATCGTTTGCGACGAGCCGGTTGCATCTCTAGACGTTTCGGTGCAGGCGCACGTGATCAATCTTCTGCAGGATATCCGCCAGAAGCGAAACCTGGCGCTGATCTTCATTTCCCACGATCTCGCCGTCGTGCGCAATGTCAGCGACAGAGTCGCCGTCCTCTACATGGGCAAGATCGTCGAGATCGGAACCGGCGATGCCATCTATCAGCGTCCGGCGCATCCTTATACCCGCATGCTGCTGGAAGCAGTCCCGGTTCCCGATGCCAGCCGGAAGATCGTGCCGAGCGCAACGCCGACGCAGGCCTTGTCGCGGAGCGCGCCGCCATCCGGATGCCGGTTCCGCAGGCGTTGCCCACGCGCTCAGGCGGTCTGTGCTGCGCAGGAACCGAAGCTTGCGGCGATGCCCTACGGCCAATTCGCAGCCTGCCATTTCCCTCACGACGAACCGGCGCCCGGAATGAAGACGGCGGAACAAGCGTGATGGAAAAAGCCCCTGATGCATTCGAAGAAAAACCCGTGGCAAGCGGCAACGCGCGCTCAGAACAGGATACCGGAGCTGCGAGGCGCACTGTTTTCTGTGCCAATGTATTCGATGCCATGGTCCGGCTCTACGGTGAGCCCGGCATCGCGTCCTTGTGCCTCGAAGCCCAGACACGTCATGCGGTGGACGTGCCGTCACTGCTGTTCTTCGCTCTTGCGGATAGTGACGGACACGGCGCGGATGACTGCGAGATGCGGCGGCTTCTGGACCGTGCCGGCGAATGGCGCTCGCTTTTCGTCCTGCCGTTGCGACATCTTCGGCTAACCCTGCGTCAAGGCCGCAGGAACACGGCAGAGATTGAATTTTACGAGCAGATCAAGGCAGCGGAGCTGGAGGCGGAACGGTTGCAGGTCCGGCGTCTGGCCGACGACTTTCTCCCGCTCGAAGGGCCGGGCGGGCTGGCAGCCCGTTATCTCGAAACGATTGCCATGCCGGAACCCAAGGGAGGGGCGTTGATCGGGCGGCTTCAAGACGCCACCAAAGCCGTGTGCCACGGCTTTCCCCGTCACGCGCACTGAGGGTCTGAAGACATCATGAGCGATTTCGGCGCCGTCATGACAGCAACCATCGTCACCGAAGAAGGTGTCGCGGAAAACTACGTCGCCGTCACTGGTGGCGTTACCGCTGCGATGGAGACAGGCCGCGCTCCCGGCGCGCGACGTGTTCGATTTCGGCACTTACTTTCTCACACCCATCGAGCTTCAAGGACATCGAGATGAACGCCATAATTTTAGACGGTGACAGCCTGACGATCAAAGATACCGTTCGTATCGCGCGCCAGGGCGCCAAGGTAGCGCTCGCCGATGCAGCGCGCGCCGAAATCATCAAGGTGAGAAACTATATCGAGGAAAACTGGCTGACCGAAAACGCGCCGCCAACCTATGGCTTCAACACCGGCGTCGGCAAGCTCAAGGATTATGCCATCAACCAGGCCGATAACGATCGCTTCCAGCGCAATATCGTGCTCTCGCATTGCTCCGGCATCGGAGAACCGGCGTCGGAAGAAATCGTCCGCGCCATGATGGCCGTCCGTATCAACGCCTTCTGCCTCGGTGTTTCCGGTCTGCGGATCGAGGTGGTCGATCGTCTCGTTGAGATGTTGAACCGCGGGGTTCACCCTGTGGTGCCGATCCAGGGGTCGGTCGGCGCGTCTGGCGATCTGGCGCCGCTCGCACACATGGTTTCGGTGCTGATCGGCTATGAGGAGGCGGAAGCCTATTACCAGGGCGAACGCATGCCTGCGCCGCAGGCTCTGGAAAAAGCCGGCATCTCGCCAATTGCTTTCGATCTCAAGGCGAAGGACTGCCTTGCCCTCATCAACGGCAACAGCCTCTGCGCGGCCATGGCGGTTCTCAACCTCCATGACGCCGAGATGCTGATGAAGACAGCCGATGCGGCCGGTGCGCTCAGTCTGGAGGCGATCCGCGGCGAGCAGGCAGCGTTCGATCCCCGCATTCATCTCGTGCGCAAGCAGCCCGGGCAGATCGCGACTGCGGAAAATATCCGTCGCATTATCGAGGGTAGCCGCCGCACGACCGAGGCGGCGCGAGCGGTACGCCTCGAGGACGATATCCTGCATCCGAAACACACCGCCCGGGTCCAGGATCAGTATTCCTTCCGTTGCCTGCCGCAGGTGCATGGAAGCTGCCGCGACCAGTTGGAGCACGCCAAGGAACTGATCACGCGCGAGCTCAACGCCGCGACCGACAATCCGCTCGTCTTCTGGAACGAACTCGGCGCGCTGGAATTCCTGTCCGGCGGCAACTTTCATTGCGAACCCATCGCTTTCGCCATGGACATCCTGACGATCGCTTTGGTGGAAATCGGCAATATTTCCGAGCGACGCCTGTTCTCGCTCTGCGACACGACATTGAACTACGGCCTGCCGCCGAACCTTGCCGGCAAGCCAATCGGCCTGAATTACGGCTATGGCATCATCTCGACGGCTGCGGCGTCCGTCGCATCGGAAAACAAGACGCTGGCTTTCCCCGCCGTTGCCGATACCATCCCGACCAAGAGCAGCCAGGAAGATCATGTTTCGATGGCGACATGGGCATGCCGCAAAACGCGTCAGGTGGTCGACAACATGCCGAAGATCCTTGGTGTCGAATGCTTGCTTGCGGCCCGCGCCATCTTCCTGACCGAAGAGGCACTCGGCGGCTACAAGCTCGGAACCGGCAGCCAGGCGCTCTATGATGCGCTTTGCGAGGCGATCCCATTCCAGCAGGAGGACAGCTACATGCCCAAGCAGACCACACCGGCTCTCGAGATCGTGCGGTCCGGCGCATTTCTGGAGGCCATCGAGAACAAGATCGGCGCGCTGAAATAGGCGGGCCGGCTGATTTGGGCTGCGGCCGCATCATGAAGCGCCGGCGTTTCATCGCCGCCGGCAAATCCCCTGGCCGGAGAGAACAATGTTCGATGACCTGACAATGCCGCCAGCCGACAAGATCCTGTCGTTGATACCGATTTTCCGGCAGGATAGTCGTCCGAACAAGATCGATCTCGGCGTCGGGGTCTACCGGGACGCCTCCGGTACGACGCCGATCCCGTGGGCGGTGAGGGAGGCAGAAAAGCGAATCCATACCGCGCAGACGACCAAGGCCTATGTCGGCCCGGCCGGAGATCCTGTTTTCTGCGATCTGATCGGCAGGCTTGTCTTCGGCGAGGCCGCGCCATGGGAGCGAATTCGCGGTATCCAGACGCCGGGCGGAGCGGGCGCTTTGACGGTGCTCGCCGGCCTGATCTGCCTGGCGCGCCCGGGTGCTGCGGTCCATGTGCCCGACCCGACCTGGGTGAACCATGTGTCGATCCTCGAAGACAACGGGCTTCGGATTGTCACTTACCCGTACCTCGATAACCGAACAGGCGAGATGGATTTCGACGCCCTGCTCGATCATTTCTCACGGTCGAAGCGGGGCGACATCGTGTTGCTGCACGGCTGCTGCCACAATCCGACAGGCGCGGACCCCAGCCGTTCGCAATGGCAGGCACTGGCAGCCATCATCGCCGAACGCGGTCTCGTTCCGCTGGTCGATATCGCTTATCAGGGGTTTGGCGACGGGCTCGAGGACGACGCCTTCGTCGTGCGACTGCTCGCTGGCATGGTTCCGGAAATGCTCGTCTCCGCGTCATGCTCGAAGAATTTCGGAATTTATCGCGAGCGTACAGGTGCTGCATTCATTCTCGCCGCCAACGCGGATCGGGCGGATGCAACCAAGGCGCAACTCACGGTGCGAGCCCGTATCGTCTATTCGATGCCGCCGGATCATGGCGCGGCTATCGTCCGCACCGTCCTGGAAGACCCGGCACTTTCGGCCGACTGGCGCGCTGAACTGGACGGTATGCGCTCCAACATTCTGTCGCTGCGCCAGGGGCTTGCTGCCTCGTTCCGGCGCTTCACCAATGGCAGCGACTACGATTTCCTCGCCAAGAACAAAGGCATGTTTTCGCTGATCGGTCTGACACCCGGGGAAGCTGTGATGCTGCGCGAGCGCCACGCCATCTATATCGTTGAGGACGGACGCATCAATGTCGCCGGGTTGCAGGCCAGCCAGATCGACACCTTTGCGGAAGCCGTTCTGGCGGTTCGCGGACTCAGCGGATCAGCACCCGTTTGAGGCGTTAACAGGGCGTTCGGTATCTACGCAGTGTGAAACAGCAACCAAGAATCCTCCGGCAGCCAACGTCGAACTTTGCAACGGGGCCAGACTGTGGCCGTTTTGACGTTTGGGCAAAGGCTGCGACCTGCCTTGTGCCGGAAATTATCCGGGCGGATGGCGTTGAATAGCCTGCTGCCACCACGGGCCGGTGTCGCCCGCCGCCTCCGCCCGCATCCGACCCGTCTTGCGCCGCTCTTCTCCCCGCAAACCGTCCAGAAATTGCCCAGCCGAATTTGCCACGCGCTCTTGCCTGAACAGTGGCCGCATTCGCGCTTTCACATCTCGTAACGAAGACGCCCAAAGCTCAAGTGTCGCCTCAATCGATACACTTGTCATCCATGACCTCCGAATCATGGAGACCTGTGGCTTCAGGTGACACAAAAAATGCAGCAGCAATGCTAAAGGTCAGCGACTTGTAGATGCATTCGCGTAAATGCGATTAAGCTTTCGATGTGGTGGGCGACAGCTCGGCGAGTTTCCTCGACGTCGCCCCGGTCGATCGCCTCGATGATAACGAGGTGTTCCGTGGAGTCCGGCTTCAGGCGATCTTTCAGGCGGTCGATTTCGAAGAGACGCGTGGTCGCCCGAAGCTCCCGCAATACTTTGGCCATTACCGCGTTGCCGCAATGATCGATGATCATATTGTGGAGATTGTCGTCGGAGAACCAGTGCGCGTCCGTGTGATACGCCGTCGCGTCCAGAAGGTCGTGAATTTCCTGCCGGACGCTCATCAAAAGTCGTCGCGGAATAGCGTTGATCGACAGTACGGCTGCGTCAGGTTCGATCAACAACCTCAGTTTCAAGCTTTGAAGATACTCGCCGACATCCACCTGTCGCACGACGTAGTTTCGGCCATCGCCCTTGCGAACCAGGCCTTCGCCCTCCAACCTCTGCAGCGCTTCCCGCAGCGGCGTCCTCGAAATCCCGAGTGTTTCGGCAAGCCTTGCCTCAACGATGACATGCCCGCCTTTCAGCCGGCGATGCCGGATCATGTCGGACACGGCCTTGTAGGTCAGCGATGCAAGATTATGCTGCCCTTTCTCCGCAATTTTCCGACCCGGGGCCTCTAAGGCGTCTGTCACCGTTTGCCATTTCCTTGTTCTTTAAGGCGTTGGCCGCTCGACGCGGCATCGTGCTTTCCTTACGCGATCACTTGTTACATATGATAGCCGATTTGGAAAAGGACTGGAACGAGCGCAGATGGACGATGGTCTGAATGAAGTTGGCGACTCCAGCCTTGCTGACGAAACCTACCGTTCCCTGCTGGCCGATATTCTATCAGCCAGGCTCGCGGGGGGGTCGGTCGTCCAGCAACGCCGCCTGGCGACCAAACATGCTGTTTCGCGTTCTCCCATGCGCCACGCGCTGGGACGTCTCGAAGGAGAGGGACTACTTGTCAGAAATGAAAAGGGCGTTCTCTCGGTCAGGGTCATCAGTCTCAAGGACTACCTTGACAGTCTCACCATGAGGATGCTGCTCGAACCAACTGCGGCCGCGCTCGCCAGCCCCCATGTTTCCCGACTTGAACTGGACCCTTTGACAAGGATGCTTGACGAGATCGAGGCCGACCCCGAACCTGACCCTGAGGTGGTCTGGGCGTTTGACGATGCGCTTCACAACTATATCGCAAGCGAGAGCCGCAACCCCTTTATGGCAACCACGATCGGGGAAATGCGACGCTACACAACGATCTTCGAGCGACAGCTGCCTGTCGTGCGCGCGAAGCCGGGCGTGCGAGAACATCGAGCGATCCTGCTTGCCTTGGCCGCCAACGATGCCGAGGCGGCTCGCCGAGCCATGACCGATCATCTCGAAGTCGTCCGCCAGGGCGTCCTTGCGAACTACTGAATCGATGAATTGAGAATGCACTTGCATCCACGATGAACTTTTGTATAAAAGTGGGATCCCACTTGAATGCAGGGTTGGGATCCAACGATAAAGAACCGAACTCCAGAGGCTCTCCATGCTCCGTTCACACTTCTCTCGCAGCGTTCTTGCCGCGTCCTTCCTGTCGATCACAGCGTCTTTTGCCTTCGCTCAATCCTGCGAACCCAAAGTGGCGGCAGGCGAGTTGATCAAGCCCGGCACGCTCGTCATGTCGACCAATCCAACGCTTCCTCCGCTCCAGTTCATCGACTCCACGGGCGATCTGAAGGGCATGCGCATCGACCTCGGCAAAGAGATCGCCAAGCGCCTTTGCCTTGAACCCGAATATGTCCGGATCGAATTCTCCGCGATGGTTCCGGGCCTGCAGGCTGGCCGTTGGGACATGATCAATACAGGCATTTTCTTCACCGAAGAGCGCGCCAAGATCATGCAGATGATCCCCTATGAAGATCAGGCCATCAGCGTCTCCGTGGCACCAGATTCGAAGAAAAACGTCGCCGCAAAAGATGATCTGGCCGGCATGACGATCGGTGTCGAAATCGGTGGTTTCGAGGAAACAAAGACACGCCTTCTCGACAAGGAACTGCGTGACGCGGGCAAAGAAGGCTTGACCATCCAGACGTTCGATAATTTCGCCCTCGCCTACCAGGCTCTGCGGGCAGGCCAGGTGCAGGGTGTCGTGTCGATCGACGCCGTCGCCAAGGAGTACGATTCTCGCGGGGACTTCAAACGGGCAATCAGCGGCCTCTACCCCGCTCCGGTCTCCGTCGCATTCAAAAGCCCGGCTTTGGCTGATGCCGTGTCTGCGACGTTGAAAGACATGAAGGCGGATGGATCGCTGAAGGCGCTCTTTGACAAATACGGTCTGCCGATGGTCGCGGGTGACTATTCGGTCAAGGGCCCCGGTCGCTGAACTGATTTCAAAGATCGTTTAGAGATGAGGCGGGGCGCGACCACGTCGCGCCAAACCTCTTGCAGAAAGTCGTCTTCATGTCGCTTTGGAACTGGTCTGGCTTTTTCGGTTATCTGTTCAACCCCTTTATACTTGGCGGGGTGTTCACGACCGTTTGGCTCACCGTCGTCTCGTTGATTGCGGGGCTTATTCTGGGCTTTGCTCTTGCATTGATGCGGCGATCGTCGCGGCAGGTGCCAACCTACATTGCCAAGGCGTATATCTGGCTTTTTCGCGGCACGCCGCTTCTTGTACAGTTGATTGCGATCTACACGGCGCTTCCGCTGTTCGGCATCAAATTCACCGTCATAGAGGCAGCGTTGCTCGGATTGGCTCTCAACGAGGCGGCTTATCTCGCGGAGATCATTCGTGCCGGAATCGAAGCCGTGCCGGAAGGCCAGACCAGGGCAGCACGCGCGCTCGGCATGACTGAGCGTCAGATCATGCGCTACATCGTGATGCCGCAAGCCTTCAAAGTTATCGTTCCGCCTCTCGGCAATTCGGTGAACGGTCTCTTGAAAACGACCTCTGTCACCTCCGTCATCTCGGTCGAAGAACTCCTTCGCCGGACCCAGGTTCTCATCCAGGAGCGGTTCATGGTGCTCGAACTGTTTGCGGTCGCGGCGATTTATTACCTCCTCCTCACAACACTCTGGGACTTCTTCCAGAGCCATATCGAAAAGCGTCTCGGTCAAGCCGGATCTCGGCTTTCCATGAACGAGAAGCGCTAGAACCAGGATTTTCAAATGCAGAAGACGTTCCGCGGTGTCTACACCGTGATGATTACTCCGTTGGATGCCAGCGGCGCGGTCGATCTGAAGGGGCTGGCTGCCTTTACCGACTGGCAGGTCAAAGAAGGTATCCATGGTCTTATCCCTCTTGGATCGACAGGTGAGTTTCTGTCACTCAGCGAGGAAGAGCGCGATGGTGTGGCGAGGACCGTCATCGAAACTGTCGCGGGACGAGTGCCTGTTTTGATCGGCACGGGAGCGGAAGATACGCGGGAGTCCATTCGCCTTAGCGTCAAGGCCGAGGCAATGGGGGCTGACGGCGTCATGATTATTCCGCCGTTCTATTCCACCCCAACGGATGACGAACTCGTTCACCACTACAAGAGCATTGCGTCTGCCGTGGCCATCCCGATTATGGTCTACAACAATCCCGCGACCGCAAACGTCGATCTGACGCCGGAGTTGGTCAAGCGCATCGCCGAAATCGACGGCTGCGACTATATCAAGGAGTCCACCCTCGAAGTGACGCGCGTGCGCGATATCATCCGACTGGCCGGCGACGATATGACTGTGTTCGGGGGCATACTCGGGTTCGAGTCTTTCGTTATGGGTGCGCAGGGTTGGGTGGCAGTGGCTTCAAATGTTGCGCCAGGACCGATGGCGCAGATCTTCGAACTTGTCGCAAATGAGAAAAAGTTCGATGAGGCAAGAGAGCTTTACCTCAAATGGCTGCCTGTCATTCAGGCGGTCGGGGGCCAGGCCTATGTCGCAGGAACGAAGTCACTGCTGACCCACATGGGATTTGGCGCAGGCCTGCCGCGTCCGCCGCGCCTGCCGTTGCCGCCCGCGCAGGATGCCGCCATGAAGAGGCTGGTGGCCGATTTCGGTCTGACGTTCAGCGTCTGAGGAATTCCATCATGCCCGTCGCTTCCATAAACCAGAGTTTGAGACCCGACGATGCGCGGGTCAGGCTCTCGGTCGACGGTCTGCAGATATTTGCCGAAAAGGGCATGTCTGTTGCCGCCGCCATCGAAGCGACGGGGCGGCATGAATTTTCCCGAGGCATCAAGGGCGAGGGCCGTGGCCTCTTCTGCGGAATGGGTGTCTGTCACGACTGTCTCGTGACGATCGACGGAAAAGTCAGCCAGCGGGCCTGCATGACCATTGTCGACGATGACATGCAAGTTCTGCGCCCTGCTACGCGGCCAGATCTTGCCACTGGTCAGATTGCCGATCTCTGCAGTGTGCCGCATTCCTTGACGACAAGGACGATGGACGTTCTCATTGTCGGAGCGGGGCCCGCGGGGCTTGCCGCCGCGGAGGTCCTTGCTGCGGCCGGCGCCAAGGTGACTGTCATTGATGAACGGCCGTCTGCCGGCGGGCAGTATTTCAAACAACCCTCGACACGGAGCGCCGCCGAGCGATTGAGTGGCGACGAGCAGTCGTTATCCGGCGCAGCGCTTATAGGGGAAGTGCGCAATCACGGCGTGACATTTCTAACCGCTTCAGTGGTGTGGGGTGCCGCATGTGACGACGACGGTTCGCTTATTATCGCCTGCTATGGGTCCGGCCATGCGTTTTACTGCAAGCCGAAAATACTCATCATCGCGACGGGGGCCTACGAACGCCCAACGCCGGTGAGGGGTTGGACACTTCCTGGTGCGATGACAACAGGGGCCGCCCAGACGTTGCTGAGGAGCTATGGAACCGTTCCCGGCCGAAGGATCATTGTCGCCGGAAACGGCCCTTTGAATATGCAGGTCGCAAACGAACTTCGAAAGGCAGGAGCCTCCATAGTCGCTTTGCTGGAAGCAGCACCACCACCGTGGTCTCGGCCGGTGGCAGCCCTCGGCCTTCTGACAACTGATCCCGCTCTCGCCCGTCACGGATTGCGCCAGATATCTACGCTTAGATCCGCGGGCGTCAAGATAGGCTGGAATAGCGTACTCACCTCGATCAACGGTTCGCAGCGGGTGGATAGCGTCACGTTCGCCGGACCAGGCGGCGAGACCAATCTCGATGCTGACACGGTCCTTATCGGCGGCAATTTCGCATCCTCCAATGAGCTGTCCCGGCTACTCGGGTGCGGCCATGAGGTCGTCGTCGGCGATCTGCGGGCAGTGCGGGATCTCGACGGTCAGACAACGCTTGCAAACGTGCATATTGTTGGTGAAGCGGCGCGTTTCGGCGGCGCGCATGTTGCGATGGCAGAAGGACAGATCGCCGCCGCGGCGATTGCGCGAAAACTGGGCCTCCTTGTCCAAACTGACGAAAGCGTGGTGAAAAGACTTGCCCGCCATAGACGGTTTCAAGAAGCCCTTTGGCAGGTCTTTGCGCCGAAGGACGATGCAAAGACAAAGACGGCAATTCTGCCAGATGATGCATTGATCTGCCGTTGCGAAGGCGTGACTTACGGTGTCTTGAGGACGCTCAGCGCAGATAGTGCGCAGGACGTTTCGACATTGAAGCGCCTGTCGCGTGCAGGCATGGGGCGGTGTCAGAGCCGCTACTGCGGCAAAGCGATCGCTGACGTCGCGAAGCAACGGCACCTCACTGGCGAAACGAGCGGTTTTCTGGCTCCGCAAATGCCACTTCGACCTATCCCGCTGGCGGCGCTTGCGGTCGAAAAGCCGGAATGGGGCGGCCACAAGCGCGCACTTTTGCCGGAAAAACCCCCGGTGGCGAATCCTCAAGCTTTGCCGGTGGCGGAAACGTCCACGCTGGTCATCGGCGCAGGCATTGCAGGCCTTTCGACGGCGCTCTTCCTTGCCAGGGAAGGCGAGGACGTTGTGGTGGTCGAGCGCGCTTTTGCGAACTCGCTGGCGTCTGGAGGGAATGCCGGAAGCCTTCATGCCCAGCTGCTTTCCTTCGACCACGGCACCCGTGCCGAAGGTGGCGGCGGAGCGGCCGCTCAAACACTTCCCCTCCAGCGTGATTCAATCGCTCTTTGGGCGGCGCTGCAAAGCGAGCTCGGACAGGATTTCGAGATGAAGGTCACAGGCGGCCTCATGGTGGCCGAAACCGATGACCACATGCGTTTTCTGGCGGAAAAGGTCGGGGTGGAGTGCGCGGCCGGGATCGATTGCCACTTGATCGGGCAAGAGGAACTGCGCTCCCTGGAGCCTGCTCTGTCTTCCCACTTTGTCGGCGCTGCCTATTGTTCCCAGGAGGGCAAGATCAACCCTCTCGTCGCGACGCAATATATATTGGAGGCGGCACGGCGAGACGGCGCTCAACTCTTCGAAAATTGTGAGGTCACCGGAATAAGGACCTCGGACGACGGGTTCGAGGTCAAGACATCGAGGGGCATGTTGCGGGCAAAACGGATCGTCAATGCAGCCGGAGCCTTCGCTTCAAGGATCGGCGCGATGCTCGGTGTCGATGTGCCGGTATTCGGTGCTCCGCTGCAGATGGTGGTTACCGAGGCCGCAGCACCTTTGATCTCGTGTCTCGTCGCCCATGCCGACCGCCATTTGACACTCAAGCAGGCGGCAAACGGGAACTTCATCATCGGCGGCGGCTGGACCGCAGGCCTCGATCCCGTCCATCAACATCCACGCCCGCTACTGTCGAGTCTTGAGGGGAACCTTTGGGTTGCCCAGCACGTCGTTCCCGCTCTGCGCAAACTTCACGTCATCCGAAGCTGGGCCGCGATGAACATCAACATCGACGGTGCGCCGATCCTCGGCGAACATCCGTCAATGCCCGGGTTCTTCAACGCCGTCACTTCAAACGGCTATACGCTCGGCCCGATCGTCGGCCAGTTGACATCTCGGCTCGTTCTCGGTCGCGAGACCGATAGAGCCTTGCAACCCTTTTCCATCGCGCGTTTCCAGAAAGGCCGGGCATGATTGAGATCACTGGCGTTACCAAATATTACGGTCAGTTCGCTGTCCTTAAGAACTGCTCGGTGAACGTCGAGCGCGGTGAGGTCGTGGTTGTCTGCGGTCCCTCGGGGTCGGGCAAATCGACATTGATCAAATGCGTCAACGGGCTCGAGCAGTTTCAGGAAGGTTCGATCCGGGTGCATGGTATCGAAGTCGGTGACCCGAAGACCGACCTGCCAAACCTTCGCACACGGGTAGGCATGGTCTTCCAGAACTTCGAATTGTTTCCGCATCTGACGATCATCGACAATATCATGTTGGCGCAGAAGATTGTCATTGGCCGCAGCGACACGGCAGCCCACGCGAAGGCCATGGCGCTTCTTGATCGCGTCGGGCTGACGGACCACGCGAAAAAATATCCAAGCCAACTCTCCGGCGGGCAGCAGCAGCGCGTGGCGATCGCGCGGGCGCTCGCGATGGATCCGCTCGCCATGCTCTTCGACGAGCCGACGTCCGCGCTTGATCCAGAGATGATTTCCGAAGTGCTCGACGTCATGACCGGACTGGCAAAGGACGGCATGACGATGATGGTCGTCACCCATGAGATGGGATTTGCCCGCCGGGTGGCGACACGCGTCATTTTCATCGATCAGGGCGAGATCGTCGAGGATCGTCCGAGCGAGGAGTTTTTCGCGGGAAAACACAATCCGCGAACCGAAGCTTTCCTTGGCAAAATCCTGCAACACTGAAGGTCAGGCTTGTGAGCAACTACGATCTCATCATCCAGAACGGCACGGTGGCGACTGCTGCGGATGTTTTCCAGGCGGATATCGGCATTAAAGACGGCAAGATTGTCCAGATCGGGCAGAGCCTGTCGGGTGCTGCGCGCACGATCGACGCCTCGGGCAAATATGTCCTTCCAGGCGGCATCGACAGCCATGTCCATATCTCCCAGCCTTCGGGCGACGGGATCGAGATGGCGGACGACTTCGAGAGCGGAACGCTGTCGGCGGTGTTCGGTGGCAATACGACCATCATGCCGTTCTGCCTTCAGGAAAAGGGCAAGTCGCTGCGAGAGGTGCTAACGGCCTATCATGCGCTCGCAGAGGGCCAGTGTTATACCGACGTCAGTTTTCATCTGATCATATCCGACCCGAGCGACGCCGTGCTGGGCCAGGAGTTGCCAGCGCTTGTGGCCGACGGCTATCCGTCGCTGAAGGTCTTCATGACCTATGAGAGCCTGCGCCTCGATGACGCGCAGATCCTGAAGACGCTCGATGTCGCGCGACGGACGGGCGCCACCGTCATGGTCCACTGTGAAAACGAGGACGCAATCAGGTTCCTGATCGAAAAACACGAGCTGGCCGGCGACGTTGCCCCACGCGCTCATGCCTCCACCCGTCCGGTCGCTGTCGAACGTGAAGCCACGCACCGCGCCCTGACGCTCGCCGAAATCGTAGACGTTCCTGTTGTCATTGTGCATGTCTCGAACGGCGAGGCGATGGAAGAGATCGCTCGCGCAAGGACGAGAGGCGTCAAGGTCGTCGGGGAAACCTGCCCGCAATATCTGACGCTCACCGCCAAGGACCTCGACGGCATGGATTGGGAGGGCGCGAAACTTGTCTGCTCTCCGCCGCCGCGGGATGAAGATGCCCAGAAAGAATGCTGGCGCGGCATCGAGACCAGGGCATTCGAACTCTTTTCATCTGATCATTGTCCATTCCGCTACAACGACCAGCACGGGAAGCTTAATCCCAAAGGCCGCACGAATTTCAGGCACATTCCCAATGGTATTCCAGGCATCGAAACCCGCCTTCCCATCCTATTTTCGCAAGGGTTCATGGCCGGACGCATCGATCTGCCGCGCTTTGTCGCCCTGACATCAACGAACCATGCAAAGACCTATGGCCTCTATCCACAAAAGGGAACGATTGCCGTAGGGGCGGATGCGGACATCGCGATCTGGGATCCAGCCATCCAGCGGACCATCCGCCATGCGGAACTGCATGATGGCGCAGACTATTCGCCCTACGAGGGGATCGAGATCACCGGCTGGCCGATAACAACAATTGTCGCCGGAAAGCCTGTCGTCGAAAACGGCGTCCTGGTGGGTAGCAAGGGCCACGGGCAATATCGGAAAGCCGCGGCGAGACAAATCAACAAGCAGTCAAATCTAACAAGAGCGACATCATGAAACTGAAAATTACAGCAGGGCCATTCATCTTCGACGCTGTCCTGGAAACTGCCAGAGCGCCCAAAACCTGTGAAGCATTCATCAAGCAGATGCCGTTCGATGGGAAAATCGTGCACGTTCGCTGGTCTGGCGAGGGCGTTTGGATCCCGCTTGGCGACCATGATTTCGGCGTCGGTTATGAGAACCATACAAGCCATCCGGCCCCCGGTCATATCATCCTTTACCCGGGAGGCATCAGCGAAACGGAAATCCTGCTTGCCTACGGAGGCGTCGATTTTTCATCGAAAATGGGCCAACTGGCGGGCAATCATTTCATCACAATCACATCCAATCTCGACCAACTCGCCGAAATAGGCCGCCTCACGCTGTGGGAAGGCGCGCAATCCATTCGATTTGAGGCCGTATGCTAAAGCATGTCGCGCAAAACTGTGCAGCGGTTTTGCGATAACGACATGCGTAAAAACAAAGACCTAAAGCGCGACGAGCGAGGAAAGATCGCGACGCGCTTTAGGCGCAATAGCGCGAGGCGACAGGGTTGACGCCGGCGTGCCAGCACCGCCTAACGCAGCGGTTGGCACGTTTCCTGCATTCTAGTTTTCGAGATTTTCTTCGAGATTTCCAATGGTGGACGAGGCCCGAAATGTCTTTTGATTTTGACTTCGAACTTGCGAAAAGAGCGGCGCAAGAACTGCCTCCATCGCAGAAGCAGCCCAAAACGCGTAAGATGTCTCTTCTGCAGAGGCTCATGGCTTCGCCGCCAATTCCTCCTCGCCCGTCTCTCAGCATTCTGCGCCTATATAGAGGTGGTGATGCGCAATGACGCTGTGATACCCCTGTCGAGCAGGTAAGGCGGTGCTGTGCCGATGGTTCTATTCCCGTCGAGGCGGCGTCATTTCTGCGGATGCGGTGCGTGCCACACTTGACGAACTGTGTCGCCGGGATAGTCCAGCGCGGACGTCCAACGACGAGATCACTCTCTACAAGGCAGTCGGAACGACGTTGGCCGATCTTGCCACCGCGACGATGGTATATGAAGCCGCCTTTGATCGCCGGCTGACGTCTTGTGGTCCGGGCGATCGCGAATGATCGGAACCCGCCTGTTGCCCCGTTCCAATGGGCCGGCAGCCTCTGCTCCCAACGACTTCAATAGCGCGCATCTTCAAGGCCACAGAAAGGGTCTACCGGGTTGGTGCCGAGGAAGGGCTTGCGACCGAGCATACAATCAACGACGGCTTCCTGGACACTGTCCATGGTGGAGTACGCATTGATATAGGCCGGTACGCGCGGCGCATCGTAAAGGTGATAGGGATGCCCAAATGAGATCATTACGGAGGGAATATTCGTCCACGGTCGGTACATGGCCTTGAACAGGCCCCCACCACCCATCCTATGCCAGTCGACGAATATCCGGCCTCGTACGAGCAGCGACTCATCGCCTAGCGCATAGAGGACGAGGTCGAAGTCGTCGGGGGTCGGCACGATGTCCGATCGGTCGATCGTGACTTCGAAACCTTCCTTCCGCAACAGCTCGGGTAGCAAGAATTTCAGTGGCTGCGGCATGAGCGGATGAATGATGCCGCCGTCGACCAGCAGCACACGCTTTATCTTCGCCGGATCGAGCGGAAAGATACCATTGACGTCCTTCACAAGCGTGGGCGAGCGGCCGATGTATTCCCTTGATGCAGCGACATTGTCTGGATGCGCAAGCAGGCGGCGCGCTTCAGCGGCATCGGGGAGGACATCTGACGGTTGAAAAAGTTTGAGATGCGCCTTGAGCGCCAGCACGCGAAGAACCGCTTCCTCAAGTCGTTCCGGAGTAATTTTCCCATCTTCGACGGCAGCCTTGACCGCCGCCATATCCTCCTCAGGTTCATCGCTGAACAGGATCATGTCGCAGCCATTTGCGATGATATCAGGCAGCGTATCGAGGTGGTGGCCCCAGGCGGATAGCCCTCCCATGGGTGTCGCGTCAGAGACGATGATACCATTGAAGCCGAGTTCGTCGCGGAGAAGATCAACGTTCAGCAACCGAGAAACCGAGGCCGGTCGGAAAGCTTCAAGCCCGGCATCTGGTATCTTCGATCGAATATAGGCCGGAAGGGAAATGTGCCCACTCATTATTGCCAACACGCCTTCGGTGATCAGCGTTCTATAGAGCCGACCGAAGGTTTCCTTCCACTCGTCCATGGAAAGCGGATTGGTGGTCGTGACGAGGTGCTGATCGCGGTCGTCATATCCCTCGCCCGGCCAGTGCTTTGCGGTGGCGGCAACTCCATTTCGTTGGAGACCGTGAACATGGGCAACCGCGTGCCGCTCAATCTTGTTGACATCGGAGCCGTATGACCGTGTACCGACAATCGGTGATCGGAACGCGGTATTTATGTCGATGACTGGCGTGAAGGACCAGCGCACCCCCATCGCGCGGCCCTCGCGCGCCAAGATTTCTGAACTTTTCTCGGTCGCCTGAACGTCGTCGACGGCGGCAAGGCCAAGTTGGCCCAGCACCGGAGTGCCGAAAGCGAAGGAATGACGGCTGCCTTCGAGGTCTGCGCTGATGATGGGCGGGACTTTGCTCTTGGCCACGAGGTCAGAGATGACCCGCCGCTCGAACTCGAGGTCAGCCGTGAAGAAGCGGGTTACGCCGCCCGGCCTTAGTGAAGCAATGCGTTTGAAATCCTCCTCATCCGTCCCGATCATGATCAAGGTGAAGAGTTGGCCGATCTTGTCATCAAGATCGAGCGAGACATAGGTGTCGTGGAGCCAGGATATCGCAGCGTCGTCGAGGTTGAACGGCGCTTTGCGAAGCGCGTCGTAGATCGTCATAAGTTCCCCCCGTTGATCAAAGCTCTGCGGATAGCCCGTGTGAATATGCACGCTATCCCGTCATAAGCCAGTTCGGTGATGTCAGGTTAAGTTCGTCGGGAACATTTTGGATATCTCGTGCCGAGCGAAGCGCCACACCGTCGTCTTCTTGATTTCGCTGTCCTCCAGCGCCCGCGTTACCGGCACCTCATAAACCGCGCAGAATTCCAGTCGCTCTCTCGGCAGGTAACTGCGTCCGGGATCGCCGACCAGCACCCACTTGCCGTCGGCTGCCAGCTTCGCGAACCAGGGAACGAGCGCATCGGCGAAAGCGCGGTCGTAGAAGACGTCGCCGGCAAGCACGATATCAGCGTCGACGGCCTGTCCGATCAGATCGGCGCCGGTAAATCCGAGTGAAACGCGATTGGCCTCGGCATTCAGCCGGACTGCCGTCTCCGCCCAGGGATCGATATCGGCGGCGATGACCTCCCGGGCACCGGCCATCACAGCCGCAATGCCGACCAGGCCCGAACCGCTGGCGAAATCCAGCACCCGCTTGCCGCGCACCGTTTCGGGATGATCGAGAATGTAGCGCGCCAGTCCCTGGCCGCCCGCCCAGGCAAAAGCCCAGAAGGGCGGCGGCAGGCCGATCGCTTGCAACTCCTCCTCCGTCTTCAGCCAGAGCTCATGCGCCTCGCTTGCCAGATAGAGCGAAATCTCCGGCACATGCGGCGGCGGCATCAGGCTGGTATTGGCGCGGATGAAGGCTTGCGGATCAGTCTTCAACGCGGCGGATTGTCCAGTCCGCCCATGCGGCAGACTTCGAGATATTCTTCCTCGGTCACCGGCTGCACCGAAAGCCGCATCGAGGTGACGAGCGCCATCTTGGCGAGCTTCTCGCTCGCTTTGACATCCTTCAGCGTCACCGGCTTCGGCACGTCCATGATGGCGCGGATATCGACGCAATCCCACTTCGGATCGCCCTTGGCGGAAGAATCGGGATGCGACAGGGCGCAGACTTCGACGATGCCGACGATCTCCAGCCCGTCATTGGAATGATAGAAGAACCCTTTGTCGCCGATCTGCATCGCCCGCATATTGTTGCGCGCCAGATAGTTGCGGACGCCGGTCCATTCCGTGCCCTTTTCGCCGGCAGCCTTCTGCTGCTCCCAGGACCAGGAAGCGGGTTCGGATTTATAGAGCCAGTGCGCCATGCTCACGCCTCCGGTTTGTTGAAGACCCAGTTGTAGGCCTTGACGTCGACGCTTTCGAATAGTCCGGCCTTGGCATAGGGATCGGCATCGGCAAGCGCACGCGCCGCCTCTTTCGATTCCGCTTCGACGATGATCAGGCTGCCGCAGGGCTTGCCGTCGTCATCGAGAAACGGGCCGGCGATCTTCAGCGTGCCCTCGGCGTTCAGCTTGTTCAGATGCTCGATATGCGTCGGACGCGTATCCATGCGCACGTTCAGATGTCCCGGTTTGTCCTTGCAGAGAAGGGCGAAAAGCATGTCTGTCTCCTATTCGGTGGTGATCGGACGCGTCATCAGCTGCTCTATCGCCTCTGATATATCGAGCCTGCCGTCGATGATGGCTGAAACGGCATCGGTAATCGGCATGCTGACCTTCAATTCCGCCGCAAGCCGCGAGGCGACGGAGGCGGCAAACGCACCTTCCACCAGCGCACCATGCAGGGGATCGGTCTTGTCGCCGCGCCCGAGCGCTATACCGAAGCGCAGGTTTCGCGATTGATGACTTGTCGCTGTCAGCACCAGATCGCCGAGGCCGGAAAGCCCGCGTACCGTATCCGCCTGCCCGCCCTTGGCGACGACGAAACGCGACATTTCCGCAAGCCCGCGCGCAATCAGCGCCGCGCGCGCGGAATCGCCGATACCACAGCCCTCGACGATACCGCAGGCGATCGCCAGCACATTCTTCAGCGCGCCGCCAAGCTGCACGCCGATCCGGTCGTTGGAGGCGTAGAGCCGAAAGGTTCGGCCTGATATGGCCTGAGCGAGCCGCTCCGCGGTCTCCATGTCGGCTGCCGCGATCGCCATCGCCGTCGGCAAGCCCTTGGCGATATCGGCGGCAAAACCCGGGCCGGAGAGCACGGCGATCGGATGGTCCGGCAGTTCCCGTTCCAGCATGTCGGTCAAAAGATTGCCCGTCGCCCGTTCGATGCCCTTGGCACAGGTAACGACGACAGCATCCTTGGAAAGATAGGGTCCATATTGCCGCGCCGCATCGGCCTGCGCCTGCGACGGCATCGCAAAAAGCACGATGGAAGCGCCGGCGATCGCATCCGCCTCGGCGGAAAATTCCAGTGTATCGGGCAGGAGAATGCCGGGCAGCACTGCATCATGCAGCCGTTCGCTCTTCAGATCGGCAATCAGTGACGGATCACGCCCGACGAGCGTCACGGCACTTCGTCCCGCAAGCGCAATGACGGCGGCAAGCGCCGTGCCGAAAGCCCCCGATCCAACGACGGCGATGTTTTCGCTCATGCCTTGGCCCCTCGTTTTCCGAAGCCGATCAGCGTTTCCGCATTGGAATCGAGCGGCCAGCGCGAACGCGGCTGCACGTCGAGCGCATCCGGCGCGGCACCGGTCGCCATCCGTTCCAGTCCTGCCCAGGCGATCATCACGGCATTATCGGTGCAGAGGTGCAGCGGTGGCGCGACGAAGCGGAAGCCGTTCTTGTCGCACAGTGCCTGCAGCGTGCCGCGCAGTTCGAGATTGGCGGCGACCCCGCCGGCAACGACTAGGGCCGGCTTTTCACCGGTCGTCGGAAATTCTGTCTTGAACCGCTGCAGGCCGCGGCCGATACGGTCCTTCAGCGTCCGCGAAACCGCCTTCTGGAACGAGGCGCAGATATCCGCCACGTCCTGATCGCTCAGCGGCGCGATATCCTGCGCCGCCTGCCGCACCGCTGTCTTCAGGCCGGAGAAGGAGAAATCGAGCCTCGTCTCGCCGACCAGCGGCCGAGGAAAATCGAACCGATCGGGATTGCCGTCCCGCGCCATCCGCTCCACCGCCGGTCCGCCGGGATAGGGCAGGCCGAGCAACTTTGCCGTCTTGTCGAAGGCTTCGCCGAGCGCATCGTCGATCGTCGTGCCCCAGCGCTCATACCGTCCGACGCCGCGCACCAGGATGAGCTGGGTATGGCCGCCGGAGACGAGCAGCATCAGATAGGGAAAGGACAGCCCGTCCGTCAGCCGCGCCGTCAGCGCATGGCCTTCAAGATGGTTGACCGCATAGAGCGGCTTGCCGGCGGCTCTGGCGATCGCCTTGCCGGTCATCAACCCCACAAGCAGCCCGCCGATCAGCCCCGGCCCCGAGGTGGCGGCGATGGCGTCGACATCGTTGAGCGACACATTGGCGCGCTTCAGCGCCTCCTCGATCAGCTCGTCCAAAGCCTCGACATGGGCGCGTGCGGCAATCTCTGGCACCACGCCGCCATAGGCGCTATGCTCGTCGAGCTGGGAAAGCACGACATCCGACAGCACGTTGGAATGCCCCTCAGCATCGCGCTCGACGACCGCGGCTGCGGTCTCGTCGCAGCTCGTTTCGATGCCAAGGATGCGTAGAAAGGGAACCATGAAGCCTGTTCGTTGATTGCGATGGGATGGAAACCCGTTTACGAGAACTCCGGTAACAACGGAATAGAGCGGATGCAAACAAAACCTTTCCGGATCGGCACGCGAGGCAGCCCGCTGGCGCTTGCCCAGGCGCATGAGGCTCGCGACAGGCTGATGGCGGCGCATCATCTGCCCGAGGAAATGTTCGAGATCGTCGTGCTGACGACCAAGGGCGACCGCATCACCGACCGGTCGCTGGCCGAGATCGGCGGCAAGGGCCTGTTCACCGAGGAGCTTGAACAGAAGCTTACCGCCGGCGAGCTCGATTTCGCCGTGCATTCCGCCAAGGACATGGCGACGAAGCTGCCCGAGGGACTTTATCTCTCCGCCTATCTGCCGCGTGAAGATATCCGCGACGCCGTCATCGGCCGCACCGCGCGCAAACTGATCGACCTGCCGCATGGCGCCACCGTCGGTTCCTCATCGCTGCGCCGCCAGGCGCTGATCCGCCGCATGCGGCCCGACATCAACGTCATCACCTTCCGCGGCCTCGTCGAAACCCGCCTGCGCAAGCTCGAAGCGGGCGAGGTGGATGCGACCCTGCTGGCGCTTGCAGGCCTGAAACGCCTCGGCAAGGTCGACGTGCTGACCGATATCCTTGATCCCGACACCTTCCCGCCGGCGCCGGCGCAGGGGGCGATCTGCATCGAAAGCCGCATCGGCGATGCCAGGGTCGACGATCTGCTGGCGCCGGTCAACGATGGCCCGACCTTCGACACCGTCTCCTGCGAACGCGCCTTCCTCGCCGCACTCGACGGGTCCTGCCGCACGCCGATCGGCGGTTATGCCGTCTGCGAAGGCGACCTGATCCGGTTCTCCGGCCTCATCATCACGCCCGACGGTCGCAGCCAGCATGCGGTGACGACCGATGGCCACCGCCGCGATGCGGCAGCGCTCGGCACCCGCGCCGGCCAGGACGTGCGTGCAAGGGCCGGCAGCGCCTTTTTCGACGACTGGCACTGAACCGGCCATGCGTGTGCTCGTCACCCGCCCCGCGCATTCGGCGACGAGAACCGCACAACGTTTGCGCGATATGGGCCACGAGCCCCTGCTGCTGCCGCTGCGTCAGCCGCTGCACGACAGCGCCGCCGCCCTAGCCGCGCTTGCAACCACCAGCGGCGCAATCGCCGTGACCAGCGCCGAAGCCATCAGGGTCCTCTCCGCTCTCGGGGAGCAACTTCGCCCGCATCTTGCCCGCCCGCTTTTTGCGGTGGGCGAAACGACGGCCGAAGAAGCGCGCAGCCTCGGCTTCCGATCGGTCGCCTCATCCCAGGGCAACGGCCGCGATCTCGCCGATCTCATCGCGGCGGAGAAACCGGGCACGCTGCTCTACCTCGCTGGCACCCCGCGCGCCGAGACTTTGGAAGGAAGATTGCGCGAGCTCGGCATCCATTTTTCCGTCGCCGAATGTTACCGCATGCAGCCGGCCGTTCCCGATCCCGCCGAGATCGACGCGATCTTCGCTAACGGTTACCCGGACGCCATCCTCTTCTATTCCCGCCAGACGGCCGTGGATTTCTTTCGCATGCCGGAATTCCTATCAGCCGGGCCGGAACACAGTAGAAGCCGCCTTCTCTGCCTCAGCGAAGCGGTGGCGCAAGCCATCCCGACGGCTCTGAAAAAAAGCGTCGAGATTTCACCGATGGCGGATGAGAAAAGTCTTCTGTCGCTGCTTCGAAGGCTCTAACCGCCCAAATTTGATCTAACCTCTTCCCTTAACTGGCATCACTGTCTAGTTTCGTTGCAATGCAGAATAAAGAGGACCTCATGGTATCGGGAAACCCGCCACGCCATTCGAAGAGCGCCGACGAGCCGGTCACGATCGACCTCGATGCACAGGAATTCGCCGCTGCAGCCGACACCGAAAAACCGGTAGACAATGAAACTGCCGACGCCGACAGCACCGCTGCCGCCGATGTCGGACTGCCGCCCGAAACCGAGACTGCATCGCATGCCGAAGATGAAGAGAAGCCTGTGATGGATGCGCCGGAGGAGGAACCGGCAGCTCCAGAACCTTCCTTTACCCCTCCTCCCGAACAGCCTGCGCCGAAGAGCGCCGGCACCTCCGGTCTCATTGCCGCCGGCATTTTCGGCGGCCTCGTGGCACTGCTTGGCGCCGGCGCCATCCAGTATGCGGGTTACCTCCCGGGCTCCTCCGCGCCGCAGACGACCTCGCCGGAAACGGCCGATCTTGCCGGCGAGATCGACGGCCTGAAACAGGCCGTCGCCAACCTTGCCGCCAATCCGGCGAGTGCGGATAATGGTGAGCTTGAGAAGCGGATCGCTGCGCTGGAAACGGCTGCGAAGGCCCCCGCGGTCGCCGCACCGGCCGATTCTGTTAACGTCGAGGCACTCAACCAGAAGATTGCTGAACTGACCGGTCAGGTCGACCAGCTGCGCTCGACGCTTGCCCAGTCATCCGAGCAGCAGACGACGAACGGCGCCGATATCGCCAAGCGCCTCGAAGAGGCCGAAAAGAAGCTGAACGAGCCGCGCGAGGACGTCGCCGTTGCCCGGGCGATCGCCGCTGCCGCCCTGAAGGTGGCGATCGATCGCGGTGGCCCGTTCCTGGCCGAACTCGACACCTTTGCCGGCGTCGCACCCGACGATCCAGCCGTTGCCGACCTTAGAGCCTTTGCCGAGACCGGCATTCCCTCACGCGCCGAGCTGGTGGGCGAGGTTCCCGATGTCGCCACCGCGATCGTCGAAGCCGTCAACCAGCCGGACCCGAACCAGAGCTGGTCGGACCGATTGATGTCGAGCGCCAAATCGCTGGTGAGCGTCCGTCCCGTCGGCAATATCGAGGGCGAAAGCGTCGAAGCAATCGCCGCCCGCATGGAGGACAAGGTGAAAAGCGGCGACCTGCCCGGCGCATCCGCCGAATGGAACAATCTGCCTGCCCTCGGCAAGCAGGCGTCCACCGCCTTCAAGCAATCGCTCGAAGCACGCATCCGCGTCGAGGAACTGGTCGGCGGGGCGCTGTCGAAAGCGGTTTCCGGCACCGGCAAGGAAGGATGAGACCATGCTGATCCGCCTTGTCGTCTTCGCCCTCTTCGTGCTGCTTCTCGCCTATGGCTTCTCCTGGCTCGCCGATCGTCCCGGTGACCTCTCGCTGATCTGGGAGGGCCAGATCTACCAGACGAGGCTGATCGTCGCCGCCAGCGCGATCATCGCCCTCATCGCCGCCGTGATGATCGCCTGGTGGTTCGTCCGTCTCATCTGGACCTCACCGTATTCGGTGACGCGTTATTTCCGCGCCCGCAAGCGGGACCGCGGTTATCAGGCACTGTCGACCGGCCTCATCGCCGCCGGCGCCGGCAATGCGTTGCTCGCCCGTAAGATGGCCGCCCGCTCGCGTGGCCTCATCCGCGCCGATCAGGAACCACTGATCAACCTGCTCGAGGCCCAGGCCGCCCTGATCGAAGGCCGCCATGATGAGGCGCGCGCCAAGTTCGAGGCGATGGCCAACGATCCAGAGACGCGCGAACTCGGCCTGCGCGGCCTCTATCTCGAAGCCCGCCGTCTCGGGGCCAACGAGGCGGCCCGCCAATATGCCGAAAAGGCTGCCGACAACGCGCCATATCTTCCCTGGGCCGCACAGGCGACGCTCGAATATCGCAGTCAGGCCGGCCGCTGGGATGATGCGATCCGCCTACTCGAACAGCAAAAGGCCGCCCGCGTCGTCGAAAAGGCCGAAGCCAACCGTTTGCACGCCGTCCTCCTGACGGCGCGCGCCGCCGAGAAGCTGGAAAGCAACCCGACGGGTGCCCGCGACGACGCCCTGCAGGCGCTGAAGCTTGCCGCCGATTTCATTCCGGCCGCCCTCATTGCCGCAAAGGCGCTGTTCCGCGAAGGCGGCGTGCGCAAGGCCGCCTCGATCCTCGAACAGGCCTGGAAATCGGCGCCGCATCCTGAGATCGGCCAAGCCTATGTCCGGGCCCGCAGCGGCGATTCCACGCTCGACCGGCTGAAGCGCGCCGAGCGGCTGGAAGGGCAGCGCCCGAACAACGTCGAATCCCTTCTCGTCGTCGCCCAGGCAGCACTCGACGCGCAGGAATTCGCCAAGGCCCGTGCCAAGGCGGAAGCGGCGGCCCGCATGCAGCCGCGTGAAGCCGCCTACCTGCTTTTGGCCGACATCGAAGAAGCCGAGACCGGAGACCAGGGTCGCGTGCGCCATTGGCTGGCCCAGGCGCTCAAGGCGCCGCGCGATCCGGCCTGGGTGGCAGACGGCTTCGTGTCCGACAAATGGCTGCCGGTATCGCCCGTGACCGGCCGTCTCGACGCCTTCGAATGGAAGGCGCCCTTCGGCCAGATCGAGGGTCCGCTCGAAGACGGTTCGGCGCCGGCCTCGATCGAAACCGCTTTGAAGACACTGCCGCCGCTGCGTGACGTCAGACCGGAAAGCCCGGTCAACGACCATCGCATCATTGAGCTGGAACGCGCCGCGACGATTGCCGAGGCCGTGCGCCCCACGCCGGCACCGGCACCGACATCGGCAAAACCGAAACCCGCCGAACCGGCCGCGGGCGATAAAGCGCCCGCGCCGAGCGAGACAAAACCTTTCTTTGGCGGACTGCCGGATGATCCCGGCGTTCGCGATCCCAGGGTGGAACCGGAACCCAAGACACGGCTCCGCCTTTTCTGAAATGGAACGAAAACCGCATGTTCGAACGCTTTCAGGCATTCTTCCAGAATCTCACCGCCGACCACCCGAAGAAAGGTTTTGCCCCTGATGATCCCCGCATCGCAGTGGCAGCGCTGTGCATGCAGGTCATGGAGGCCGATGGTCAGATCAAGGCCAGCGAGAAGAAGCGGCTGCGCAAGCTCCTGAAGGAGCAGTATTCACTCGACGGCAAGCAGCTCGATGCTCTGATAGCCGCCGGCCTTGAGGCCGAAAGCTCCGCCGTCGACTATTATCGCTTCACCGCCGACCTGAAACGTCATCTCAATACCGAGCAACGCCTCGAGCTGATCGGCGTCCTCTGGGACATCGTCTATGCCGATGGCGAACGCAGCGAGATGGAAGACCATGTGATCTGGCGTATCGCCGATCTGCTCGGCGTCTCCTCGCGCGAGCGCATCCAGAAGCGGCAGGAGGCCGCCGCCAGGGTGACGGATGTCCAGGTTGCGCAAGATGATACCGACTGAGCAAAACCAGAACCGCGACGGGCGCCCGATCCTCATCGTCCTGCATCAGGAGCGGTCGAGCCCCGGCCGTGTCGGCCAATTGCTGGTCGAAAAGGGCTATCGCCTCGATATCCGCCGCCCGGTTCTGGGCCAGCCGCTTCCGACAACACTTAAAGACCATGCCGGCGCCGTCGTCTTCGGCGGGCCGATGAGCGCCAACGATCCCGATGACTTCATCAAGAAGGAAATCGACTGGATCGATGTTCCCCTGCGGGAAAAACGCCCCTACCTCGGTATCTGCCTCGGCGCGCAGATGCTGGTGCATCATCTCGGCGGCAAGGTGCAGTCGAATGCCGACGGCTCGACGGAGATCGGCTGGTATCCGCTGCACCCAACCGAGAAGGGCCGCCTGCTGATGCACTGGCCGAGGATGGTCTATCATTTCCACCGCGAGGGCTTCGAGCTGCCGCGCGGCGCCGACCTGCTGGCCGAAGGCGATGCCTATCCGAACCAGGCCTTCCGCTACGACGGCAATGCCTGGGGCCTGCAGTTCCATGCCGAACTGACCCGGGTGATGATGCATCGCTGGGTCGTGCATGGCGCCCATCGCTTCATCCTGCCGAATGCCCAGCAGGGCCGCGAACATCTCGAAGGCCGCATGCTGTTCGACGCGCCGCTGAAAGCCTGGTTGACCGAATTTCTCGACATCGTCTTCGAGGGAAAGACGGCAAAGGCGACGTCCTCTATCGCCATCCGCGCATAGTCGATTCCGACTATGGAGTGGGCGCGTCCAGCGTATCGATCCTGCGCAGTTTGGGGAAACTCGACGCCCAGATCGCCGCCACGACAAGCGTTCCGATCCCGCCGATGACGACCGCCGGCACCGCGCCGAAGATCGCCGCCATCGTGCCCGCCCTGAATTCCCCGAGCTCGTTCGAAGCGCCGACGAAAACCATGTTGACCGCATTGACGCGGCCGCGCAACTGATCCGGCGTCCAGAGCGCAATCAGGCTCTCGCGGACATAGACCGACACCATGTCGGCCGCCCCCATCAGCGCCAGCGCCGCGATCGAGACTTCGGTGTTGGTCGAGACGCCGAAGATGATCGTTCCGACGCCGAACAGGGCGACGCCGATGAACATGTAGATGCCGGCGCGATGTTTGAGCGGATAGGCGGCAAGCAATACCGCCATGACGATGGCGCCAAGGCCGGGTGCGGCGCGCAGCAGTCCGAGGCCCCAGGGACCGAGAGTGAGGATATCGCGTGCAAAAATCGGCATCAGTGCCGTCGCGCCGCCGAGCAGGACAGCGAAGAGATCGAGCGAGATCGCGCCGAGCACCACCTTTTCGGCGCGGATGAAACTGAAGCCACCAAGGATCATCGCCCAGCTCTTGGTCTCGCCGGTCGTCTTCTGTACCGGTTTCGGGATCATGTAGAGAAGGGCGGCGCCAAGCACGGAAAAGATCACCGCCACCGTATAGGCGGTCGTTGCGCTGACGCCGTAGAGCAGACCGCCGAGCACCGGGCCGGTGATTGCCGCGAGCTGCCAGGACGACGAATTCCACGCGATGGCATTGGAGAGCGCCTCCTCCGGCACGAGATTGGGTGCCAGCGACTGCACCGCCGGCGACATGAAGGCGCGCTCGATGCCGAAGATCAAAAGCACCGCGAAAACAGGCAAGGGCGTGAATGTCCCCATGACAGTCATAACCAGCAGCGCCAGCGTGCAGAGCGCGATCACCAACGAGCAGAGTGCGGCAATCGCCCGGCGATTGTACCGGTCGGCCACCGAACCGGTGACGAGGATGAGCAGCAGCGACGGCAGGAACTGCACGAGACCGATCAAACCGAGATAGATCGCGCTGCCCGTCTGATCGTACATCTGCCAGCCGACGGCGACGCTGACGATCTGCTGCGAGAAGGAAAGCAGGAAGCGCGCGAAGAAGAACCGCGTGTAGGACGAATGCCGGAACGCGGCAAAACGGTCTCCGGTGGGCGAAAACGACATGGAGGTTTTCCGAGGAGACGGGCGCCGGAATAGCGGCAAAGCCGCCCGTTAAACATGATTCACCGTGCGTTTCCACACGGCACTTGCTCGTTTAGTCGCCAATGTCTACATGTCTGTCAACAACGAATTGGAGACGACGATGTTTGCGCTGTTTCAAACCATTGATTTGGCTTTGAATATTTACACCTGGATCCTGATTGCCAGTGCCATTTTTTCCTGGCTCTATGCCTTCAATGTTATCAATTCCAGCAATCAGTTCGTCAATTCGGTCGGCACATTCCTCTATAATGTCACCGAACCGGTGCTGAAGCCGATCCGCCGCCTGCTGCCGAACCTTGGCGGCATCGACATTTCGCCGATCATCCTGCTGCTGATCATCTTCTTCCTGCGCACCTTGCTTTGGACCACGCTGTACCCGCTGGTCGCTTGAGCCGTCCCTGGAGCCTTTTCGATGGCCATCTGCGCCTCGCCGTCCGGCTGACGCCGAATGGCGGGCGGGACGCGATCGATGGCATCGAGGCCGACGGCGAGGGTGAAGCGTTCCTGAAGGCACGCGTCACTGCCGTGCCCGAGAAAGGCAAGGCCAACAAGGCACTCATCCTTTTGATCGCAAAATCCCTGCGCATTCCCAAATCCAGCGTCAGCCTCGTCTCGGGTGAGACCGCGCGCAAAAAAATCCTCCGGATCGAGGGCGACCCGGAGGATTTGGTAAAAAAGCTCGAGATATTTTTAGGCTGAACAATCAGCCTTTCTTCTTGGCGCGCTCGACGGCTTCAAGGATGAGTTCGCCGGCTTCCTTGGAGTCACCCCAGCCGAAGATCTTCACCCACTTGCCGGGCTCCAGATCCTTGTAGTGCTCGAAGAAGTGCTCGATCTGCTTCAGCGTGATCTCGGGAAGATCGGTGTAGTCCTTTACCTTCTCATAGCGCAGCGTCAGCTTCGGCGACGGCACGGCAATGATCTTCTCGTCCTTGCCGGAATTGTCTTCCATCTTCAGGACGCCGATCGGGCGCACATTGATGACGCAGCCTGGAACCAGCGGGCGGGTGCTGGCGATCAGTACGTCGATCGGGTCGCCATCTTCCGACAGCGTGTGCGGCACGAAACCATAATTGCCCGGATAGGTCATCGGCGTATAGAGGAAACGATCGACCACCAGCGTGCCGGCTTCCTTGTCCATCTCATACTTGATGGGATGACCGCCGACCGGAACCTCGACGATAACGTTGACGTCCTCAGGTGGATTGTTGCCGATTGAAATGGCGTCGATGCGCATAAGAAACTCCCGCGAGGTTGAATTTGCTGGCAGCCAGATAATCAGTTTCATGTGGCAACGCAACATGGCACAGCGTCAATGCTTAACTGCACCGGCGCCCATTCACATCAAAAGTTTCTAATAGGAGATAGTCGTAGGCTGACTCCAGCGCCGCGCACTTTTCAGAAGCGCAAAGGCCGCTGCAGCATTTGAAGTGCTGCCTAATATAGGGAATGACGCAGCCGCTCAGCTCCAGATGAAGCCGATCTTCTTCAATTGCCTGTGGTCGAAACTTTCCATGCCTTCGCAGAAATCGACGCCGCCATGATTGCGGTAGAAGTCGCTGGCGTTCTCGTTTTCCTCGAGGCACCAGACAACCAGCCCGTTGCAGCCGAGCGACTTCAAGAGCCGGCGCGCCTCGCCGAACAGCATCCTGCCGAGGCCGATGCCCTGATACTCGGGCCGAAGATAAAGCTCGTAAATCTCGCCTTCCTGCGGCAAAGCGCGGGCGCGGTTGAGGCCGAGCGTCGCGTAGCCGGCAACTGTTCCGGCAACATCGAGAACCAGCAGCGTTGCCGGTCCGCGCGTTGCCTTGCGCCACCAGCTTTCGCCGCGCCGCTCGATCATCTGCGTCAGCGCGCGATGCGGAATGATGCCCGCGTAGGTGTGTTGCCAGGCAAGCCTGTGTGTTTCCGATATGGCTCGGGCATCTTGCGGCTCGGCCCGCCGGACATCGATCGACAACGTCTTCATAACGTTTACTCTGGTCCCGCCGAGGGCAATTAACCATATGCACAGCGGCATTGTGATCGATTGCCCACAGACTTGATATGTGGACGACGGTCAAAAGTTAACGCTTTTTTAACGATTGTCACAAGATGGAATCGACGCGGCGCACAATAAAAAACCCCGGCGTGAAGGCCGGGGTTTAAAGGATTTCTGAAAGAGTGCGACGCGTTTCAGGCTCTCAGAGAGCGGCCTTCGACTTTTCGAAACGCTTGCGATCGTTTGCGTCGAGATACATCTTGCGCAGACGAATATTCTTCGGTGTCACTTCCATCAACTCGTCATCCTGGATCCAGGAGAGCGCGCGATCAAGCGTCATGCGGATCGGCGGCGTCAGCTTCACCGCTTCGTCCTTGCCGGCGGCGCGGATGTTGGTGAGCTGCTTGCCCTTCAGGACGTTGACTTCAAGGTCGTTGTCGCGCGAATGGATGCCGATGATCATGCCGGCATAGACCTTTTCGCCCGGCTCGATGATCATCGGGCCGCGATCTTCCAGGTTGAACATCGCATAGGCGACGGCTTCGCCGGGAGCGTTGGCGAGCAGCACGCCATTGACGCGGCCACCGATCACACCCTTGTAGGGCTGGTAGTCATGGAACAGGCGGTTCATGATCGCCGTGCCGCGCGTATCCGTCAGCAGCTCCGACTGGTAGCCGATCAGGCCACGGGTCGGTGCGTAGAAACGCAGGCGCAGACGGTTGCCGCCCGACGGACGCAGCTCGACCATTTCGGCCTTGCGCTCGGACATCTTCTGCACGACGACACCGGAATGTTCTTCGTCGACGTCGATGACGACTTCCTCGACCGGCTCAAGAAGTTGGCCGCTTTCATCCTTGTGCATCACGACGCGCGGACGCGACACGGCAAGCTCGAAGCCTTCGCGACGCATGGTTTCGATGAGAACGGCGAGCTGAAGTTCACCGCGGCCGGACACGTAGAACGAATCCTTGCCTTCGGCTTCTTCGATCTTCAGAGCGACGTTGCCTTCTGCTTCCTTGAAGAGGCGGTCGCGGATGACGCGTGAGGTCACCTTGTCGCCTTCGGTGCCCGCCAGCGGGCTATCGTTGACGATGAAGGACATGGTGACGGTCGGCGGATCGATCGGCTGCGCCGGCAGCGGTGCGGTGATCGAAGGATCGCAGAAGGTATCGGCGACCGTGCCCTTGGAAAGGCCGGCGATCGCAATAATGTCGCCTTGATGCGCTTCTTCGATCGGCTGACGTTCGATGCCGCGGAAGGCGAGGATCTTGGAAATACGGCCGGTTTCGATCGTCTTGCCGTCGGCGTGGAGAACCTTCACTGCCTGGTTCGGCTTGATGGAACCGGAATTGATGCGGCCGGTGATGATGCGACCGAGGAAGGGGTTGGCTTCGAGGATCGTACCGATCATCGTAAACGGACCTTCGTGGACGGTCGGCTCCGGAACATGCTTGAGCACCAGGTCGAGAAGCGGCGTAAGACCCTGATCCTTCGGACCTTCCGGATTGACGTTCATCCAGCCGTCGCGGCCCGAACCGTAGAGAATCGGGAAGTCGAGCTGCTCGTCGGTCGCGTCGAGGTTTGCAAAGAGGTCGAAAACTTCGTTGATGACTTCTTCGTGGCGGCCATCAGGACGGTCGATCTTGTTGATCGCGACGATCGGGCGAAGGCCAACCTTCAGCGCCTTGCCGACCACGAACTTGGTCTGCGGCATCGGGCCTTCGGACGCATCGACGAGAACGATCGCGCCATCCACCATCGAGAGAATGCGCTCGACTTCACCACCGAAGTCGGCGTGGCCGGGGGTGTCGACGATGTTGATGCGGACACCCTTCCATTCCACCGAGGTCGCCTTGGCGAGAATGGTGATGCCGCGTTCTTTTTCGAGATCGTTCGAGTCCATCACGCGCTCAGCGACACGCTGATTTTCGCGGAACGAGCCGGACTGCTTGAGAAGCTCATCCACCAGGGTCGTTTTGCCATGGTCAACGTGCGCGATGATCGCGATATTGCGAAGTGCCATATGTGAAATCTCTGAAGCTGGGGCGCACGCTCTAGAGGGCGCGCCTATTAGTTTGGGGCGTCCATACAGTTTTTTTTGCGTTTGCGAAAGGGGGGAACGCGCAAAAGCTGCGGCAAGGCTGTCGCCCCGCCGCATCATCGCATGTCATCAAATTGTCTTAGGCGTCGCTGCCTGTCAATTCCTCGAAGGTCGAAAGTCCTTTTTTGACGAGCATCGCATCCGGGCTCGGCAGTTTGCCGCGGAAGGCCTTGTAGGCGTCCTCCGGATCGACCGAGCCGCCGACGGAATAGATGTTGTCCTTGAGCTTGCGCGCCATCTCGCCGTTGAAGGCGTCTCCCGTCTCCTCGAAGGCGGCGAAGGCGTCGGCGTCGAGCACCTCCGACCACATGTAGGAGTAATAGCCGGCCGAATAACCGCCTGAAAAGATGTGTTGGAAGTGCGGCGTCGCATGGCGCATGACGATCGACTTCGGCATGCCGATCTCGGCCAGCACCTCACCTTGCACCGCCATCGGGTCCTCGACGGTCGTTCTCGTGTGAAACGCCATGTCGACCAGCGCCGACGAGGTGAACTCGACCGTATTGAAGCCGGCATTGAAAGTGCGCGCTGCCAGCACCTTGTCGAGCAGGGCCTGCGGCATCGGCTCGCCGGTTTCGACATGCACGGCATAGCGCTTCAGAATAGCGGGCACCGTCAGCCAGTGCTCGTAGAGCTGCGACGGCAGCTCGACGAAATCGCGCGAAACGCCGGTGCCCGAAACCGAGGGATAGGTGACATTAGAAAGCATGCCGTGCAGCGCATGGCCGAATTCGTGAAACAGCGTGCGGGCATCATCGAGCGACAGCAGCGCCGGCTTGCCTTCCGCCGGCTTGGCGAAGTTGCAGACATTGTAGATGATCGGCAATTCGCCGTGGCGGCCATCCTTCAGTTCCAGCCTGTGCTGCGATTGCAGCGAGCTCATCCAGGCGCCGGAGCGTTTCGAGCTGCGGGCGAAATAATCGCCGAGGAACAGGGCGACGAGCTTGTCCTCGCGGTCCCTGATTTCGAACACCCTGACATCCGGGTGATAGGCGGCCACGCCCTTCTTCTCGACGGCGCGGATGCCGAACAGCCGGCCGGCCACGTCGAAGCAGGCTTCGATGATCTTCTCGAGCTGCAGATAAGGCTTGAGCTCGGCTTCGGAGAAATCGAACTTCCGTGCGCGGATCTTTTCGGCATAGTGGCGCCAGTCCCAGGGCATCACCTCGTGGTTCCGGCCTTCCTCGGCGATCAGTGCAGCGATATCGACCTCCTCCTCGCCTGCGCGTTTCACCGCCCGCGCCCAGACAGCCCTCAGCAGCCCGTTCACCGCATCCGCCGTCTTCGCCATCGTGTTGTCGAGCTTCAGCTCGGCGAAATTGCCGTAGCCAAGCAGCGTCGCGACCTGATGGCGCAGCGCCAGCGTTTCCCTGATGACCGCGCGGTTGTCCGTCTCCCCGTCATTTTCGCCGCGCGCCACCCATGCCTTGAAAGCCTGCTCGCGCAGATCGCGGCGCTCCGAAAAGGTCAGGAACGGCTCGATGATCGAGCGTGACAGCGTCACCGCATATTTGCCCTCTTCGCCGCGTTCGCGCGCTGCCGCCGCCATCGCGTCACGAAGGAATTCCGGCAGACCCTCGAGCTCGGCGCTGTCCGAAAGGACCAGTGCCCAGGCTTTCTCGTCGGCCAGCACGTTCTGGCCGAATTGCGTCCCGAGGCCGGCAAGCTTTTCATTGATCGCGGCGAGTTTTTCCTGCTCGGCCTTGTCAAGCTTGGCGCCCGATTTGACGAAGCCTTTCCAATGGCGTTCCAGCACGCGTGTCTGTTCGAGCGTCAGGCCAAGCGTCTCGCGATTCTCCCAGAGCGTGTCGATACGGGCAAAAAGCGCCGCATTCATCCCGATCTTCGAATAGTGGCGCGACATCTTCGGCGAGATCTCCCGCTCCAGCGCCTGGATCACATCATTGGTATGCGCGCCTGCTTTGTTCCAGAACAGCGCCGAAACGCGCGACAGTGCGTCGCCGGCAATCTCCAGCGCCACGACCGTATTGGCGAATGTCGGCGCATCGCCGTTTCCGGCAATTTCGTCGATTTCCCTTTCATGCGCGGCAAGTGCGGCCTCGAAGGCGGCGGCAAAATCACCGTCATCCAGGGCATCGAAACGCGGCAGGCCGTGAAGACCGTCCCAGGTCACCAGCGCCGGATTGAAATCATGTGGAGAAGGCATCGGAGAATTCCTTTTGGCATGCAGATGGATCGTCAATATAGGAGAGCCGTCGTGAAATTGGTATGTTGCCGGGTAGGGCCTTTTGCCCCGTCTGCCAATCTGATGGACGTCCGTCAAATCTCGTGGACAACAATTGATACGTGAAAATTAACCAATCGTTAACGATTGACGCGAATCACGCGCAGGCGCTAGTTTTCCGATGTTCTTCTTGTAAGGGGACATGCGCCATGGAAATTTTTTCTGTGCGGTCTTCTCAGAGTTTGCTTTTTAAAAACAATCCTAATAACGCAAAAAGTTCGAAGACCTCTGATATTGAAATCGAGACCAGAGCTGTCGCCCCGGCCTCGTTCCAGATCGAAGACGAAGTTGGCGAAGGCCCGGATTTCACCGCGGTCAGCCCTGGAGAGCTGCGCAATTACGCACGCCAGAGCTTCGACAGCGGCCTGATCGATCAGAATACCTACGCCGCGATCTCCGAACCGCTGCCGATGCATGCGATCGATCCACTCGGCAACGTCATCGATCTCTCCAGCGTCACCGACGGCACCAGCTTCAATTTCCTCGATTATTACAAGAACCAGCTGCAGGTCGCCATGTCGATCGGCGATGCTAACGAGGTCCAGACGCTAAAATCGATCGTCAATTTCCTCGATGGCTGATCGGAGCATGATGCCGAAAAGTGCGCAGCGGTTTTAGGATAGCGACATGCATAACAACAAAGACAAGCGCGTCGCATGATTCAAGTTTAGCGCGACGCGCTTTAATCAGGCCTTGCGCCAGCCGAGCAAGCCGGGCGTTGCGTGCCAGAGCGCCTGGGCGGCAAATCCCATGAAGAGCACGCCGGAGCAGCGCACGATCAACCGCTCATGGGCGCGATAGAAGCGCCGCACCGTACCGGCGCCGATGATGCCGATCAGGATGATGTCGGCAGTCACGAAACCGACGAAGGACACGCCGAGCAGCACCGGCAGCGCCTCGAAATCGAGCGCGCCGGCCGAGCCTGCAACCAGTGCGGTGAAGGTGGCGAGCGCCACCGGATAACCCTTCGGATTGGTGACGCCGAAAATCAGACCGCGGCGAAACGGCCGCTCGACCACAACAAGCGCCTGCCCTTCCGCTTTCGGCTTGGCATTGACGGCGCTCCAGCCGATCCAGGCAAGGTAGAAACCGCAGGCAAGGCCGAGCAGGTCGAAGACGAAGGTTCCGATCGTCTTTGCGCCGACGATCGCAATCAGCGCCAGCGACGACCAGATAAGATCCCCGACCAGATGCCCCATCATGAAGAAAGCGCCGGCCTTGCGGCCCTGCCCGGCGCCGATGCCGAGCAGCTGCAGGAAGGCAGGTCCTGGAATGAGCACGTAGAAGAGCGCCGCCAGAAAGGCGCCGAAGAGCAAAGACTGCGTCATGGAAATGCTCCGGAAGATGATGACCGCAGACTAAGCGATCACGGCCATCCGTCAAGGGTGGCTACGTGGCCACGAAAGGGAGATGCAATCGCGGCAACGTCTCTCCCACAGCAGATGTTTCGCCGTGCAGTCCGCCACCCATTCGATGAGAAAGGGGCAGCCGATGCACTCAAATTCTTCGATCGAACACAGCAACTGGCGTCTTCAACCGATAGAGTGTCGTCGGTCGCCGGGCCCGCTCAGTCTGCCGCTTTTCGCCCTCGACCGTTTCGAGCAGATCGAGATCGTTGATCTTGCGGCGAAAGGCACTTTGATCCAGCCGTTCACCCATGACCATTTCATAGATTGCCTGCAGTTCCGACATTGTGAAGACCTCTGGAAGCAGCCTCGCGGGAATGGTCGAGTATGCGCCCTTGCCGCGCAACCGCTCCAGCGCGGCGGTGACGATCCCATTGTGGTCGAAGGGCAGTTCGCCTGCAGCCTCGGCCGGCCGCAATTCGAGAGGGCTTGTGCCGCCAGCCAGTGCTCCCTGTGGGACCAATGCAAAATACGCAATCGATACCGACCAGTCGCGGGGGTCGCGCCGCGCCGAAGCGAAGGTTCCGAGCTGTTCGAAGAATATGCCCTCGAGCCCTGCCTTGGCCTTGAGGATGCGCCGCACGGCTGCCTCCGCATCGACATCCTCGTCCGTATGCACATAGCCGCCAATCAGCGCCGGAACGCCGGCAAACGGCTCGGCGGACCGCGGCAGCAACGCGACACACAATCGTCCTTCGTGCAGCGTCAGCAAAACGATGTCGACTGTCACGATCGGCCGTGCAAATTCATCCTCTGCCATCAGCATCCTCCCGGCCAGTGTTGTCCTGGTCCTCATAGCGGCCGACCGAAAAAATAACAATTTGCAAATAGCAACTTGCAAAATGCACTTTGCAAGTTTATATCATGATCAACGAGGCGGCGGGTGACACCGGAGCCGATCGCCAGGCAATAAGCAAAGGAGTGATGCCATGGGTATGGGACGTTTCAGCACGGGCGACTGGGCCGCCTACAATGCGCGCCATGTGGATGGCCGCAGCCGGTCCGAGGTATTCGGTGCCACCGGCATCGATCCGCAGTTCGATCCGGCGCGTTTTTCCACCCGCGAGAGCCGCGACAGCGCCTACAATCCGCAATCGACCCCGATTATTCTAGCCTCGGATGTAACTGGCTCGATGGGCATGATCGCTCATGAGCTCATGCGCGGCGGGCTCATCACCCTGACATCGGAGATCTACGACCGCCGCCCGGTGTCCGATCCACATATCATGGTGGCAGCGGTCGGAGATGCGTTTACCGATGCGGCCCCTCTGCAGGCCACCCAGTTCGAGGCCGATATCTCGCTTGCCAGCCAGATCCGCGCCTTGTGGCTGGAAGGCAACGGCGGTGGCAATGATGGCGAGAGCTACAGCGCCGCCCACCTTCTGGCGGCCCTCAAGACCTCGACCGATGCCTTCGAAAAGCGCGGCCGCAAGGGCTATCTCTTCACCATTGGCGACGAACCGGTTCACAACGGCCTGGCCGCCCACCAGATCGCGCGCATCTTTGGCATCGAACCGCCGCGCGGTCTAAGCGCCCGGGAATGCCTTGCGATGGCGCAGAGGTCCTACGAGGTCTTCCACATCGTCATCCGCGAGGGCTATGCGGCCACGAGGCTCGACCGGGTGCTCGAGAGCTGGCAGCCATTGCTACCTGGCCGCACTTTCGTGCTCGATGATCACAGACGCATTGCTGAACTGGTGGTTTCGATCATCGAGATCACCGAGGGTCGGGATCCGGGCGACGTGGCCGCAAGCTGGCCCGGTGCGGCAGCGGCAGCCGTCGCCAAGGCCATCGGCATTCGTCCGAAGCGGCGCCTGCTGCCCTTCTTCTAAGCCAGACCTTCCAAAGCCCGGGGCGATGGCTCTGGGCGCCATCTTGAGGAGCAGCATGATGAGTACCCAAGCACAGGCCGTGATCGGCGCGCTTTATGGCGATGAAGGCAAAGGACTGATGGTCGATTGCCTTGCCGCGGCCACGCCGGGGGCCGTGGTGGTTCGCAGCAATGGCGGCGCCCAAGCCGGCCACACCGTGGTTGGTGCCGCGGGCGCCCGCCATGTCTTTCATCATGTCGGCTCCGGCAGCTTTGCCGGGGCGGCCACACATTTCAGCCGTTTCTTCGTCGCCCATCCGATGCTGCTGCTCGACGAGCTGGCGGCCCTCGGCCAGCTTGGTGTGACGCCGAAGATCAGCAGCGATCCACGTGCCTTGGTAACGACGCCGTTCGACGTCATCATCAACCAGGCCTTGGAGCTGGCACGCGGCACCGCCCGCCACGGCAGTTGCGGCCTCGGCTTCGGCGAGACCATCGAGCGCAATCTGCGCCCGGAATTCGCCCTCTCGACGAAGGATCTGTTCAGTCCCGATCTGCGCGCCCGCCTTGTCTCCATCCGCGACGCCTGGGTACCAGTCCGGCTTGCCGCGCTGGGCATCACCGCCTTGCCCGCAGAACTCGCCACCGCGCTGGCCGACGACATCACCATCGGCCACTTCGAGGCCGATTGCGCCGCCTATCTCGACCGCGTCACGCTCTGGCCCGACCGACGGCTGTGCGAACGCGGCACCATCATCTTCGAGGCCGCCCAAGGTTTGCTGCTCGATCAGGATAGTGGCGCCTTTCCACACGTCACCCGTTCGAATACCGGGCTCGCGAACATGCTCGCTATCGCCGTCGAGGCCGGTATCACAGAGCTGGACGCAACATATGCGACGCGCTGCTACACCACCCGGCATGGTGCAGGGCCCCTCAAGGGCGAAGTTTCCGCGCTCCCCGGCATCAATGTCGCAGATCCCACCAATGCGCCAAACGAGTGGCAGGGTACCTTAAGGCTCGCCCCGCTCGATCTCGGCGTGTTGCGCGAGGCCATTGCACACGATCTGGCATTGGACCGCGGCGGTATCGCCGTCAAAGCCGGGCTGGCAGTGACTTGTCTCGATCAGGCGGACGATGGCTTTGCCGTGACGGATAACGGAGAGGGAATGCGGCTAGACCCTGCCAAAGCGGCATCGCGCATAGCCAATCTTGTCGGCTTGCCGCTCTGGGCCGAAAGCTGGGGACCGCGTCGCGGTGATGTCAGGCTGCATGTGGATGCAGTCGCCGCGTGAATCGCGGAGCAATAAAAGAGCCCGCGCGGCAATGCCGGCGGGCTGATATCCGGTTCGAAGGTGAACCGTGATTATTTCACGAGGTTGCGCTTGGCGAGCGTGCGCAGGCGCAGCGCATTGAGCTTGATGAAGCCGGCCGCATCCTTCTGGTCGTAGGCGCCCTGATCGTCCTCGAAGGTGACGAGCTTGTCGGAATAGAGCGACTTTTCGCTTTCGCGGCCGATGACCATGACATTGCCCTTGTAGAGCTTCAGGGTCACTTCGCCTTCGACATGCTCCTGGCTCTTGTCGATCAGCGCCTGCAGCATCTCGCGCTCCGGCGAGAACCAGAAGCCGTAATAGATCAGCTCGGCGTAGCGCGGCATGATCTCGTCCTTGAGATGGGCGGCACCGCGATCGAGGGTGATCGATTCGATGGCGCGATGCGCCGAGAGCAGGATGGTGCCGCCTGGAGTTTCGTAGACGCCGCGCGACTTCATGCCGACAAAGCGGTTCTCGACGAGGTCGAGACGGCCGATGCCGTTGTCGCGGCCGTAATTGTTGAGTGTCGCGAGCAGCGTCGCCGGGCTCATGCGCACGCCGTTGATCGAAACCGCGTCACCTCTCTCGAAGCCGACCTTGATGGTCGTTGCCTTGTCGGGTGCGGCCTCAGGCGAAATGGTGCGCATATGCACATATTCAGGCGCTTCCTGCGAAGGGTCCTCAAGAACCTTGCCCTCGGAAGAGGAATGCAGAAGGTTGGCGTCGACGGAGAACGGCGCCTCGCCCTTTTTGTCCTTGGCAACCGGGATCTGATGCTGCTCGGCAAAGGCCAGCAGATCGGTGCGGCTCTTGAACGCCCAATCGCGCCACGGCGCGATGATCTTGATGTCGGGGTTCAGGGCATAGGCCGACAGTTCGAAACGGACCTGGTCGTTGCCCTTGCCGGTCGCGCCATGGGCGATCGCATCCGCACCCGTCTTGCGGGCGATATCGATCAGATGCTTGGAAATCAGGGGCCGGGCGATCGAGGTGCCGAGCAGGTAGACGCCTTCGTAGACGGCATTGGCACGGAACATCGGGAAGACGAAATCGCGCACGAATTCTTCGCGCACATCCTCGATGTAGATCTCCTTGATGCCGAGCATCTCGGCCTTCTTGCGCGCCGGTTCCAGCTCTTCGCCCTGGCCGAGATCGGCGGTGAAGGTGACGACTTCGGCGCCGAGCTCCGTCTGCAGCCACTTCAGGATGATCGAGGTGTCGAGGCCGCCGGAATAGGCGAGAACGACTTTCTTCACGTCTTTGTATGATGCCATGATGATGAGGTCCGTTGCATAAAAGGCCGGCGAAAACCCGGTGTCGCGGCACTTTTAGCGAGATTGGCGCGTGACGCAAGACCAAGTGCGACGCTGATAGTGCCGATACCGTTTGACAGCGCGAAAGCGGAGCCCATATTCGCCAGCGTCCGCAAATGCTCGAGGAGAGGCTGCCCCGTGACGAATATTCAAGACATTTTCAAGAAGTCCAATGTTGCCGTCATCACCGGCGGCGCCTCCGGCATCGGTCTTGCCGCGGCGAAATATTTCGCCGGACGCGGCATGAGCGTCGCCATCGCCGATCTCGGCGGCGATCGGCTGGCCGACGCCGCCAATGAACTCAAGGCCATTGCCGGCGAGGAAAATGTGATGGCGGTCGAGACCGACGTCGCAGTCAAGGAATCCCTGGAGGCGCTCGAGCGCGCCGTACTCCAGCGTTTCGGCCGTGTGCACGTGCTGATGAACAATGCCGGCATCGGCCCGGAAACCTCGATCTTCAGCCCGCAGGCGAACTGGGACCATATCTTCGCCGTCAACCTGATGGGCGTGATCAACGGCACGCGCACCTTCGGCCCGAAGATGCTGTCGCACGGCGAGCCCGGCCTGATCATCAACACCGGCTCCAAGCAGGGCATCACCACACCGCCCGGCAATCCCGCCTACAACATCTCCAAGGCTGGTGTGAAAGTCTTCACCGAAGCGTTGCAGCATGAGCTTCGCAACACCGAAGGCGGAAAGATCTCCGCCCATCTTCTGATCCCCGGCTTCGTCTTCACCGGCCTCACCAAGGGCGACCGCGCGGAAAAACCGGCTGCCGCCTGGACGCCGGAACAGACCGTCGATTTCATGGTCGAAAGCCTCGAACGCGGCGATTTCTATATTCTCTGCCCCGACAATGATGTGGCGCGTCCGGTCGACGAACGCCGGATGGCCTGGGCGGCCGGCGATATCATCGAGAACCGCCCGCCGCTGTCACGCTGGCACAAGGACTTCGCCGACAAGTTCAAGGCCTTCCTCGACCAGAAGTAATCGGCACCATCAGAAGGTTTGATTGGTAATTTTCTGAAAGCTGGGTAAGAGATCCCCAGATCCTTTTCCGGCTTTCAGAGTGTGTCATGGATTTCCTGCCGAGCCTGCCGACCCTTCTCGCCTTTGCCGCCGCGACGCTGCTGCTCGCGGCGACCCCAGGCCCCGACATGACGCTGTCGATCAGCCGCGCGCTGGCCCAGGGCAAAAAGGCGGCTCTCTTCGTTGTCGTCGGCACCAGCCTCGGCATCGTCGTCCACACCATGCTGGTCGCTTTCGGCATTTCGGCGCTGATCACCGCCTCGCCGACCGCCTTCCTGATCCTGAAGACCGGGGGTGCTGCCTATCTGCTCTGGCTGGCGGTGCAGGCGATCCGCTTCGGTTCGAAGCTCACCGTCGCCAAGGTCGAGGAGCAGAAGGGCACGCCACTTTCGAACATCTCGTCGGGCTTCTGGGTCAATCTTCTGAACCCCAAGGTCATCATCTTCTTCATGACCTTCCTGCCGCAATTCGTCAGCGCCGGCGATCCAGCCGTCACCCAAAAGCTGCTCTTTCTCGGCTTCTGCTTCATCCTGATCGGCATGCCGGTCAATGCCAGCGTCGTCTTTGCCGCCGACTGGCTGGCCTCCTGGCTGCAGAACAACAAGAAAGTGCTGCGCGGCATGGACTACACCTTCGCCGGCGTCTTCTCGGTCTTCGCCGCGAAGATCCTGCTCACCCAGGCGAAATAGCCCGCAGCCATTTAATCGGTCCGCCCGCTGTCGGTTTACCCGATCAGCCCGCTGTCGGCCTAGCCGATCAGCACGCTGTCGGCGTCAACCTATCAGCAGGGCGTCATCATCCAGCGTTTGCCCGCGCATCTTGCGGAACATCGCGATCAGATCCTCGACCTGCAATGTCTTGCGGCTGTCGCCGGCGACATCGAGCACGATCTCGCCGCCATGCAGCATCACCGTCCGGTGGCCATAATCGAGCGCCTGGCGCATCGAATGCGTCACCATCAGCGTCGTCAGCTTGCGCTCGGAAACGATTTTCTGGGTCAGGCCCATGATAAATTCTGCCATGCCGGGGTCGAGAGCGGCCGTATGTTCGTCGAGCAGCAGCACTTCCGAGCCCGCCAGCGTCGCCATGACAAGCGAGACCGCCTGCCGCTGGCCGCCGGACAGCAGGTCCATGCGGTCCTTCATGCGGTTCTCGAGCCCGAGATTGAGCTCGGCGATCCTCTCGCGAAAATGCTCGCGCCGTTTTGCGCCAAGCGCCGAAACAAGCCTGCGCCGCTCGCCGCGCCGCGCCGCAAGCGCCAGGTTCTCCTCGATCGACAAGGCACCGCAGCTTCCGGTCAGCGGATCCTGAAAGATCCGGGCGACAAGTCCGGCGCGCGCCGCCGTCGTCTTGCGGGTCACGTCGGCATTGCCGATCAGCACCTGCCCCTCGCTTGCCAGCACATCGCCGGCGAGCACGCCGAGCAGCGTCGATTTGCCGGCGCCGTTCGAGCCGATGACGGTAACGAAGGAGCCTTCCTCGATCGTCAGGCTGACACCCGAGAGCGCCTGCTTCTGCAGCGGCGTGCCGCGCCCGAAGACGACCTTGATGTTCTTGAGGTTGATCACGACGCGGCACCTCCACGCAAACGGGGAAGGATGAGCGCCACGGTCACCAGCACGGCGGTGACGAAATTGAGATCGGACGCCTGCAGACCGATGACGTCGCTCGAAAGCGCCAGCTGGATCGCGATGCGATAGAGGATCGAGCCGAGCACACAGCCGATCAACGCGATCAGCAGACCGCGCCGCCCGAGCAACGTCTCGCCGATGATAACGGCAGCGAGGCCGACGACGATCGTGCCGACGCCTGAGGTGACGTCGGCAAAGCCGTTCGTCTGGGCAAACAGGGCGCCGCCGAGCGCCACCAGCGCATTCGAGATCGCCATGCCGAGATAAATCTGCCGGCTGGTATCGACGCCCTGGGCCCGCGCCATCCTTGCATTGGCGCCGGTCGCCCGCATTGCCAGTCCCGCATCACTTTCCAGGAAACGCCAGACCAGGATGAGCGCAATGACGACCAGAATACCGACGAAGAGCGGCCGCACGTAGAAATCGCGAAGGCCATGGCCGAAGAACGGGCTGATCATCGTGTCGGCATTGATGAGGGCGACATTGGGTTTGCCCATCACTCTCAGATTGACGGAAAACAGCGCGATCATCGTCAGGATCGAGGCGAGCAAATTGAGGATCTTGAAGCGCACGTTGAGCAGCGCCGTCACCATGCCCGCAGCCGCACCGGCTGCCATGGCGATCAGAGCCGCAAGCCAGGCGTTGACGCCGGCAATGATCAGCACGGCTGTCACCGCCGCGCCAAGCGGAAAGGAGCCGTCGACGGTCAGGTCGGGAAAATCGAGAACTCGAAAGGCGAGATAGACCCCAAGGGCGACGAAAGAATAGACTAGGCCGAGCTCGACGGCCCCCCAGAATGCGATTTGGCTCAAGGCTTTCAGCCCCTTTTTGTGTCCGTTCCGCCCGTCGCGAAACGGAGCCTTTTAATACAAACAACCGCTCCCGTGCAAACGAGAGCGGCTGAATACGGCGAAGGCGCTAGACGTACCGGCCGACTATTCGATGACTTTGGTAGCGCGGGAAAGCACGCTTTGCGGCAGGGTGACGCCCATCTTCTCGGCCGCAGCCTTGTTGACGACGAGGTCGCTGCCGGCGGCAGTCTTGACAGCGATGTCGCCCGGGTTCTCGCCCTTCAGTACGCGCACGACGATGTCGCCGGTCTGCTTGCCGACATCATAATAGTTGAAGCCGAGGGCGGCGATCGAACCGCGCGAAACCGAATCCGTGTCAGCGGTAAAGAGTGGCAGCTTGCTCTCCTCGGCAACCGCGACGGCGCCTTCGAGCGCGGAGATGATCGTGTTGTCGGTCGGAATGTAGATCGCATCGGCGCGGCCGACGAGCGCGCGTGCCGCACCCTGGACCTCGGCCGACTTGGTGGCAGCCGATTCGACCACCTTCAGGCCAGCCTTTTCGGCTTCAGCCTTCAGCACGGCGAGCAGCGAAACGGAATTCGCCTCGCCGGAATTGTAGAGATAGCCGATGGTTTTCACATCAGGCAGGATTTCCTTGATCAGCGCTATGTGCTCGGCGACCGGCGACATGTCGGAAAGGCCGGTGACATTGCCGCCGGGCTTGTCCATGTTCTTGACCAGTTGGGCGCCAAGCGGATCGGAGACGGCCGTGAAGACGACGGGAATGTCACGCGTCGAGGAGACGACGGCCTGGGCCGAGGGCGTCGAGATCGGCACGATGACATTGGGCTCGTCGCCGGCGAACTGGCGGGCGATCTGGGCTGCCGTCGCCGGATTGCCCTGCGCCGACTCGAAGACGAATTTCAGGTTCTCGCCCTCTTTATAGCCGGCGGCCGTCAGCGCATCGAGAACGCCCTTGCGCGCCGCATCGAGCGCCGGATGTTCGACGATCGCCGTCACGGCGACGGTGACGTCATCGGCCTTTGCGGGCAGGGAAAGGGCCAAACTGGCGGCAAGAGCGAGCAAAATCGGGCGCATGGGGATCCTCCTGAATGATTTTGGCGCCACTTTTAGGAAAAGCACCCCCTGAAATCAATCGCGGAGAATTGTAGCGAGGATCAAACTTGCTGATCAGTCGTCGGCGCCGTGATTGGCGATCATCATCGCCTCGAAGGCCAGACGTTCGGTCTTGCGCATGCGTTCGGATTCCGATTTCAGCTGGCCGCAGGCGGCAAGAATGTCGCGGCCGCGCGGCGTGCGGATCGGCGAAGCATACCCCGCCGAATTGATGAAATCGGCGAACTTCTCGATCTGCTCCCAGTCGGAACACTGGTAATTGGTGCCGGGCCAGGGATTGAACGGAATGAGGTTGATCTTCGCCGGCACGCCCTTCAGGAGCTTGATCAGCCCCTTGGCGTCTTCCAGGCTGTCATTGACATCCTTCAGCATCACATATTCGAAGGTGATGCGCCGCGCGTTCGAAAGGCCCGGATAGGTCCGGCAGGCCTCGATCAGTTCCTTCAGCGGGTACTTCTTGTTGATCGGCACGAGAATGTCGCGCAGATCGTCGCGCACCGCATGCAGCGAAATCGCCAGCATGACGCCGATTTCCTCGCCAGTGCGGAAGATCTCCGGCACGACACCGGAGGTGGAAAGCGTCACGCGGCGCCTGGACAGCGACAGGCCGTCACCATCCGTGGCGATCAGCAATGCCTGCTTGACGGCATCGAAGTTATAAAGCGGCTCACCCATGCCCATCATGACGATGTTGCTGACCTTGCGGCCCTCGGCAGGCATGATCGTACCCTGCGGCGCTTCGCGGTCCGGGAAATCGCCAAGTCGGTCGCGGGCAAGCAGCAGCTGCGAAAGAATTTCCTCCGCCGTCAGGTTGCGCACCAGACGCTGCGTCCCGGTATGACAGAAGGAACAGGTGAGCGTGCAGCCGACCTGGCTTGAGATACAGAGCGTGCCGCGGCCCTCTTCCGGAATGTAGACGGCCTCGATCTCGACGGGACGCCCGGCGCCCCGCGGCGGGAAGCGCAGCAGCCATTTGCGCGTGCCGTCGTTGGAGACCTGCTCCTCGACGATCTCGGGACGTGCGATGGTGAAATGCTGCTTCAGCATCTCCCGCATGTCCTTGGCGACATTCGTCATATGGTCGAAGTCGGAGACGCCGCGCACATAGATCCAGTTCCAGAGCTGCGAGACGCGCATCTTGATCTGCTTCTCGGCCACACCCTTTTCCCGGAGTGCCGCCCCCATCTCCTCACGCGACAGGCCGATCAATGAGGGTTTCTCGATGTTGGCGGACGTGCGCGCCTGCGGCTTGGTGACAACGATCGCATCCATGACGGACATAGGCATTTATCCCGAATTCGAACATGTGCCGGCTCTGCGAGCCCGCGCGCTTCAGGGGGTAAGCCGGAAGACTTGCGGGCGCATGACGGCACATCGGCAGAAATTGAATGGCGGAACGGCGACTGTTATCGCGATCTGTCCGCTGTTGGCGCCGGCTTTACCATCATTTTGCCCGCGCGTCACTATCAAGCATGTCGCGCAAAAACACGCGGCGGTTTTGCGATTACGGCACGCTCAAACCAAACTCCTAAAGCGCGGCAGGCGGATCTGAAAGACCGCGTCGCGCTTTAGATGGAAACGAGAAGAGCCGGCGCAAGGCCGGCCCTTGAAATTCTGCGGCCGGAAGGACCGCCTACTTGCAGGTTTCGATCTGCTTCAGGGCAGCCGAGATGCCCGAGAGCGAATAGCTGTAGGAGGTGCCCGTGCCCTTGCGCGAAACGGCATTGACCGTCATCGAATGACCGGTCTTCATCGCCGCGACGAGGGCCGGCTCCTGGGCAGCATTCTCGACCCAGCCAGCCTTGTCCTTGGTGAACATCACGAAGGTCTTGTTGTCGATGACGACGTTGATCTTCGAATTTTCCTTGACCGTGTAGCCCATCATCGCCTGCGGCTCGTAGGAAATGTTCTGGCCCGGACGCTGCGAGACGATGAAGAAATTGTCGCCGTGGTCGACGCTTGCCGGCTGCTTTGCCGTCGGAACGGAAAGCACGTAGCAGACGGTGCTGCTGCCCGACTTGTAGGAGTAGGCGCCCCATGCCTGGAACTGCTGGATGCGGTTCGGCGCGGCCTGCTGCGCTTCCGCAACTCCGGCCATAACAAGGGTGAGTGCGAGAGCGGATACGATACTTTTTACAAACATGGATTCCTGCCGGTTCTTGCGATTCAAGGCCCGAAGCGATCATAGCGGGCGCCGCATAATCACGATCTGCTTTATTTTGACTTAATTCAGGTTACCAAATGGTCAACAATAGCTGCGATTTGTATCTGCCTGTGTCATTTCAGCTCGAGTGTCAATTTTCGCCCCTTTGACGGTATCGACCGCGACACCGTGCCCCAATGGCACTGATCGTCCGTTCGGCTGAATTTAAGACACAAAGATTCAGGCAAGAGTTTGACCTTTCCCAAATCCGTTGTACCTCATTAAGACTTGGAAATCCGGGACGAAATTGTTGCCGCAGGGGGCTGGTGAGGGGATATGGATGCCGAGGAAAGACAGCGTTTCGCTGCCCTCGCGAAGGCCGTCGCGAACGATCGCGACCAGCAGGCCTTTTCCATCCTGTTCGACTATTTCGCACCCCGCCTGAAGGCCTGGCTGATGCGCCAGAGGATGACATCAGGCGAGGCCGAGGAACTGGTCCAGGAGATCATGATCGTGCTCTGGCACAAGGCAGACCTCTATGATGCCACGCGATCTTCACTTTCGACCTGGCTTTTCCGCATTGCCCGCAATCGCCGCATCGACATGCAACGCCGCGCCAATACCCGCATCTTCGATGAGACTGATCCGGCCCTGCAGCCGCCGGCCGATATCGGCGCGGAAGAACTCATCGCCAATGACGATCGCGACGCCAAGATACGCGCCGCCGTCGGTCAACTGCCGGAGGAACAGCGCGACATGCTGCGCGCCGCCTTCTTCCTCGGTCAATCGCATTCGGAGATCGCCGAATCGACCGGGCTGCCGCTCGGCACGGTGAAGTCGCGCATCCGGCTTGCCTTCGGCAAGCTCCGCAAGGTGCTGGAACGCGAAATCGCCTGATGCAATGTCGCCCAGACGGGCGCAGCGGTTTTGAGATGACGACACGCATGAAACAAGCGTGTCACATCCCGGCTCGATTCGACGCGCTTTAAATCGTCTTCATCGCTTCTTCCGGCCGGTCGGCGAGAACGCGGTCGGCTGCTTCGTAGTGGCCCGGCCGGATATGGCCGCGCACCATGGCGAAGGCGGCCGAGAGCACGGCAATGTCGTCGGAAAAGCCGATGACGGCGAAAATATCCGGGATCATGTCGATCGGCATGACAAAATAGGCGAGTGCCGCGAGCAGCACGCCGCGCACCTTTGTCGGCGTCTGCGGATCGAGCGCGCAATAGAAACCGGCGACCACATCGCGCGAGAACGGGATCTGTCGCACCGCCCGTCGGAACGTCGGCCAGAATTTCTGCTTGACGGTCTTCTCGCGCCGGCTTTGGGTGTCCTCGTCGCCCGGCAAGAGGATTTCGCCGAATTTGACCTCGTCCATCCCTGCATCCCTTTTGTCCATGCGAACATATGGTGACGGCGCCCAGTCTTTCAATCGGCCCCTTTCAATCGGCCCCATATTCAAACGACACGTCGCGCCGCAGCCTTCTCCATTGCTTTGGCGAGCTTGAAATCCAGTTCCGTCAGCCCGCCGGCATCATGCGTGTTCAGCGTCACATCCACCCTGGAATAGACGTTGAACCATTCGGGATGGTGGTTGAGCTTCTCGGCCGCAAGTGCTGCCTGCGTCATGAAGCCGAAAGCCTCGACGAAATTTGCGAACTTGAACGTCTTCGATATCGAAGAAGCCGCATCATTGAGCACCCAGCCCGAAAGCTCGGTCAGCTGCGCCTCGGCCGCCGTCCGTTCCAGTTTTTCCATTTTCATGCCATGGTCCTCTTCTCTGTCCGACAGGTTACCGATGAAACGCATCAACATCCTCTTCGTTTGCATGGGCAATATATGCCGTTCTCCGCTCGCGGAGGGAATTTTTGGCCATCTCGTCGCCGAGGCGGGGTTGACCGGCGATTTTACGATCGATTCCGCCGGCACCGGTGGCTGGCATGAAGGCGAGCCGCCCGACCGGCGTTCGATCGCCATCGCGAAAGGCCATGGCATAGACATATCGAGACAGCGCGCCCGCCGCGTCCAACCGAGGGATTTCAAGGATTTCGATCTGATCCTCGCCATGGACCGCGACAACCTGGCGGCGCTCGAAAAGAGCGCGCCGCATGGGGCGAATATCCACCTTTTCGGTGACACGGCGCTGGGAACGGGAGAGGATATTCCCGATCCCTATTATGGCGGCCCGGGCGGTTTCGAGCTGGTCTACACCAGGCTCTTGACCGGCTGCTGCAGCCTGCTCGAAACGCTGGGCGTCGAGCGCGCCTCGTGCAGCGGGAACACTTCCTCGGTCAGGTAAGGCCCACCACCAACCGATTCGCGCGACGAAAGCAGCACGAAGCGCGGTGCGGTGAAGGTTGTGGTGTGGAAGTTGCCGCGCCCCGCCAGATATTGCACGACATCGTCGAGCCGCGAGGATTTGAGCCGCGCCAGCGTCACATGCGGCATGAATTTGCGGGGATCCGGCGGCAGGCCGATACGCTGGCAGATGCGCTCGATCTCGCCTTGCAGGGCATACATTTCTGGCGATTGCGAGACGCCGGCCCAGACCGAATGCGGTTTCTTCGATCCGAAGGAACCGATGCCTTCGAGCCGGAACTGGAATTCCGGCCGGTCAATCCGGTCGAGGCGTTCAACGATTTCATCGGCCGTGCGGCCGTCGACATCACCGATGAAGCGCAGGGTGATGTGGTAATTCTCCACATCGATCCATCGTGCTCCGGGGAGGCCACCGCGCAGCAATGAAAGACTCATCGCCGCATTGCGCGGAATTTCGAGGGCGGTAAACAGTCTCGGCATCACGAGCACTCCCCGAATCTTTTGCAGGTGCTCACACGGAATCACGCAATCAACAACCGCGCAAGCCCCTATTTCTTCACAGAAGAAATCGTTTCGACGAAATTTGTGACAGCAGGTTCCATCTTTTCGACCATGACGTCGACACCTCTCGCATTTGGATGCATGCCGTCTTCGAGCTTCAAGTCCGCCTCCAGCGCGACGCCGTCGAGGAAGAAGGCATAGAGTGGAAGCTTATGTTTTTCCGAGAGTTTCTGATAGATCGGGTTGAATCGTGCGGCATAATCCGCCCCCATGTTCGGCGGCGCTATAATACCGGCGAGCAGCACGCCAATCCCACGCTCCTTTAGCCGGGTAATCATTTGATCGAGATTCTTCTCGCTCTCCTCCGGCGGGATGCCGCGCAACGCATCATTGGCGCCAAGCTCGAGAATGACGCCATCGGTGCCGTCGGGCACCGACCAGTCGATGCGCGCAAGGCCTGCTGTCGTCGTGTCGCCGGAGACCCCGGCATTGGCAATGGTGACGTCGAGCCCCTTAGCCTTCAAGGCCGCCTGCAGCTTCTCGGGAAAGCCATCGCCGGGCGGCAGCTGATAGCCCGCCATCAAACTGTCCCCAAAACCGACGAGATTGATCGTCCGGGCATCGGCTGCAGTGGCAAAGATCAGCGAGACGGCAATGACGGTGAATTGAAGGGCGGCAACTTTAAATCTCATGCTGGCTTCCCTAGATTGGCGAGGTGCCGTTATGCGGCCATTCGATTACGGACTTATATAGGGCGATTTCTGTTGGCAAAAACCATTATCGAGTTGAAGGGCGCCGATCTGACCCTTGGCAGCGCAGCCGCCTCCGTCCATGTGCTGAAGGGCATCGATCTCGATATCGCTGCCGGTGAATCCGTCGGCATCGTCGGCCCTTCCGGTTCCGGCAAATCCACCCTGCTGATGGTGCTTGCCGGGCTGGAGAAACTCGACAGCGGTGAGATCAACATCAATGACACGCCGCTCCATAGCCTCAGTGAGGACCAGGTCGCCGATTTCCGCGGCCGCAACATCGGCATCGTCTTCCAGTCCTTCCACCTGATCGCCAACATGACGGCGCTGGAAAACGTCGCCGTGCCGCTCGAGCTCGCCAATGTCAGCAACGCCTTCGAGATCGCTCATCGCGAGCTGAAATCGGTCGGCCTCGGCGAACGGCTGAGCCACTATCCCGGTCAGCTTTCCGGCGGTGAACAGCAGCGCGTGGCCATCGCCAGGGCGCTCGCCCCGTCGCCGGCCCTGCTGATCGCCGATGAGCCGACCGGCAATCTCGATACCGAGACCGGCCGCCAGATCGCCGACCTTCTGTTCTCCAAGCAGGCCGAACGCGGTATGACCCTGCTTCTCGTCACCCACGACGTCTCGCTTGCAAACCGATGCTCGCGCCAAATTCGCGTCCGCTCCGGCAGGATCGAAGGCGACAGTGCCGCCCGCCGCAGCGAAGCGGCGATCGCATGAGGATCATCACGCCACGCGTCTCGCTCGCTTTTCGCCTGGCGCTGCGCGAGCTGCGCGGCGGCATCCGCGGCTTCTACATCTTTCTTGCCTGCATCGCGCTCGGCACGGGCGCCATCGCCGCCGTCAATTCCGTTTCGCAGTCGATCACCGACACGATCGCCTCGCAGGGGCAGGAACTGCTGGCCGGCGACGTCCGTTTCGAACTCAACAACCGCGAAGCCACACCTCAGGAAAAAGCTTTCCTCGAAGGCCTCGGCACCGTTTCGGTGTCAACAGGCCTGCGCTCGATGGCCCGCAAGCCCGACGGTTCCGATCAGGCGCTGGTCGAGGTCAAGGCCGTCGATGACGCCTACCCGCTCTACGGCAAGTTCGTGGCCGAACCGGACTATCCGCTTGCAGCACTGCTTTCGGGCCAAGGCGGCACCTATGGTGCGGTCGCAGCCCCGCTGCTTCTCGATCGGCTCGGGCTTGCGGTCGGCGACGAATTGCTGCTCGGCAACGTCAAGCTCAGCATCACCGGCACGGTGAAAACCGAACCGGATGCGCTGTCGGAAGGTTTTGGCTTTGCGCCGCGTCTGCTCGTCAGCCGCCAGGCGCTTCTAGCCTCCGGGCTGATCCAGACGGGAAGCCTGGTCGAACACGCCTACAAGATCCGCCTGGAAGACAAGGCCGCGATGTCGGGCATCCAGGCGCGCGCCTCCAAGGAATTCCCCTCCGCCGGCTGGGCGATCCGCACCAGCGACCGCGCCGCGCCCTCGCTCACCGAAAACATCACCCGCTTCTCGCAGTTCCTGACGCTGGTCGGCCTCACCGCGCTGATCGTCGGCGGTGTCGGTGTCGCCAATGCGGTGCGCGCCTTCCTCGATTCCAAACGCACCACCATCGCCACTTTCAAATGTCTGGGTGCGCCGGCGCAGGTCGTCGTTCTGATCTATTTCTTCCAGATCGCCATCATCGCTCTCGGCGGCATCCTGATCGGCCTCGTCATCGGCGCCCTGTCGCCGATGTTTGCCGCGCAATTCCTGGCGCAATTCCTGCCGGTCTCCACGACGCCGACCCTCTACCCCGGCGCCCTGCTGCTCGCCACGCTCTTCGGCATCCTGACGACGCTCGCCTTCGCCATCCTGCCGCTCGGCCACGCCCGCGAAGTGCCGGCGACGGCCCTTTTTCGCGAACAGGGCTTCGAGGCCCGCCGCCTGCCCTCCTGGCCCTACATCCTGCTTGCCGCCCTGTTCATGGCCGCCCTTGCCGGGCTTGCCATCCTCACCGCCTATGACCGCTTCATCGCCGTCGTCTTCGTCGGCGCGATCGTTTTTGCCTTCGTCGTCCTGCGCCTGGTCGCCGCCCTGATTGCCTGGCTCGCGCGCCGCAGCCCGCGCGTCAATTCGCCAGCGCTGCGGCTTGCGATCGGCAACATCCACCGCCCCGGCGCACTGACCCCCTCGGTCGTGCTCTCGCTCGGCCTTGGCCTGGCATTGCTGGTGACCCTCACCCTGATCGACGGGAACCTGCGCCAGCAGCTAACCGGCCGTATGAACGAGGGTGCGCCGAACTTTTTCTTCGTCGATATCCAGAGCGCCGAGGTCGATGCCTTCCGCGATCTCGTCCAGGGCCAAGCGCCGCAGGGCAAGCTCGTCGAAGTGCCGATGCTGCGCGGCCGGATCATCGCCTTCAACGGCGAGGATGTCACCAAGATGAACGTGCCGGCGGCCGGCCGCTGGGTGCTGAACGGCGATCGCGGCATCACCTATGCCGAAACCCTGCCGGAGAACGCCGCCCTCACCGAAGGCAAATGGTGGGACAAGGATTACAGCGGCGAGCCACTCGTCTCCTTCTCCTCGGAAGAGGCCCATGAGCTCGGCCTCAAGATCGGCGATAAGGTCACCGTCAACGTGCTCGGCCGCAACATTACGGCGAAGATCGCCAATCTGCGCCGCGTCGAGTGGGAATCGCTGTCGATCAATTTCGTCATGGTCTTCTCGCCGAATACCTTCCGCGGCGCCCCGCATGCGTGGCTCGCGACGCTGACCGATCCCTCTTCGACACCGGCCGAAGATGCGGCGATCCTGAAATCCGTCACCAACACCTATCCGACGATCACCAGTGTGCGCGTCAAGGACGCGATCGATATCGTCAACCAGCTGGTCGCGCAGCTTGCGACCGCGATCCGCGCTGCGGCCTCGGTCGCCCTCATCGCCTCGATCCTCGTCCTTGCCGGCGCGCTTGCCGCCGGAAACCGGGCGCGCACCCACGACGCGGTGGTGCTGAAGACGCTCGGCGCCACGCGCGCCATGCTGATCCGCGCCTTCAGCTACGAATATCTGATCCTCGGGCTTGCGACCGCAATCTTCGCGCTGATCGCCGGCGGCGTTGCCGCCTGGTTCATCGTCGCCCGCATCATGCTTCTACCCTCGACCTTTCTGCCCGACGTGGCGGGACTGACGCTTGTGACCGCGCTCGTCCTCACCGTCGGCATCGGCCTTATCGGCACCTGGCGCATCCTTGGGCAGAAGGCGGCCCCCGTTTTGCGCGAGCTCTGACCGGGCAGCGGCACTCAAACCCTTCACCTTACGGCGATTTAACCGGCCGAGGCTTTGCAAGCCTCTTGTTTGCAATGGGCGAAAGCCTCATATTGTTCGCAGGCATGCTGGAGCTCCGCAGCGGCGCCCGGGTCGAAAACCCCGACACCGTATATCCATCGGAGCTTGTAAGAGGAAACTATGGCTGATCTTCGTAACTATCAAAGCCGCGCTCAGACCGGCGAGATGATTGATCAAGGCCTGCGCGCTTATATGCTCAAGGTCTACAACCTGATGGCGCTGGGTCTGGCGATCACCGGTGTGGCCGCATATCTGTCGTTCCAATTCGCCTTCGCCAATGGCGAACTGACCGCTTTCGGTCAGGCGATCTATGTAAGCCCGCTGAAGTGGGTGGTCATTCTGGCGCCGCTGGCTCTGGTGTTCTTCCTGAGCTTCCGGATCAATACCATGACGGTGGCCGCCGCCCAGACGACCTTTGCGGTCTACGCTGCGCTCGTCGGTCTGTCGCTCTCGTCGATCTTCCTGATCTACACGGGCCAGAGCGTCGTTCAGACCTTCTTCGTCACCGCCGCCTCCTTTGGCGCGCTGTCGCTGTACGGCTACACGACGAAGCGTAACCTGTCGGCGATGGGCTCGTTCCTGATGATGGGTCTCTTCGGCCTGATCATCGCTTCGCTGGTCAACATCTTCCTGGCGTCGTCCGCCGTCCAGTTCGCGATCTCGGTGCTCGGCGTCCTGATCTTCGCAGGCCTCACCGCCTACGATACGCAGCGGATCAAGGAATTGTACTTGGAAGCCGATGACGTCGCCGTGGCCGGTCGCAAGGCGATCATGGGTGCGCTGACGCTCTATCTCGACTTCATCAACCTCTTCATGTTCCTGCTGCAGTTCATGGGCAACCGTAAATAAGCAGGACCGACTGAGATCGAAAAGGCGGCTTCGGCCGCCTTTTTTGTTGCGCAGGCTTTCGCGGGGTGGTTCGACAGCGCCGCGCGTCCTTTCAGACGCGCAAAGGACGCTGTAGCATTTTGAATTGCTGCATAATTTCGTCCTTAAATCGATTCCGATTTGAGGAATTATGCAGTAGGAAGGCCTTACCCACTCCTATGGACCGGCCGCGAAATGTCCTTCCTCCTGCGCGATGCGTCGAACGACGATATTCCCGCCATTGCCGATATCTACCGCGAATCCGTCCTGAACGGCGTCGCGAGCTATGAGATCGTGCCGCCCTCCGAGGCCGAGATGGCGCTGCGTTTTTCGGCGATCGTCAGCCAGCAATATCCCTATATTGCTGCAACCGATGCGGATGGAATCCTACTCGGCTACGCCTATGCCTCGGCGTTTCGCACGCGTCCCGCCTATCGCTGGCTGGTCGAGGATTCGATCTATCTCGCGCCTGAGGCCCGCGGCCGGGGCATCGGCAAGGCGCTGCTCGCCGAACTGATCACCCGCTGCACCGGACTCGGTTTCCGTCAGATGGCAGCCGTCATTGGCGGCGCCAGCCCGGCCTCGATCGCGCTTCATCGCGCAGCCGGCTTCGAGGAGGTCGGTCTGATGAAGGGCACCGGCTACAAGCACGGCCGCTGGCTGGATACGATGTTCATGCAGCGCGTCCTCGGTGAGGGCACGAGCACCGATCCGCACCCGTCAGCCTATCCCGGCACGCTGTTTGCCGGCTAGCGCATCGTGCTTTGCGCGTTTGGAAAGAGGCGCAGCGCTGTAAGTGCGGCTTACTTGTCGACGAGCTTCAGGGCCTTGTCGAACACCTTCAGCACCTGGTTCAGCTCGTGACCGCGCTTCAGGATCGTACCGTTGGTGTTGATGACGGAATAGGCGCCCTGCTTGGCGGCGAGCTTCGGATTTTTCTCGATGCGGAAGAGCGGCATTTCGCCGGAACGCTTGAAGACGGAAAAGACTGCCCTGTCCTTGAGGTGATCGATGGCGTAGTCGCGCCATTCACCGTCACCGACCATACGGCCGTAGATCCAGAGGATGGCGTCCAGTTCGCGCCGGTGGAAGGTCACCGGAAGCGGGTCCTTGCTTTGCTTGTATTCCCTGAGATCGACGACGACTGAGGAACTGTGGTCGACGGAACGGCTTTCGCCGTGTCGCAAATCCGGCTGATCTGTCATCAGTCTCACAAGGCCTCCACATGTGACAGGAGAGTGACAGTTTGCCCGAGCCGCCGCAAATTGCAAGAGTGCCAGCCGCCACATTCGGCCGCACCACAGCGCCGCGCGTCTCTCGCGCACGGACGCTGTAGCACTTTGAGTCTGCGCATCATGCCTTCCGAAAGTTGGGTCCGATTTTCGGAAGGCATGATGCGCTGGGCAGGCCAACGCTTTCTCGACAGCGCCGCATTTCAGTCAAAACAGCGCCTCATTTGCAGGAGATTTATGAATTCCAGTTTGGCGCCAGCGCGCCAAAGGGCCCGGCGGAGCGTATCGACCTTAACCCCAGCCCCGAATACGCTCGGCCGGGCCGCCCCAGCATTTCATCCGTAACCGGATGAAATTTCAGATATTTTTTCCAGCCATCACCACGGTTGCGCCAAGGATGGCAGCCGGATCGCCGTCTGCGGTCGCCGATTGCAGCAGAATCGCGCAGCCTTCGAGCTGCGGCCGCTGCAGGACGCTGGCCGGCAGCGTCAGACTGGTCGCCTTGCCGTCCCACATGCCGACGGTTTCGACATTGGTGACGCTGTGCAGATAGGAGATCTTCTGGCCGCTGTTCTCACCCTTTTCGACGTCGATTGTCTTTTCCTTGTCGAAATAAACCATCACGACATTGGCTTTGCCCTGTCCGGCGCCGATCTTGATCTCCAGTTCGTCGCCGCGCATCGCGGCGTTGATGGGAACGGTCAGACCGTTGCCTTCGCTGCTAAAGGTGTCGATCTTGCTGTTGATTCCGTTGAGATCGGCGCCGGCCAGATGGCCGCGTCCGTTGACGATGGCCTGCGGCGTGTAGACGTTGCTGCGGCCCATCGTCCTGGCATAGCCGTATTGCCGCTCGGTGTTTTCCTTGGAGCTCAGCGTATCGGCCCAGCCGAGATAGTTCCAGTAATCGACATGATAGGCGAGCGCGATGACATCGCCCTGGTTCACCAGCTTGCGGAAAGCGGCGTCAGCGGGAGGACAGGAGGAGCAGCCCTGCGCCGTGAAGAGTTCGACGACACCTTTCGGCGTGCCGTCCTCGGCCTGCAACGGGCCTGAGAAAACAACGCTAGCGATCAGCGGAATCAAAAAACGGGGGGACATTCACCTGCACCTCTTTTTCAGCGCCGACGGCGTGTTCGAACCGGAGGCCCTGACATATGAACGTACGAATAATCCTTCCGGGTCCAAACGAAAAGTCACGAACGGGTGAGACGTAGCTCGACGGGAACTTGCGCAAAACAAATCATCGTGAGCCCCGCCTAAATGGCGTCGCCGCAAAGAAAAGCCGCCGGAAACTGCTCTCCGGCGGCCATTATCATGTGAGTTTCTTAAAAATCAGGCAGCGAGATCGCGCAGAACCGTCTGCAGGATGCCGCCATTGTTGAGGTAGATCACCTCGTCGAGCGTATCGACGCGCGACAGCAGCGGAACCTCCTTCACGGTGCCGTCGCCATAGGTGATCCTGGCAATCTTTTTCTCGCGTGGCTTGATCTTTTCCAGACCTTCGATGGTGACGAGTTCATCGCCCTTGAGGCCGAGGCTCTGCCAGGTCGTGCCCTCTTCGAAGACGAAGGGAATGATGCCCATGCCGACCAGGTTCGAGCGATGGATGCGCTCGAAGGACTGGGCGACCACCGCCTTGACACCGAGCAGGTTGGTGCCCTTGGCAGCCCAGTCACGCGAGGAGCCGTTGCCGTATTCGACACCGGCGAAGATGACGAGCGGCACGCCTTCCTGCTTGTACTGCATGGCGGCGTCGTAGATCGAGGTCTCTTCCTTCGACGGGTAGTGGATGGTGTAGCCACCTTCCTTGCCGTTCGGGCCGAGCATGTGGTTGCGGATGCGGATATTGGCGAAGGTGCCGCGCATCATCACTTCATGGTTGCCGCGGCGCGTGCCGTACTGGTTGAAGTCGGCAACGGCGACGTCGTGGCCGATGAGGTAGGCGCCGGCCGGCGATGCAGCCTTGATCGAACCGGCAGGCGAGATGTGGTCGGTGGTGATCTTGTCGCCGAACAGGCCGAGAACGCGGGCGCCTTTGATGTCGGAAACGCCGGTGCCCTTCTTGCCCATGCCGACGAAGTAGGGCGGGTTCTGCACGTAGGTCGAATTGTCGTCCCAGGCATAGGTCTGGCCCGGCGGAACCTGAACGGCCTGCCAGTTGACGTCGCCCTTGAAGACATCGGCATATTTGCTTTCGTAGAGCTCGCGGGTCACGTATTTCAGGATGAATTCCTGGACTTCCTTCGAGGTCGGCCAGATGTCCTTGAGATAGACCGGGTTGCCGCTCTGGTCCTCGCCAATCGGCTCCTTGGTCAGATCCTTCTGCACCGTGCCGGCAAGGGCATAGGCGACGACGAGCGGCGGCGATGCGAGGTAGTTCGCCTGCACGTCGGGCGAGATGCGGCCTTCGAAGTTACGGTTGCCGGAAAGAACGCCGGAAACGATAAGGCCCTTGTCGTTGATCGTCTTCGAGATCGGCGCCGGCAGCGGGCCGGAATTGCCGATGCAGGTGGTGCAGCCGAAGCCGACGAGGTTGAAGCCGAGCTTGTCGAGGTCGGCCTGCAAGCCCGACTTGGCGAGATATTCGCCGACCACCTGCGATCCCGGTGCCAGCGAGGTCTTCACCCACGGCTTCGTCTTCAGTCCCTTGGCAACGGCGTTGCGGGCAAGAAGACCGGCAGCGATCAAGACTGACGGATTGGAGGTGTTGGTGCACGACGTGATGGCGGCGATCGCCACGTCGCCATGGCCGAGATCGAAATCCGTGCCTTCGACGGCATAGCGGTTGTTCAGCTGGCCGGGCTTCTTGTAATCCGTGTCCATCGAGCCGGCAAAACCGGTCGCGATGTTCTCGAGCGATATGCGGCCTTCCGGACGCTTCGGGCCGGCCATCGACGGCACGACATCGCTGAGATCGAGTTCCAGCGTATCGGTGAAGACGAGCTCGGAGCCGTCGCCGTCACGCCACATGCCCTGCGCCTTCGAATAGGCTTCGACGAGCGCGATACGGTCCTTGGTGCGGCCGGACATGTTGAGATAGTTGATGGTTTCGCCGTCTACGGGGAAGAAGCCGCAGGTGGCACCGTATTCCGGGCCCATATTGCCGATCGTCGCGCGGTCGGCGAGCGGCATGTTGTCCATGCCAGGACCGAAGAATTCGACGAACTTCGAAACGACGCCTTTCTTTCGCAGCATCTGCACGACGGTGAGAACGAGGTCGGTCGCCGTGACGCCTTCCTTGAGCTTGCCGGTCAGCTTGAAGCCGATGACTTCGGGCAGCAGCATAGAGACCGGCTGGCCGAGCATCGCAGCTTCCGCTTCAATACCGCCCACGCCCCAACCGAGAACGCCGAGACCGTTGATCATCGTCGTGTGGCTGTCGGTGCCGACGCAGGTATCAGGATAGGCGATCGTCTCGCCGTCCTCTTCCTTGGTCCAGACGGTCTGGCCGAGATATTCGAGATTGACCTGATGACAGATACCGGTGCCGGGAGGCACGACGCGGAAATTCTTGAATGCCTGCTGGCCCCACTTCAGGAAGCGGTAGCGCTCGCCGTTGCGCTGGTATTCCAGCTCGACGTTACGGGCGAAGGCCTGCGGCGTGCCGAATTCGTCGACGATGACGGAGTGGTCGATGACGAGATCGACGGGAACGAGCGGGTTGATCTTCTCGGGATCGCCGCCGAGCGACACCATCGCGTCGCGCATCGCGGCAAGATCGACGACGGCGGGAACGCCGGTGAAGTCCTGCATCAGCACGCGCGCCGGGCGATAGGCGATTTCGTTTTCGACCGCACCCTTATTGTTCAGCCATTCGGCAACGGCCAGGATATGCTCCTTGGTGACCGACTGGCCGTCTTCGAAGCGCAGCAGGTTTTCAAGCAGCACTTTCATCGAATAGGGAAGCTTCGACACGCCGGCCAGACCGTTTGCCTCAGCCTTGGGCAGGCTGTAATAGACATAGTCCTTCCCGTTGACGGAAAGCGTGGAACGACAATTGAAACTGTCAAGAGATTTAGACACGAGATACCCCGTTTCTGATAGCCAACACAGTCGTGCGAACGCCTATGCACTTAATGCACATCAGGATGCGGGTACGGCCATTTCCGCTGTCCGCACGTGGAACAGACGCTCCAAGTTCGGCGCAAGGATGAAATTCACGCCGACCGCTGGCGTGGTTGCAGGTCTTATAGATAATTTCCTAAAAACTTGCCATACCCGAGGACAGTCAAAATCGGACATTTTTTGACCCCGCCGGAAGCCGAAACCAAGAAAGAGCCGACGCATGCATCTCACCGCCGAAAATCTGGCTGCAAGGCGCGGTGAGGATCTCATTTTCGTTAACATTTCCTTTCACTTGGCGGCCGGCGAGGCGCTTGTTCTCACGGGTAGAAATGGATCGGGAAAGTCCACTTTGTTGCGTGTGGCCGCCGGACTGCTGAGGCCGGAAAAAGGCACTGTCATCTTCCGCGACGAAGAGGGCCGGGAAGGCAGGCATCCCGGCGAGGTCAGCCACTACCTCGGCCATAGAAATGCGATGAAGAATGAACTTACGGTTGCAGAAAACCTCGATTTCTGGCGTACCTTTCTTGGCAATACAGGCGGCGACGCCGGCCTCGCCGTCGAGGACGCCGCCGAGGCGGTCGGTCTTTCGGGAATCACTCACCTTCCCTTCGCTTATCTCTCCGCCGGCCAGCAGCGCCGATTCGCCTTCGCCAAGCTGCTCGTCGCTTACCGCCCCATCTGGATCCTCGATGAACCCACAGCGGCACTCGATGCCAGCGCCGACCGGCTGTTTGCCGATTTGATCTCGGCCCATCTGGCAAGGGGCGGCATCGTGCTGGCGGCAACGCATCAGCCCCTGGGGCTGCAGAATACGCAGGAATTGAAGATGACGGGATTTGCCGGCGTGGATCATGGAGTATGGGGTTGATGTTTCTCGATGTGGCTACCCCGTCCACCGCGCACGCAAAGAGCCGCCGCGCATGACCGCCCTCTTTTTCCGCGACCTCAAACTCTCGATTCGCGCCGGCGGCGGTGCGCTGATCGGCGTGCTGTTCTTCCTGACCATCGTCGCCGTCATCCCCTTCGGCGTCGGTCCCGATCTCAAGCTGCTTTCGCGCATCGGCCCCGCCATCGTCTGGATCGGCGCCCTGCTCGCCGCCCTTCTCGGCCTCGACCGCCTGTTCCAGGCCGAGCGCGACGACGGGTCGCTCGACTTGATGCTGATGCAGGAAACGCCGCTCGTCCTGACGGTGCTGGTCAAATGCTTCGCCCATTGGACGGCCACCAGCCTGCCGCTGGTCATCGCCTCGCCGCTGCTCGGCCTCTTCATGAACATGGACGAGACGGCGATCGGCGCGACCATGTTGACGCTGCTCGTCGGCTCGCCCGCCATCACCTTCATCGGCGCTGTCGGCGCCGCCGTTGCCGTGGCGCTGCCCCGTGGCGGCCTGCTGGTCTCGATCCTCGTGCTGCCTCTGACCATCCCAGTGCTGATCTTCGGCGTCAGCGCCACCTATGCCGCGGTCGAGGATCCGGCCCCGTTCCTGCCGCCCTTTCTGATCCTCATCGCTCTGACACTCTTCTTCGCGGTCATCGGCCCGGCAGCAGCAGCCCTTGCGCTGCGAAACACGGCGGATTGATTGGTCATTCGATTGCAGGAAAAACCGGATCAAGGTATGGAAGCGACATGAGCGAAACGAGCCTTGCCATCAGCAAATTCAGCGATCTCGCCAACCCGACGCGATTTCTGGCGCTGGCGGCGCGCGCCATTCCGTGGATGGCCGGCATCACCGCCCTCTGTTTTACCGTTGGTCTCTATCTGAGCTTCGCCACCGAAGGCGACTACCAGCAGGGCGAGACCGTGCGCATCATGTATATCCACGTCCCCTCCGCCTGGCTTTCGATGATGTGCTATACGATCATGAGCGTCTCGGCGATCGGCACGCTGGTCTGGCGCCATCCGCTGGCCGATGTCTCCGCCAAGGCCGCAGCCCCGCTCGGCGCCGCCTTCACCCTACTCGCGCTCGTCACCGGCTCGCTCTGGGGCAAGCCGATGTGGGGCACCTGGTGGGTCTGGGATGCACGACTGACCTCCGTCTTCATCCTCTTCCTGATGTATCTCGGCCTGATTGCGCTCAGCCGCGCCATCGATGATCCGTCGAAGGCCGCGCGCGTCAGCGCCGTGCTCATTCTCGTCGGCTTCGTCAACATCCCGATCATCAAATTCTCGGTCGAGTGGTGGAACACGCTGCACCAGTCGGCAAGCGTGCTGCGCCTCGACGGCCCGGCGATCGATCCGGAATTCCTGCGCCCGCTGTTCATCATGGCGATCGCCTTCACCCTGCTTTTCTTCACGCTGCACATCATGGCGATGAGGAACGAGATCTGGCGCCGCCGCATTGCCGCCCAGCGCCGTCTTGCCGCCCGCATGGCGAGCCGGGAGGAATAGCCGTGACGCATGCCTTTTACGTCTACGCCTCCTATGGCTTCGCGGCCCTGGTGACGATCGCGGTCACCGCCTGGACCTGGGCCGACGGCCGCGCCCGTCGCCGGGAACTTGCAGCCCTTGAGGCCGCCGGCATCCGCCGCCGCTCGGCGCGCGCAAGGGACGGCGAATGAACGACACACCGGAAAAGACGACCGACAAACCGCGCGCGCTGGGTCGCTACACCTTGGCGCTTCTGCCGCTGATCGTCTTCGGCGGCATTGCGGCCACGGCCGCAAAGATGCTCTACGACCAGGATTTCCATGGCAAGAACATTGCCGAAATTCCCTCCGCCCTGATCGGCACCAAAGCGCCGACGCTGAACCTGCCGCCGCTCGACGGCGCCAACCTGCCGGCGCTGACCGATGCGGCAATCAAGGGCAAGCTGACCCTCGTCAACGTCTTCGCCTCATGGTGCCTCCCCTGCCGGGACGAACATCCGGTGCTGAAGGAACTGGCGAAAGACGGACGGCTGAACATCGTCGCCATCAATTACAAGGACCAGAGCGACAACGCCCTGCGTTTCCTCGGCGAACTCGGCAACCCCTATCAGGCGATCGGCATCGATCCGAACGGCAAGGCGGCAATCGACTGGGGCGTCTACGGCATTCCGGAAAGCTATCTGGTCGGGCCAGACGGCACGATCCTCTACAAGCGCGTCGGCCCCTTCGACGATATCAGCCTGAAGGAAGGGCTGTTTCCAGCGATGGAAAAGGCGTTGGGGAAGCCGGGTTCGTAAGGGGTTTTCTTCCTGCGGCGGTGGGGCCTAAACCCCGCCCTGCCAGACCTTGATCGCCTCCACCGGCCAAATCAGCATCACCACATTGAGCGTCAGATTATCGCGGATCACGTAGCCGGTGAAAATCTCGAAGAAGATCGCGATCGCCACCGTCAGTGCCACCGGCGCGCGCGACGCGAAGAAGAAGCCGACGCACATGAACACGGTGTCCATTGCCGAATTCAGGATGCTGTCGCCGTAATAGTCGAGTGCGATGGTCGCCGTGCGGTAGCGGTCGATGATCAGCGGCGAATTTTCCAGCAGTTCCCAGCCGGATTCGATGACGAGCGCCAGCAGCAGCTTTGCCGCCAGCGGCTTGCGGCGCAGGACGAGATGGCCGAGCCCGTAGAACAGGAAGCCGTGGATGATATGCGACGGCGTGTACCAGTCCGACAGATGCTGCGAATTGCCGCTGGTATTGACCCCGCCCTCCCAGAGCTTGACATAACCGCAGGCGCAGATCGGCACACGGCCCATAATATATTCGGCGGCAACCTGAATGATCAGAACCGCAAGGCAGGCGGCGAACCAAAAGGTCTGGTGTCTTACGCGGTATTCGGCCTCTGCAGCACTCACTTCTCGCCGTCCGTTTCCAGATTGATGCTATGCTTCAACACCAGCGGCATCTGCGCCAGCGTGAAGATGATGGTGATGGGCATCGTGCCCCAGACCTTGAAGGCGACCCAGGTACCGTCGGAAAAATTGCGCCAGACGACTTCGTTCAGCACCGCGAGGAAGAGAAAGAAGATGCCCCAGCGGATGGTCAGCTTGCGCCAGCCCTCGGCATCGAGCTGAAAGGCCGCATTGAAGACATAGCCGAGCAGCGACCTGCCGAAGGCCAGTCCGCCGAGAAGCGTCACCCCGAAGAGTGCATTGACGATGGTCGGCTTCATCTTGATGAAGGTCTCGTTCTGCAGCCAGATCGACAGCGAGCCGAAGATGAGCACGACGATGCCGGATACAAAGGGCATGATCGGCAGATGGCCGAGCACGATCTTCGAAACGATCAGCGAGATGATCGTCGCCGCCATGAAGAGGCCGGTCGCGACGAACAGCGGTCCGCCCAATTCGGAAAGAGCAGGAAACGTCTCCACCAGCCACTGGCCACGCAGATTGGCGAAGAAGAAGATCATCAGCGGCCCAAGTTCCAGCGCCAGTTTCAGCAGCGGGTGATGCCGGTCGGCTGCGGTCGGGGTGATATCGCTTTCGGTGCTCATGCGTTCTTCAAACCTGTTTTCCTGGAAACCTGTTTCCGGCCGTGCCTTGCAGGCTTTCGGCGGCATATCTGTGGCATCATTGCCCAAGTCCGGCAATGGCATGGGCAAAGTCCTCAGCCTCGAATGGCTCCAGATCCTCGACGCCCTCGCCGACCCCGATGAAATAGACCGGCAGCTTGTGCTTGGCGGAGATGGCAACAAGAATGCCGCCGCGCGCCGTGCCGTCGAGCTTGGTCATGATCAACCCGTTGACACCGGCGACGTTGCGGAAGATCTCGACCTGGCTGAGCGCGTTCTGCCCCGTCGTGGCATCGAGCGTCTGCAGCACGGTGTGCGGCGCATCGGGATCGAGTTTGCCGAGCACGCGCACGATCTTCTCGAGTTCGGCCATCAGCTCGGCCTTGTTCTGCAGGCGGCCGGCAGTATCGACGATCAGCACATCGCATTTTTTCGCCTTCGCCTGTTCGAAGGCATCATAGGCAAGGCCGGCGGCATCGGCGCCGAGCTTGGTGCCGATGAATTCGGATTTCGTCCGGTCGGCCCAGATTTTCAGCTGCTCGATCGCAGCCGCACGGAACGTATCGCCGGCGGCCAGCATCACCTTCAGCCCGGCGCCGGAAAGTTTGGCGGCCAGCTTGCCGATCGTCGTCGTCTTGCCCGTGCCGTTGACGCCGACGACGAGGATGACATGTGGCTTGTGCGAGAGATCGAGCTGCAGCGGCTTGGCGACCGGCTTCAGGACCTTAGCGATTTCGGACGCCATGATCCGGCTCACATCCTCGCCGGTGACATCCTTGCCATAGCGCTCGGACGCCAGCGTATCGGTGACGCGCAGCGCGGTCTCGACGCCGAGATCGGCCTGGATCAGCAGATCTTCGAGATCCTGCAGCGTCTCGTCATCGAGCTTGCGCTTGGTGAAGAGCGCGGTGATCTGGCTCGTCAGCTGCGAAGAGGTGCGTGCAAGGCCGTTGCGCAGGCGCTGGAACCAGCTGAGCCTCGGTTGCAGGGCAACCGGCTCCGGCTCGACGACCTTCGGGCCGGTGGCGAAGCCTTTGGGGAGGATGGGAGAGCCAATCTCCGGTTCTGCCGCGGCGCTACCCCCCTCTGCCCTGCCGGGCATCTCCCCCAGAGGTGGGGAGATTGGCTGGGAGGGCGAATCCGGTCCTGCATCATCCTCAGTCGGAATCTCTTCCGGTTCAGTTGGAATCTCTTCCGGAAGCTTTTCGACGATCTCTTCGAGGTCAGCCGGCTGTTCTAGCGCTCCGGTCTCCACATGATCTCCCGCCTCGTGGGGGAGATGTCCCAAAGGGACAGAAGGGGGTATTTCCGCAACGGTTTCGGCGACCGCCTGGATTTCAGTCTCCGCCTCCGCTGCTGCCTCGGCTTCCAGCAATGAAAGCGGCACGACACCCATGTCGCTCAATTGGTCGGCGGCGGGCACGATTGCGGATTCGACATCATCTTCAGCAACCGGCGTCTCGACCCCGCCCTCGTCAATATCTGAAGCGGGCCCGCCGGCAGTATCCATTTCCTCGGCCAGCACTGGATCGTCAGCAACCGGCAGATCTTCGTCGCGCGAACGCGGCTCCAACTCCTTTTCCACGGCCGCAGGCACAGGTTCTTCAGCCGGCTTGCCGAAGGTGAAGACCTTTTTGATGAAACTGAGCGCCATGGGGATTCCGTGAAAGTCAGGCCGCGGCTGCGGCCGTCAATTGCATGTCGAGATGCTTGCCATTGTGGCCGGTGATCGTGACCGGCACAAGTTCGCCGGGACGAAGGCCGGGCGCGGCGACCAGCGTGAAATTCTCCGTATGCGCCAGGCCGTTGTTTTCAACAAGCAGCCATTGCCGGGTTCCGATCATCCCATCGAGATGGGATTGATGCAGCCTATGTCCAGTGGCGCGCAGCCTTGCGGCGCGATCCTTGACCAGCGACCGGTCGAGCTGCGGCATGCGCGCTGCCGGCGTGCCGGGACGCGGACTGTAGGGGAAGACATGCAGATGGGCGATCCCAGCCTCTTCGGCCAGCCGCACGGCATTCTCGAACATCTCTTCGGTTTCCGTGGGAAAGCCGGCGATCATATCGGCGCCGAAGCTCATCTCGGGGCGAAGGCGACGCGCATCCTCGATGAAACGCAGCGCATCGGCGCGCAAATGCCGGCGCTTCATGCGCTTCAGGATCATGTCGTCGCCATGCTGCAGCGAGAGATGCAGATGCGGCATGAAGCGTGGCTCGTCGGCGATGAGATCCATCAGGTGGGCATCGGCCTCGATGCTGTCGATCGAGGAAAGCCGCAGGCGGCGGATATCGGGGATCTGCTTCAGAAGGGTCTTCGCCAAAAGCCCGAGCGTCGGGGCGCCCGGCAGATCGCCGCCATAGCTGGTGGCATCGACGCCGGTCAGCACGATCTCGCGGTAACCGCCATCGACGAGATTGCGGGCCTGGTCGACGACAGCTCCCATCGGCACGGAGCGGGAATTGCCGCGGCCATAGGGAATGATGCAGAAGGTGCAGCGATGGTCGCAGCCGTTCTGCACCTGGATGAAGGCGCGCACATGGCCATCAATGTGCCTGACCATCTGCGGCGCCGTCGCCTTGACACTCATGATGTCGTTGACGCGAAGTTTCTCTTCGGCCGAAACGCCGAAGTCCGGCAGGCCGCGATAGGAGGCGCTCGTCAGCTTCTCCTCGTTGCCGAGCACGGCATCGACCTCCGCCATCGCGGCGAAGGTCTGCTTTTCCGTCTGCGCGGCACAGCCGGTGACGATGATGCGGGCATGCGGATTGTCACGCCGTGCCCGGCGGATCGCCTGGCGGGCCTGGCGCACCGCTTCGCCGGTTACGGCACAGGTATTGACCAGGACGGCATTGTTGAGCCCGGCCTTTTCAGCCTGCGCCTTCATCACTTCGGATTCATATGTGTTGAGGCGGCAGCCGAAGGTAATGACCTCGATGCCGCTCACTGCGCCTCCGCCTCTCGAGTACCCTCGCGCGACCAGAGACCGGTCGAAGGATCGAGCCTGCCCGACCATTCCCATTCGGCCGGGCCGGTCATGATGACATGATCGTCGCGCTCGCGCCATTCGATCGAAAGCGTGGCCGGCGGCTTGGCGCTGGCCACATTGATCGTCACCTTGCGGCCGGTACGGCCGGTGCGCGCAGCACTGACGGCAGCAGAACAGGCAGCCGAGCCGCAGGCGAGCGTCAGTCCAGCGCCGCGCTCCCAGGTGCGCGTCGTCACCGATGTCGGCGAGGTCACTTGCGCCAGCGTGATATTGGCGCGCTCGGGAAACATCGGATGGTTTTCGAGCAGCGGTCCGAAGCGGGCGAGATCATAGGACATCACGTCCCTGTCCACCCAGAAGATCGCATGCGGATTGCCCATCGACATCGCCGACGGCGAATGCAGCACCGGCTTGTCGATCGGACCGATCTGCAGTTCGATGCGGCTGGTGTCGTGGAATTCTTCCGCCAGCGGGATCCTGTCCCAATCGAAGACCGGCCGGCCCATATCGACCGAAATCGTCCCGTCCTCGTGCTCGACGGCGTTGAGGATGCCGGCGACCGTCTGGAAGGTAAAGACCTTCCTGCCGGTCTCGGCGGCAAGTGCCTGCACGACGCAGCGCGTGCCGTTGCCGCAGGCCTGCGCCTTCGAGCCATCGGAATTCAGGATATCGATGAAGGCATCGGTGCCTTCGGCCTTCGGATCATGGATCGCCATGATCTGATCGAACTCAGTCTGCGGATCGGCATTGAGCGCGACCGCCGCCGCAGGCGTCACCTTGTCCGGCCGGCCGCGCATGTCGACGACCAGGATCTTGTTGCCAAGCCCGTTCATCCTCGCGAATTCGACCGTTGCGCTCATGGGATCATTCCGTCTGTCTTTCCGGTGTATATGGCGGAAATGCGAGGGAATTACCAGTGGCCCGCGATCATCCCATCACGCAGCCTCCCGGAATCTATACGGCTTTCCGTCAAAGGCTTGGAGACGATTGAAACCTAGGAAGAGTTCGATAGGCTGCGGATTGAAACTTGTCTCCAATGAAATTCGATCTCAATCATGTTTAAATTATTGTTCAACCGGGTTCTAAAAAGGGCTGGATTCGGGACCTCGGATACTTACTCGGTTTTCACACGCGATTTCGACGTTGTCGTCGATGCGGCGCGTCTAAAGGAGGTATTGGCCCCTCTGAGCACCGATGATGCGACCGCACTTGATGATGCTTGGAAGACATTTGAGATGTCGCTCAATTCATGGCGCACAACTGCCAACCTACAGGCATTGGAAACAACGGGTTTCATAGGAAACGCGACATCGGATCATGAGCGACAAGATACTGTCGTTTCCATTCTGATAGATCATTCGGGCTCTATGCGCGGACAATCGATACTCTTGGCAGCGGCCACAGCAGAGATCGCTTGTGACTTCCTGTCTCGTCTCGGTTACCGGGTGGAGATTTTGGGCTTTACAACATTGGACTGGAAAGGAGGAAAATCACGCAGATTGTGGAGGAGGCAAGGAAGTCCTCGATACCCGGGCCGTTTGTGCGACTTGCTCCACATCGTCTATCGGTCAGCAGATACGAGAGACGCACCCGCGCTCGGTTATATCCTGAAAAATATGCTGCGAAGGGACCTTTTAAAGGAGAATGTCGATGGTGAAGCGCTGGAGTGGGCGGCGAGCCGCCTATATCGCAGGCCGGAGAAGCGCAAGATTCTGATAGTACTTTCGGACGGCGCTCCGGTTGATGATTCCAAGCTGCATGAAAACGGACCGAATTTTCTGATCGATCATCTACGCGGCGTTATTGCGCGTCTGGAAGCAGATGATCGCATACTGCTGGCGGCTATCGGGATCAATTGGGATACCGACGGCCTTTACAAGCGTAGCCTGCGCGTCACTGCACCTGAGGATCTAGCCGGTGCAATGATAGACATGCTCCGCAGTGTACTGATCGCTAGCCGACCGCGGTGATTATTCCGCACAAATCGACAATCGTGCCTAACGTCGTTCTTGCGGCGCAATCAGGGCTCATGGGCGTGCCAAGCTGTCCATGCGATGGCATTCGCTCGTCTTCGCACTGAGCGCCGAACAACATCTCCGTCAGTATTTTCAGCTTTCTGGCTGCGCACCGTCGGGATCGAAGGACGCAGCATGGGCTTCGACGATGGCTGCGGTGATGACCTTTCTCAGCTCGTAGACCAGCGAGCGGGACCGTTTGCGATCCAGATCCTGTGCCGCCTTCGCAAGATTCAAGCCTTCGTTCAGAACAATATGATGGGCCCGCGCCAGCGCCCAACTCTCAATATCAAGATTTATCATTCGATATCTCCGCCGATTCATTCGGCATCAAGGATATTCACGAATCATTTTACAGGACGCACTTAAGTAGAAAGTAGAATCATAAGCAGAATAATTTGCAACTGGCCCCTCCAGCGAATTCGGGTCGCCAATCGGAATTTTTGCCAGCAAAATCGGAAAAATCAGGCGGAGTGCGGAAGCCAATACAAAGGTCGGCTTGAACACGTACTTTCGTGCGTTGTCCAGCGGCACATTCCGGTCGCGCCCATGTCACGCGGGCTTTGAAAAGTCGCCATGCGGTCATTTGCCCGCATTCACCTTGACTTTCGCCCGACTTTCCTGTTTATCGCGCCCAATCTGCGACGAGCCACACGACTCCGAGCCGCCGACCGGGACCTGAGATCCCGGAGGTCAACACCCGACAGCGCGATGCGCCCTCGGGTGCTTTTTGGCTTTGCGTCTTGTTTTCGTCAAGGAAAAGCACGACGTTTCCGGGCATGTAAAAACCCGCCCGAAACGTATCAAGGAAGAGCCGATGTTTGAAAACCTCCAGGACCGTCTTGGATCCATTCTGAATGGACTGACAGGCCGTGGCGCGCTTTCGGAAGCCGATGTTTCCGCAGCGCTGCGCGAGGTTCGCCGTGCGTTGCTGGAGGCCGACGTCGCGCTCGACGTCGTGCGTTCCTTCACCGACCGCGTGCGTGAAAAGGCCGTCGGCGCCGAGATCCTGAAGTCGATCAAGCCCGGCCAGATGGTCGTCAAGATCGTGCATGATGAACTGATCGAGATGTTGGGTGGCGAAGGCGTCGGCATCGACCTGCATGCGGCCGCCCCGGTCGTCGTCATGATGGTTGGTCTGCAGGGCTCCGGCAAGACGACGACGACGGCGAAGATCGCCCATCGCCTGTCGACGCGCGAGAAGAAGAAGGTGCTGATGGCATCGCTCGACACGCGCCGTCCGGCAGCCCAGGAGCAGCTTCGCCAGCTCGGCGCGCAGGCCAATATCGACACGCTGGCCATCATATCAGGCCAGTCGCCGACGGATATCGCCACCCGCGCCGTGCAGGCGGCTAAGCTCGGCGGCCACGACGTCGTCATCCTCGATACCGCCGGCCGCACGCACATCGACGAGCCCTTGATGGTCGAAATGGCCGACATCAAGAAGCGCTCGAACCCGCATGAAATCCTGCTGGTCGCCGACAGCCTCACCGGTCAGGACGCCGTCAACCTCGCCCGCAGTTTCGACGAACGCGTCGGCATCACCGGTCTGGTGCTGACCCGCATGGATGGCGATGGCCGCGGCGGTGCCGCCCTTTCGATGCGCGCTGTTACCGGCAAGCCGATCAAGCTGATCGGCGTCGGCGAGAAGATGAGCGAGCTGGAGGAGTTCCATCCCCGCCGCATCGCCGACCGCATCCTCGGCATGGGCGACATCGTCTCGCTCGTCGAGCGCGCGGCTGAAAACATCGACGCCGAGAAGGCGGCCGCCATGGCCGCCAAGATGGCCAAGGGCAAGTTCGACCTCGATGACCTCGCCGACCAGCTGCGCCAGATGCAGAAGATGGGCGGCATGGGCGGCATCATGGGCATGATGCCCGGCATGGCGGGCATGAAGGACAAGATGGCCGCAGCCGGCCTCGACGACAGACTTTTCGGCCGCCAGATCGCCATCATCCAGTCGATGACCAGGGCCGAGCGCGCCAATCCCGACCTGCTCAAACATTCGCGCAAGAAGCGCATCGCCGCCGGCTCCGGTACCGATGCCGCCGCCATCAACAAGCTTCTGAAGATGCACCGCCAGATGGCGGACATGATGAAGATGATGGGCGGCAAGGGCAAAGGCGGCATGATGAAGCAGATGATGGGCGGCCTTGCCGGCAAGATGGGGCTTGGCGGCGGCATGGGCGGTATGGGTGGCGGCATGCCCGATCTCTCGAATATCGATCCCCGACAGCTCGAGGCCTTGCAGAAGCAGGCCGAAGCGGCGGGGCTTGGAAAGCCGGGTGGGGGTATGCCCGGTCTCGGCGGTCTGCCGGGTGGTTTGTCGGGCCTCGGCGGCGCCAAGCTGCCGGGCCTTGGCGGTGGTTTCCCGGGATTGCCCGGATTGCCGAAGAAGAAGTGAAAGGATCGCTTGCCCCATGAATGATCCAAACGTCAAAGCCCAGCTCGCGAGCTATCGTCAGTCGATCGACAATATCGATGCCGCTCTCGTGCACATGCTGGCCGAACGCTTCCGCTGCACCAAAGAGGTCGGCGTGCTGAAGGCCAAATACAATCTGCCGCCGGCCGACCCGGCGCGCGAGGAATACCAGATCGAACGCCTTCGCCAACTGGCGAAAGCCGCCAATCTGGATCCGGATTTCGCTGAGAAGTTTCTGAACTTCGTCATCAAGGAAGTCATCCGGCATCATGAGCAGATCGCTGCGGATCACGCTGAACAAAGCGCCGCGGCCCGATAACCGTACCGCTCAAGAAAGCGGTCAAGAAAAGCCCAAGGAGTAAAGAACATGGCACTGAAAATTCGTCTCGCCCGCGGTGGCTCCAAGAAGCGCCCGTACTACCACGTCGTTCTCGCCGATGCGCGCAGCCCGCGTGACGGCCGCTTCCTCGAAAACCTCGGTTCCTGGAACCCGATGCTTGCCAAGGACGATGAGAAGCGCGTTCAGCTGAACGCCGAGCGCATCAAGCACTGGATCGAAAACGGCGCTCAGCCCACCGACCGCGTTCTGCGCTTCCTCGATGAGGCCGGCGTTGCCAAGCGCGAAGTCAAGAACAACCCGGTCAAGGCAAAGCCTGGCAAGCGCGCCCAGGAACGCGCCGCCGAAAAGGCTCAGAAGGTCGCTGACGCCGCCGCTGCTGCTGCCGACGCCGCGGAATAATCGGGACATTCCCTTCGAGCGGGCGGCATGGCGACATGCCGCCCGTTTTCGTTTCCAATCGCCCGCACTTCGTTTATGAGAAACCTGTCTTTCGGCTTCACATGAAGGAACCCATGACAAAGCTTGAAAACCCCGTTCTGATGGCGACGATCGGTGGCGCGCAAGGCCTCCGGGGCGAGGTGCGCGCCAAGGCCTATACGGCCGATCCCAGCGCGCTTGGCGACTACGGCCATCTCCACAGCATGGACGGCCGCAGCTTCGAAGTCCTCGAGATCCGCGAGATGAAGAATGTCGTCGTCGTTCGTTTCCGCGGCGTCAACGACCGCAATGCCGCCGAGGCTCTGAACGGACTTGAACTCTATATCGAGCGGGACAACCTGCCGGACGAGGAGCTGGAGGACGACGAGTTCTACTATGCCGATCTCGAAGGGCTCGAGGCGCGGGACGACAAGGGTGTCAGTTATGGCACGGTCACCGGCGTTTTCGATTTCGGCGCCGGCGACCTGCTGGAACTCAAAGGTCCGGGCAAACGCCCGGTGCTGATCCCCTTCTCCGAAGCCTCGGTGCTGGAGATCGACCTTGAGGCCGGCACGCTGCTGATCGATCCGCTGGCGGCGGGTCTGGTCGACGATCCGGAAGAGCTTTCGAAATTCACCCCGGACAAGCCGAAAAAGAAGAAGTGACGCCATGGTTTTCCGGGCGAGCGTGCTGACACTTTATCCGGAAATGTTTCCGGGGCATCTGGGCTTCTCGCTCGCCGGCAAGGCGATGGAGCGGGGGCAATGGTCGCTGGAGGCGGTGCAGATCCGCGATTTTGCCACCGACAAACACCGCACCGTCGACGACACCCCGGCAGGCGGCGGCGCCGGCATGGTGCTGAAACCAGACGTTCTCGCCCGCGCGATCGATAGCGCCTCAGAAAACGATCCCCGCCCACGGCTGCTGATGAGCCCGCGCGGCCGGCCGCTGACGCAGCAGCGTGTGCGCGAGCTCGCGGCCGGCGACGGCGTCATCATCGTCTGCGGCCGCTTCGAGGGCGTCGACCAGCGGGTGATCGAGGCACGCGGACTGGAAGAGGTCTCGATCGGCGACTACGTACTGTCAGGCGGCGAGCCGGCGGCGCTGATCGTGCTCGATGCGATCGTCCGCATCCTGCCTGGTGTCATGGGCAACGATCTTTCCGGCCTGCACGAAAGCTTCGAAGGCGGACTGCTCGAACATCCGCATTATACCCGGCCGCAAGAGTGGGAAGGCCGGGAAATCCCCGCAATCCTCACCTCCGGCAACCACGGCGCCATCGAGAAATGGCGGCATCAGGAAGCGGTGCGGCTGACCCGGGAGCGGCGGCCGGATCTGCTCGGAAAGGGCTAGCCTATCGGCTCAAAAATCGGATCGATTTTCCGAAGGCACGACGTGTATATTCAAAACGGTACAGCGTCCTTTGCGTGTCAGAAAAAGACGCGCGGCGCTGTAAAGTGAGAAAAACGGCTGATTTCGCAGCCCTTTTCACAAAAATGCCGCCCAAGGGATGACAAGCCCTGGCCTTTCGTGTATTGGCGCACGCGGAAATGGGGTTTATCCCCGTCTGCCAGCAAACAAAGAATGGCGAATCCGCTCCCGCCCTTGATGGGCAAAGTCCTGAGGCCAGTTCCGAAGGATCAGTGTTGAGCGCTCTGGCTGTTTCAGAAGAACCAAAGGTTAAGACGATGAACATCATTCAGCAGCTTGAGGCCGAACAGGCCGCCAAGATCGAAGCCAAGCGCACGCTTCCCGAATTTTCCCCGGGCGACACCGTCCGTGTCAACGTGAAGGTCACGGAAGGCAGCCGTACCCGCGTTCAGGCCTATGAAGGCGTCTGCATCGCCCGCTCCGGTGGCGGCCTGCAGGAAAACTTCACGGTCCGCAAGATCTCCTACGGCGAAGGCGTCGAGCGCGTATTCCCGGTCTACTCGCCGATGATCGAAAGCGTCGACGTCGTTCGCCGCGGTAAGGTCCGTCGCGCCAAGCTCTATTACCTCAGAGACCGTCGCGGCAAGTCTGCCCGTATCGTTGAAGACACCGGCGTCCGCGCCCGCAAGCTCAACGACGCCGAGCGCGCCGCTATTGCCGAGGAAAAGGCACGCATCGAAGCTGAAAAGGTCGCAGCAGCTCAGGCGCTCGCCGCCGAGAAGGCAGCAGCCGAAGCTGCGGAAGCCAAGGCCGCTGCTGAAGCAGCAGCAGCCGCTGCCGCCGCAGCGGAACCGGCAGCAGAATAAGTTCTGCGCTACGCAAAATTCTTTGCTTGGAAAGGCGGCCTTCGGGTCGCCTTTTCTAATTTTTGTTTCGGCACGCAGCCGGCGGCCTTGCCTCGGGCCTATCTTCCGTGACAGTTTTTGCCGTTCAATTTAGGGGAACCGTTCAATGTTGTTTCGCCGTACCGTTCTTGCGAGCTTCGCCGCCCTTGCTCTTCTGCCCCTGGCCGCATCGGCCGCCGAACTGCCTGATCTCGGCGGCAAGAGCGTCGTCGTCGTCACCGAGAATGCCTATCCGCCGCTGCAGTTCGTCGATCCGAAATCCGGCAAGGCGATCGGCTGGGAATATGATGCGATGAACGAGATCGCCAAGCGGCTGAACGTCAAGGTCGAATACCAGAACACCAGCTGGGACGCGATGATCCAGGCGGTTTCCGATGGCCAGTACAACATCGGCATGACCGGCATCACCATCAAGGAAGACCGCAAACAGAAGGTGGATTTCTCCGACCCCTACATGCGCTCGCAGCAGTTCATGCTGGTGCGCGGCGACGAGAAGCGCTTCACTGACGCCAAGTCCTTCGGCGAATTCAAGGACGGTCTGGTGGGCGCGCAGCCCGGCACCACACCCTTCTACACCGCGGTCTACGAAGTGCTTGATGGCAACGAGCAGAACCCGCGCATCAAGCTCTTCGAAACCTTCGGCGCCACCGTCCAGGCCCTGAAGGCCGGCGACGTCGACGTTGTGCTGACCGACGGCACAGCCGGCAAGGGCTATGTCGATGCCTCGAACGGCGCCCTGAAGCTGATCGGCGAACCGCTCGGCACGGAGGATTTCGGCTTCATCTTCCCGAAAGGGTCCGATCTTGTCGCCCCGGTCAATGCCGCAATCACCGCACTCAAGGCCGACGGTACGCTGGATGCGCTGAACAAGAAGTGGTTCCTCGACTACAAGATGGGCGAATGACGCCGAGCTGCAGCTGATGGCCTTGCGACCATCTCCCGACAGATACGTCAAGGATGACTATCCCTGGTGGCTGGTCGCGCTTGTCGCGATCGGCCTCGTCCTTGCCGCCGTCATCGTCACCAACGATATCTATGCCCAGGTCTTCCGCACCGTCGTCAACGGTGTCGGCATCACCGTCTTCGTCACGCTGGTCGCCTTCGTGCTCGCCACCGTGCTCGGCCTCGGCATCTGCCTGCTCGGCATGGCCGACAGCCAGGTATTGCGTCAGATTGCACGATTCTACATCGAGATCATCCGCGGCATCCCGATTCTCGTACTGTTGTTCTACGTCGCCTTCGTCGGCGCGCCGGCCCTGGTCGCAGCCTATAATTTCCTGATTTCGCCGCTGGTGACATCAGGTGTGACCGAGCCCATTCTGGTGCGCGACCTCTCGCTGATGTGGCGAGCGATCATCGCCCTGACGGTCGGCTATTCCTCCTTCATCGCCGAAATCTTCCGGGCCGGTTTCCAGTCGGTCGATCTCGGCCAGATCGAGGCGGCCAAGGCCCTCGGCCTATCGCGCTACCGGCGCTTCCGCTCGGTCGTCTTCCCGCAGGCGATCCGGGTGATCTTCCCACCCCTCTCCAACGATTTCGTCTCGATGGTGAAGGACAGCTCGCTCGTCTCCGTGCTCGGCGTCGCCGACATCACCCAGATGGGCAAGGTCTATGCCGCCGGCTCCTTCCGCTTCTTCGAAACCTATTCGATCGTCACCTATATCTATCTGATCCTGACGATCGGCCTGTCGCTGGCGCTGCGGCGGACGGAGAAATGGATGAAGTCGCGGTGATTGCGCCAATGGCCGTACCACCGAGGGGTCTCAGAGGGCCGCCTGATGATTCAAATTGAAGCCGCCGCGAAAAATCGCTATATGCAGGGCCATGGAATCCAAGTTCAGATGCATTGGTGCGCATATTTTCGTGCTGCAGGACCATTATCGCCTGCCGGCGCGGTTTTTTGCCTGCGTGTCCGGTGCGCTCAACAGCCGACTTCGTTGATCGAATGACGGCCGGCGGAGCCTGATCTGCCATTTCTCGATTTTCCAAAAGCTTTAGAAAAACGGACTTAACGCCATGAGCGCACCGCGTACCCTCTACGACAAGATCTGGGACGATCATCTGGTCGACGAACAGGCAGACGGCACCTGTCTTCTCTACATCGACCGCCATCTGGTCCACGAAGTCACCTCGCCGCAGGCTTTCGAAGGCCTGCGCATGACCGGCCGCAAGGTTCGCGCGCCGGAAAAGACGCTCGCCGTCGTCGACCATAACGTCCCGACCTCGCCCGACCGCCATCTCGGCATCAAGAACGAGGAAAGCCGCATCCAGGTGGAAGCGCTGGCCACCAACGCCGCCGAATTCGGCGTCGAATATTACTCGGCAAGCGACAAGCGCCAAGGTATCGTTCACATTGTCGGCCCGGAACAGGGCTTCACCCTGCCCGGCATGACCATCGTCTGCGGCGACAGCCATACCTCGACGCATGGCGCCTTCGGCGCCCTGGCGCACGGCATCGGCACCTCAGAGGTCGAGCATGTGCTGGCGACCCAGACGCTGATCCAGAAGAAGGCAAAGAACATGCTCGTGCGGGTCGACGGCGTGCTTCCGCCGCACGTCACCGCCAAGGACATCATCCTTGCCATCATCGGCGAGATCGGCACGGCCGGCGGCACCGGCCACGTCATCGAATTTGCCGGCGAAGCGATCCGCGCGCTGTCGATGGAAGGCCGCATGACCATCTGCAACATGACGATCGAAGGCGGCGCCCGCGCCGGCCTGATCGCCCCTGACGAAAAGACCTTCGAATATATCAAGGGCAAGCCGCGCGCGCCGAAGGGCGAGGCGCTGGAACAGGCAATCGCCTACTGGAAGACGCTGCAGACCGACGAGGGCGCTCATTACGATCGCGTCGTCGTACTCGATGCCGCCAGCCTGCCGCCGATCGTTTCCTGGGGCTCTTCGCCCGAGGATGTCATCTCCGTCCAGGGCATCGTTCCGAACCCCGACGACATCCAGGACGAAACCAAGCGCACCTCCAAGTGGCGCGCGCTCGATTATATGGGCCTGAAGCCGGGCACGAAGATGACCGACATCACGCTCGACCGCGTCTTCATCGGCTCCTGCACCAACGGCCGCATCGAGGATCTGCGGGAAGTCGCCAAGGTCGTCGAAGGCAAGACGGTTGCCCCAACCGTCGACGCGATGATCGTGCCGGGCTCCGGCCTCGTCAAGGAACAGGCGGAAGCCGAGGGCCTCGACAAGATCTTCAAGGCCGCCGGTTTCGACTGGCGCGAGCCGGGCTGCTCCATGTGTCTTGCCATGAACGACGACCGCCTGAAGCCGGGCGAACGCTGCGCTTCGACCTCGAACCGCAACTTCGAAGGTCGTCAGGGCTTCAAGGGCCGCACGCACCTCGTCTCGCCGGCAATGGCAGCCGCAGCCGCGATCGCCGGGCACTTCGTCGATATCCGCGAGTGGAACTGATCTGATCCGGCCAACGGATGAGATTGAAAGCCGCCCGATACGCATCGGGCGGCTTTGCATTTTATGGCGTCTGTCGCTTCGACACCCACATGTTGCGATCCGCACAGCTCCGCGCCTTCTCCCACGCGCAAGAGCTCTGCAGCCCTCTGAATTGCTGTGCTAAAGCGCGTGGCGGGCGAGCCCGTTTGTGCATGGCCCGCCTTCCCAATTTCATCCTTTCGGGCAATCGACATCGATAAATTCCTGTGGCCTCATCGATAATCAGGCGCGACACGCGACAGATACCGTTCAGGCTTCGGCGAACACCGCGCCATCGGGGAAGCGCCATGAGGCAGAAATTAGTAGTGAGTTTACTGCGAGCCAGCCTGATCATGTTTGCACCGCTGGCATCGATCGACGCCGTCGGCGCCGCGCCGATGCATCCAGCCATACCGACAGTCACGGTCGCCTCGGACCAACTGCTGCAGGTCGCGCAGAAGAAGATACCTTCACTTAACGGATATCGCGGCTACAGCAGTGGCCGGCCCGGCTATATCAAGAGCGCCAATGGTTATTGGTATCCCTCACGCGCCTTCGACGATTATACCGGCTCAATTGGAAGACCGCAGAGCCTGGGCAATAGCTGCAGTTACGGCTTCGCGCCGACCAACGGATCGTCCAATTGCAATTATTGACTGAAGGCTGCATGCCTCCGTCAAGTGCGGCCGCCCGGGTGATCTCTCCTCCGGGGCGACCGCTGATGCCCTCGATAGTGCTCAGAAGGCGGCCGTCATCGGATCCGGTCCCATGCGGGCGCTGGCGCTGTCGAGCTTGGCGATCGCGGCCATGTCGTCGGCATCGAGCTTGAAGTCGAACACCTGGAAGTTCTCCTCGATGCGCGACGGCGTCACCGATTTCGGGATGACGACAAGACCGGTATCGATGTGCCAGCGAATGATCACCTGAGCCGGCGTCTTCTGATGCTTTTTGGCGATCTCGCCTATATCAGCGTTCGAGATGAACTTGCCCTGGCCGAGCGGGCTCCAGGATTCGGTGGCGATACCAAGCTTCTGATGAGCCTCCTGCGCCGCCTTCTGCTGGAAATCGGGATGCAGCTCGATCTGGTTGATGACGGGAACGACGCCGGTTTCGCCGATGATACGCTCGAGATGTTCAGGATAGAAATTCGACACGCCGATCGAGCGGGCGCGACCCTCTTCCCGGATGCGCACGAAAGCCTTCCAGGTCTCGGTATAAAGGCCGCGATGCGGCGACGGCCAGTGAATGAGATAGAGGTCGACATATTCGGAACCGAGCTTCTTCAGGCTGCCGTCGAAGGCGCGCAGCGTATTGTCATAGCCCTGATCGGTATTCCTGAGCTTGGTGGTGACGAAGATGTCCTTGCGGTCGAGGCCGGAAGAACGGATGCCTTCGCCGACGCCCTCTTCGTTGTCGTAACCGGAAGCCGTATCGATGTGACGATAGCCGGCGGCGATCGCAGTACGCACGGTGGGAGCGGCAATATCCTGCGGCGTCTGCCAGACGCCGAGGCCGACTTGTGGAATGGAATGTCGGTCATGGAAAGTGATGATAGGTTGAGCGGTCACAATATATCTCCGGGAGTTTGAAGAATTGGACGAGGCATGAATTGCGCCCGCGCTTGCGGACGTCCCTGAACGCATTTCAGCCGGAGCGTTCGGTCACCGGAAGCATATAGGCGACCGCATCCGGAAGACAATCAGACGACGCGGACAATCGCTCCCTTTCGAAGGTGGGGCAGCAGGCGGCGCATGTCGCGCAGGCTTACCGCCACGCAGCCCGCCGTCGGCTCGTAGCCTGGCCGGATGAGATGGAAGAAGATCGCCGAGCCGCGATTGCGCGCACGCGAGGAAATGTTCCAGTCCATTACCAGGCAGATATCGTAGAGCCCGTCGCTGCGCCGCATCTCCTCATGACTTGCCCGGAACGGCGCCCTGACGAGGCGGTTGTAGCTGGCATTGCCAGACTGATCGCACCAGAGCATGTCAGGACGGATGCGGCGGATGGAAAGCGGGGTGACGAGCCGGCCGTTCCGCTCGCCGCGCCGGAAGCCTGATATCAGCCTCATCGAGGCGATTGGCGTAGCGCCGTCACCCTCGCGTTTCATCACCGTGCGGCCGGAGCGGCCGATCGCAGCGGGCACGGTGATGGCGCCGAGCCGGACGATCGCCCGGCTCTTGCGGCCCGGCGCAGGACGCACCACGATCGTCGACGCCGTCATACTCGGCCTCTGCCTTGCTTTTTCCATTTTTCTCGCATGTCGTGCCTTGTCTGGGGCTTCGATTGAAATCATATCGAAACTGGCCCGGCAACAGCCCGTTGCCCGATCCTTGCCAAACCAGGAATTTGGCGTAGGACTAGGGGACTTAACATGAGGACGCAAACGGCATGACCGCACGCACCATTCTTCTGGTGGATGACGACGATGACCTTCGACAGACGCTGACGGAGCAATTGTCGCTGTATGAGGAATTCACGGTTCTGCAGGAAGCCAACGCCGGCAAAGGTGTCGCGACCGCCCGCTCGACGCCGGTCGACCTGCTGATCATGGATGTCGGCCTGCCCGATATGGACGGCCGCGAGGCGGTGAAGCTGCTGCGCAAGGGCGGCTTCAAGGCGCCGATCATCATGCTGACCGGCCACGATACCGATTCGGACACGATCCTCGGTCTCGAAGCCGGCGCCAACGACTATGTCACCAAGCCTTTCCGCTTCGCCGTTCTGCTCGCGCGCATCCGTGTGCAACTGCGCCAGCATGAGCAGAGCGAGGACGCGACCTTCACCGTCGGCCCCTATCTCTTCAAGCCGAGCCAGAAGCTTCTGACCACCGATAACGGCCAGAAGATCCGGCTGACGGAAAAGGAAGCGGCGATCATCCGCTATCTCTACCGCGCCGAACAGAAGGTCGTCACCCGCGACGTGCTGCTCGAAGAGGTCTGGGGCTATAATTCCGGCGTGACGACGCATACGCTGGAAACCCACGTCTACCGCCTGCGCCAGAAGATCGAGCGCGATCCCTCCAATGCCGAAATCCTCGTTACGGAAAACGGCGGCTACAAAATCATACCCTAGAGCATTTCCGTTTTTCTGCGAATCACGGAAATGCTTTATCTCTTTGTTTTCACGCAATTCCCGGCAAAAGCGTTTCACGCTTTGCCTGGCAAAACCGCTAGGCACTTTTGCTGGAATTGCTCTAAGGCGAAAAGCCCGCATGGCGCTGACCGACGACATCCACATGCTCGCGCAGCTTCCTCTGTTCAAGGACATGAACGAGGATCAACTGCGGTTGATTGCCTTCGGCGCCGACCGGCGCATGATCGCTGCCGGCCAGATGCTGTTTCGCCAGGGCTCACCCGCCGAGAGCGCCTATGTCATCCTCAGCGGCAGCCTGGAGCTGAGCGCGACGAGCAGCGACGGCATGCAGAGGACAGAGGGGATCGCCGGTCCCGGAACCCTGGTTTCCGAGCTGGCGCTGGTGACGCTGGTGGAGCGCAAGTTCACCGCGGTAGCGCGCGAGGACACCAGCATCATCCGCATCACCCGCGCCCTCTTCCACCGGCTGATCGAAGAATATCCGGACGCAGCCCGGCTGATCGAGAACCGGATCCGCGACAATCTTGCGGAGCTTGCGGCAAAGGCCGCAAGCCAGTTCTACCGCTTCAGCTGATCTTGATAGAGGCCGCGCCTCCGAGAGGATGCGCTACAAATCGAAATGCGCCGTCACCGGCACGTGGTCGGAAGGACGATCCCAGCCGCGCGCCTCCTTCAGGATCTCGATCCGCTTCAGATGCGGCCCGAGATCCGATGACGACCAGATATGGTCGAGACGGCGGCCGCGATCGGCGGCCTCCCAGTCCTTGGCGCGGTAGCTCCACCAGGTGTAGAGCTTCTCGTTTTCAGGCACATGCTGACGCATCAGATCGAGCCAGTCGCCGCGCTTCATCACCTCGAGCAGCCCTTCGGTTTCGACAGGCGTATGGCTGACGATCTTCAGAAGCTGCTTGTGCGACCAGACATCATGCTCCAGCGGCGCGATGTTGAGGTCGCCGACGAGGATGGCTGAGGTGTTGGCCTCGCCGTTGGCTTTCAGCAGCTTCATCTCCTCGATGAAATCGAGCTTGTGGCCGAATTTCGGATTGATCGTGCGATCCGGCTCGTCGCCGCCGGCCGGGACGTAGAAATTATGCAGCCGGACGCGACGATTGCCGTGCTCGAAGATCGCCGAGATGTGGCGCGCATCGCCGACGCCGCAATAATCCTGCCGGTGATCCTCGGTCAGCGGGATGCGCGAGGCGATCGCCACGCCGTGATAGCCCTTCTGGCCATGGATGATGATGTGATTGTAGCCCATCGCCCGCAGAGGTGCCGCCGGAAACAGCTCGTTCGTCACCTTGGTTTCCTGCAGGCAGAGGATATCGGGCCTGTGCTTGAGAACGAGCTGCTCGACGATCGGCATGCGCAGCCGCACCGAGTTGATGTTCCAGGTGGTGATCGAAAAGCCCATGCCCATACCCTCTCACGCTTTCATGAAAGGGCTTTAAAACAAAGGCGGACGCGAGGGAACCGGCCGCGTGCAAAAGCGGCCGGCGATCAACCGAAAAGGTTTCAGTCGCGCGACTGAGGCGTGCCTGGAATGGTCTCATAGGGCACGCGGAAGACGCGATCGTCGAACTGCACGCCGGTTTTGACGTTGAAGATCATCACCGAGGTGTCCTTGCCCTGATTGTCGGTGATCGTCCACTGACGCAGGTCGTAGGTCTTCGGGTCGAACATCATGGTGATGGTCGAGTTTCCGAACACCGTATTGTTGCCGAGCGCGATCGTCGTCAGATCAGACTCTTCCTTCACGCCCTTCACCATGCCGGCCGACAGGTCGATATGCTGCGCCAGGAGCAGGCTGAGCGGGGTCTTGGAGAGCGGATAGAGATCCCAGGTCTTGAGCTTCGTATTGCCGATGGCGACGTTCTTGCCGTCGGCGATCACCCGCATCGGCGACGGATCGTCATAGTTGAAACGCAGCTTGCCGGGACGCTGGATGAAGAACTTGCCGCCGGTCTGTTCGCCGCGCGGGCCGAACTGCACGAATTCACCCTGCATCGTCGTGACGCCGGAGAAATGATCGGCGATCGCCTGCGCCGTGCCGGAGGCGGGAGCTGCCGCCTGCGCGTAAGCGCCGAGGGGAATGGCGCTCGCCATCGCAGCAACGGCGAAGGCGCCGAGAAGGTCGCGGCGCGTTACCGTCAGGCCGGAGAGGAAGGTATCGGAGTGACTCATCTAAATCTCCTTTATGCCATCTGCATGCTGCCGAAAGGCGGCGTCTTCAAGGCGTTGCGATCGGGCTGCGAGAGGTAACGGCTTCGATGCTATCAGGTTTCCGCAAAAGCGGCTGCATCGGAAATATATGCCTGTTCTGTCAGCGGTCGAGGATGTCGCCTTCTGTGGGAACGAGAATCTCGCGCTTGCCGGCGTGGTTGGCCGGCCCGATGATGCCCTCCTTCTCCATGCGCTCGACGAGCGAGGCGGCGCGGTTGTAGCCGATGCCGAGCCGGCGCTGGACGTAGGAGGTCGACGCCTTGCCGTCGCGCAGCACGATGGCGACCGCCTGGTCGTAGGGATCTTCCGATTCGGAAAGATTGGACGTGCCGGCCGGACCACCGCCACCGCCGCCATAATCGCCGTCCTCGTCGTCATCGGCGGTGATCGCGTCGAGATATTGCGGCGAGCCCTGGGTCTTCAGATAGGAGACGATCTCTTCCACCTCGACATCCGAAACGAACGGGCCGTGCACGCGCTGGATACGCCCGCCGCCCGCCATGTAGAGCATGTCGCCCATGCCGAGCAGCTGTTCGGCGCCCTGTTCGCCAAGAATGGTGCGGCTGTCGATCTTCGACGTCACCTGGAAGGAGATGCGGGTCGGGAAGTTTGCCTTGATCGTGCCGGTGATGACGTCGACTGACGGACGCTGTGTCGCCATGATCACGTGAATGCCGGCCGCGCGCGCCATCTGCGCCAGACGCTGGACGGCGCCTTCGATATCCTTGCCGGCGACCATCATCAGGTCGGCCATCTCGTCGATGATCACGACGATATAGGGCATCGGCCTGAGATCGAATTCTTCGGTCTCATACATCGCCTCGCCGGTATGGCGGTCGAATCCGGTCTGCACCGTGCGCGAGATCGCCTCGCCCTTCGACAGCGCCTGCTCGACACGGGTGTTGAAGCCATCGATGTTGCGCACGCCGATCTTCGACATCTTCTTGTAGCGCTCTTCCATCTCGCGAACGGTCCATTTGAGCGCGACGACGGCCTTTTTCGGATCGGTGACGACAGGCGAAAGCAAATGCGGGATGCCGTCATAGACGGAGAGTTCGAGCATCTTCGGGTCGATCATGATCAGCCGGCACTGCTCCGGCGTCATGCGATAGAGCAGCGACAGGATCATCGTATTGATGGCGACCGACTTGCCGGAGCCGGTGGTGCCGGCCACCAGCAGGTGTGGCATCTTGGCGAGATCGGCGATGACGGCTTCGCCGCCGATCGTCTTGCCGAGCGCCATGGCGAGCTTCGCCTTGCTGCCTTCGAAATCCCTGGAGGCGATGAGTTCACGCAGATAGACGGTCTCGCGCGTCTGGTTCGGCAATTCGATGCCGATCGCATTGCGGCCGGGCACGACGGCAACACGGGCGGCAATGGCGCTCATCGAGCGGGCGATATCGTCGGCAAGGCCGATGACGCGCGACGACTTGATGCCGGGCGCCGGCTCCAGTTCGTAGAGCGTGACGACGGGGCCTGGACGGACGTGGATGATCTCGCCCTTGACGCCGAAATCTTCCAGCACACCTTCGAGCATGCGGGCATTCTGTTCCAGCGCATCGGCCGAAAGCGTGGAGTCGCGCACGACATTCTTCGGTTCGGCGAGCAGATGCATCGACGGAAGCTGGAAACCCTCGGGACGGATGAACGAGCCCTGCGCTTCCCGTTCGATGCGGGCGCTGGGCTTTGGACGTGCGACCACCGGGACGACGCGCGGTTCCGGCTTGCCGGCCGCCTTTGCCGGCGCGCGGATCATCCAGTCGTCGTCATCCTCGTCGGGCAGGATATCGGCCGGGCGCGGCGGCATGTCGCTATCAAAGGGCAGGTCGTCGTCATTGTCGTCGTCGTCATCGATCGACAGCGACGGCGCGGAAACGATGCGCCGCGGCGAAGCCGTCCTTGACCCCATCGATGATTCCATCGACGGCTCCATGCGCTCGCCGCGGACGGTCGGCGCCTTGGCGCGAACGGGTTCGTTCAGCGTGCCGAACTCGTCATCGTTGAAATCATAAGGTGATTCGTAGTCGCCCTGACGGCGCTTGCGCGGTCCCATGCCGAAGAGCCGGCGCAGCCGGCCCTGGCTCATGTACCAGGCATGCGTCACGGCCCCGCTGAAAGCGACCCAGCGGGACTCGTCCTCCTCCTCGTCCTCGTCTCCGACGACGCGAGCCTTGCTACGCGTATCGACGTAATCTTCCTCGACCTCCTCGTCGGCGTCGCCGCGACCGACGAGGCCGGAGGCAAAGAGCATCATCCAGGCCGTCGGCGCGGCAAAGATGCAGCCGACGATCATGGCGAAGGTGCCTGTCGGATAAGCGCCGACGAAGAGTGCCGGAAAACGCAGGATCATGTCGCCGACGACGCCGCCGATGCCGTTCGGAATCGGCCAGGTGAGCGGCGGCGGAAAACAGCCGATGACGGCGGAAGAGAGTACCGAACCGGCAAACCAGGCGCCGATGCGGGCCGGAATACGGCTGAAGCGGCGGCCCGAGATCAGCGTCAGCGCCCAGGCGACGATCGGCAGCATCGAAACAACGCTGGCAAGGCCGAGGAATTGCATGACGATATCGGCAAAGGCGGCACCGCTGTAACCGAGAATATTGGTCGGCAGATTGGCGGTCGCATAGGAATAGCTCGGATCCGCAACATTCCAAGTCGCCAGTGCCGCGACGCAGAACGCCAACAGCAGAAAGATCGCAAAGCCGATGAGCGCCTGGATCTGCCGCAGCATGAATGCCGAGAAGGAGAACCGATCCGGACGGCCATCCATTGCCGGCGACGTGCTTCTTGCCATGTGTCTAACCCGTCCAATGCCTGAGGACACGCGAATCGCTAAAGCTTCGCCGTGCCAAAATGCGTCCGCTCTACCTAATCAGAGCCGGGTTAAAGCGATGTTAACCATGCATGCTAGGACGTGCATTCCGAACCGGGAAATGAAAAAAGCCCGAACCTTGGAAGGTCCGGGCCAAATGCGGTCTATGGTTAGATAGGCCGCGACGGGCCGTGCAGCGGCGCCCTTCTGCCGGGCGCCGCAAACCCTGTGATCAGGAAGAGTGATAGGCGGCTTCGCCGTGGGTCGAAAGGTCGAGACCTTCGCGTTCGGCTTCGACGGTCACACGCAGGCCGATGACGACGTCGACGATCTTGTAAAGGATCGCCGAGCCGATGCCCGACCACAGCAGCGTCGTCAGCACGCCCTTGGCCTGAGCCAAGACCTGCGTTGCCGTGCCGGCATAGGAGGCTGCGAAATCGGCTGTGGAATAATCGACGATGCCTGCACCGCCGAGCGCCGGGTTGACGAGGATACCGGTGCCGAGAGCGCCGATGATGCCGCCGACGCAATGGACGCCGAAGACATCGAGGCTGTCGTCGTAGTTGAACTTGTTCTTCACGACGTCGACGAAGAAGTAGCAGACCGGCGAGACGATGAGGCCGAGAACGATTGAGCCCATCGGACCGGCAAAGCCTGCCGCCGGGGTGATGGCAACGAGACCGGCGACCGCACCGGAAGCACCACCCAGCATGGAAGCCTTGCCGCGGGTGAGGGTTTCGACGATGCACCAGGACACAGCGGCGGCAGCCGTTGCGACGAAGGTGTTGATAAAGGCAAGCGAGGCATAGGCATTGGCTTCGAGGTTGGAGCCGGCGTTGAAGCCGAACCAGCCGACCCAGAGCAGCGAGGCGCCAACCATGGTCAGCGTCATCGAGTGCGGAGCCATGATTTCCTTCTTATAGCCCGTGCGCTTGCCGAGCATGATGGCGCCGACGAGGCCCGCAATACCGGCATTGATGTGAACGACCGTGCCGCCGGCGAAGTCGATTGCGCCATAGGAGAAGATCAGGCCGGCCGGCGAAGTGTAGGAGCTCGGACCGCCCCAGAACCACACCATGTGTGCCATCGGGAAGTAGATGAAGGTAACCCAGAGCACGACGAAGAGCATGACGGCCGAGAACTTGACGCGTTCGGCGAATGCGCCGACGATCAGGCCGGGCGTGATGCAGGCGAAGGTCATCTGGAACACGATGAAGGTGTATTCCGGAATGGCGACGCCCTTCGAGAAGGTCTCGGCGAGCGACGACGTGTTAACGCCGGCCAGGAACGCCTTGGAGAAGCCGCCGACGAAGCTGTTCAGCGAGCCGCCGTCTGTGAAGGCGAGCGAATAGCCATAGGTCACCCAGATCAGCGCCACGACGGCCGTGATCATGAAGACCTGCATCAGCACCGAGAGCATGTTCTTGGCGCGGACGAGACCGCCGTAGAAAAGCGCAAGGCCGGGGATGGTCATCAGAAGGACGAGCGCCGACGAGACGAGCATCCAGGTATTGTCACCCTTGTCCATGGTGAAAGCAGGAGCAGCAGCAGCAGCGGTGGCGGCAGCTGGCGCAGCCTCCTGCGCGAAAGCGACGGCCGGCGCCAGAAGGGCGGCCGAAGCTGCGCAAAGCCGCGCAAAGGTGGAAGAAAACTTCGAAATTGACATTGGATAAAGCTCCTTGATCTGCCGTTCTTACAGCGCTTCTGAGTCGGTTTCGCCCGTACGGATGCGCACGGCATGGTCGATCGAATAGACGAAGATCTTGCCGTCACCGATCTGGCCGGTCTTGGCCGATGCCGCGATGGCCTCGACCGCCCTGTCGACGAGTTCCGATGCCACCGCGATTTCGATCTTGAGCTTCGGCAGGAAGCTGACTGCATATTCGGTGCCGCGATAGATTTCGGTGTGCCCCTTCTGGCGCCCGTAGCCCTTCACCTCGGTTACGGTCAGCCCCTGAATACCGATCGCCGTAAGGGCTTCGCGGACCTCATCGAGCTTGAACGGCTTGATAATGGCCATCACAATTTTCATCTGGTTTCCCATCCTTCGTTATCCTCGGCGCGGAGCCGACTCTCCTTGCCGCTGACGTTCCTGAACAGCGACCGGCGATACACATTCAAGGGGCGTGCCAGATTCGAGGCAGATCGTAAGTTATTGAAAAGTAAAGGTTATAATAAAGAGTGCCAATAAACAGGCAAATGATCGGCCAATAAGCGCACAAATAACGCGCAAATTTATAAAGTTGCACAATTTTTATTCATTTGCCTTTTTCCGAATCAGGCCTTCCTGCGCGACCGATGCGATTAGGCGACCCGATCGCGTAAACAGGCTACCCCGGGTTAATCCTCTGGCACCTGAAGCCGACGGACTGTCCTGCGTATAAAGCAGCCAGTCGTCGAGCTTGCAGGGTCGGTGGAACCACATGGAGTGATCGAGGCTCGCCACCTGCAGGCTCTGGTCGAAGATGGACGTTCCGTGCGCATAGAGCGACGTATCGAGCAGCGTCATGTCCGAAAGATAGGCAAGCACAGCCGCCTGATAGAGCCGGTCGTCGGGAACCGGGCCGGTGGCGCGCACCCAGACGTCCTGTTTGGGATCGAGCTTCCTGTCGGAAAAATAATGGGTCAGCGAGACGGGACGGATCTCGATCGGCCGCTCACGTTGCCAGTATTTTCGGATCGCCTCCGGCGCATGCGCGAGATACTGTTCCTTGATCTGCTGCTCGCCGAGCAGCGCCTCCGGCATCTCGACCTCGGGCATCGCAGTCTGGTGCTCGAAGCCCGGCTCCTCCACCTGGAAGGAGGCCGACAGCGCGAAGATTGCCTTGCCGTGCTGGATGGCGACGACACGCCGCGTATTGAAGCTCGATCCGTCGCGAATGCGCTCCGCCTGATAGATGATCGGCACCGAGGGATCGCCGGGACGCATGAAATAAGCATGCAGCGAATGGACGAAACGTTCGCCCTCGATGGTGCGCTGTGCCGCCATCAGCGCCTGGCCGATCACCTGGCCGCCGAAGACCCGCTGCCAGCCGACCTTGGGACTGCGGCCGCGGAAGATATCGACCTCGATCGGCTCGAGGTCGAGCGTCGAAAGCAGCGTCTCCATCGCCGAAGGCCCGGTCGTCTCGCCTGTCATTTCTATGTCTCCCAGCGGTAGGAAGTGAAGTTGCGATGATCTATATAGATCACATCTGAGGCATAAGGTACGGGAGCGGCGCGATGCTGGACATGCTGGTTGTGGGCGGGGGTTATGTCGGCCTTTCCGCCGCTGTCGCGGTCAAACAGGCGGCACCCCATCTGAATGTCGCCGTCGTCGAGGCCGCCCCCGAACATGTCTGGAAAAACGATACGCGCGCTTCCGCCATCATCGCGGCGGCGGCGAAGATGCTCGAGGTCTTCGGCATCTGGAACGAGATCGAACCGGAAGCCCAGCCGATCACCAAAATGATCGTCACCGACTCCAAGACCTCCGATCCGGTGCGTCCGGTTTTTCTGACCTTCGACGGCGAAGTGACTGAAGGCCGGCCCTTCGCCCACATGATCCCGAATGTTGCCATGGTCGCAGCACTGCGCGGCGCCTGCGAACGGCTCGGCATCGACATCCGCCACGGGCTCGGCGCCACGGAGCTGAAGACCCACGACACCCATGTCACCGTCACGCTTTCGGACGGCAGCGCGCTGGAAACCCGGCTGCTGGTTGCCTGCGACGGCGTGCGCTCGAAACTGCGCGATCTGGCCGGCATCAGGACCGTCACCTGGGACTACGGCCAGTCCGGCATCGTTGCAACAGTCGAACACGAGCGGCCGCATGACGGATGCGCCGAGGAACATTTCCTGCCGGCCGGCCCCTTCGCCATCCTGCCGCTCAAGAACAACCGCTCCTCGCTCGTCTGGACGGAGCGGACGCCGGATGCCAACCGGCTGGTTGCCGCCGACGACCTGATCTTCGAGGAAGAGCTCGAACGCCGCTTCGGCCACAAGCTTGGGAGCCTGAAAGTCATCGGCGACAAGCGCGCCTTCCCGCTTGGCCTGACGCTGGCGCGCTCCTTCGTCGCGCCGCGTTTCGCGCTGGCCGGCGACGCCGCCCACGGCATTCACCCGATTTCCGGTCAGGGCCTCAATCTCGGCTTCAAGGATGTGGCGGCACTTGCCGAAACCATCGTGGACGCCGATCGCCTCGGCCTCGATATCGGCTCGATCAATATCCTCGAGCGCTACCAGACCTGGCGGCGCTTCGACACTTTCCGCATGGGGGTGACGACCGACGTGCTGAACCGGCTCTTCTCCAACGATGCGACGCCGGTCCGCATCGCCCGCGACGTCGGCCTCGGCATCGTCGACCGGCTGCCGCGCCTCAAATCCTTCTTCATCGGCCAGGCGGCCGGAACGACGGCAAAGGACAATCCGCGCCTGCTTGCCGGAGAGACGATTTAATCTTTGTTTTTACGCAATTCCCTGGAATTGCTTTAGTCGTCGAGGCGGCGGGCCTCGGACACCAGCATGATCGGAATGCCGTCGCGGATCGGATAGGCAAGTCGTGCCTTTTCCGAGACAAGCTCATTCTGCTCGCGATCATAGGAAAGCCGGCCCTTGGAGAGCGGGCAGACCAGGAGATCGAGCAGCTTTGGATCGACGCGGCTGAGTTTTTCATCCATGGCTGAAGTCTACTGCAGAACCGTGTCGGAGTCACCGAAGACGCGCGCCAGCACGATTTCAGTAATGGCGATCAGCGTCTCGGCCCGCGTCTTCAGGTCCGGCGCCTCCAGCAGCGCTTGCTTTTCTGCCGGCCCGAAGGGCGACATCATCGCCAGCGAATTGACGAGCGTCAGATTGCTCGCCCGCTCGACGCTCTCCCAGTCGGCCTCGAGCTTGTTGGCATCGAGATAGGCCTTGAAGGCGGTCAGAAGTGCTGCCCGGTCGACCGCCTCCTCCTCGTTCGCAGCCGAGAGGTCGGCGATGAACGGGGCGATACGGAAGATGCGGAAGGGATCGCTGGTCGTTTTCTCCTCCAGCAGCCGGAAGCGGCAGACGCCGGTCAGCGATACGATATAGCGCCCGTCGCCGGTCTCCGCGAAGGAGGTGATCCGACCGAGGCAGCCGACAGCGGCAAGGTTGGGCTCGCCGCCCTTGTCCTCATGTTCGCCAAGCGCCGGCTGCACCATGCCGATCAGCCGGTTTCCGGTCAGTGCTGCATCCAGCATCGCCAGATAGCGCGGCTCGAAAATGTTGAGGGGAAGCTGCCCGGCCGGCAGCAGGAGGGCGCCGGTCAGGGGGAAGACAGCGATCGCATCAGGCAGATCGCCCGGCTTCAGGTATCTGGCATTCCCGACTTGCATGAAACCGTCCCGCATTCTTGTAACGGGCATGCCCGTTCTGACGAGAATGTGGTGCCCTCGTCCGAAAACGCAAGGGCAGATGCTCGAAACTTAACGCATACCCTGAAAATCAGGATCGATGTTCGAGCAGGATTATACGTGGATTGAATGCGATAGCGCGCGGTTAGCGCGTCCTGTTGGACGCGCGGAGCCGGGAGCAATTCCGGGAAAAGTGCGAAGCGGTTTTCCCGGAATTGCGTGAAAACAAAAGGCTAGAGCGGTGCTGCGCTTCCAGGAAAGCTGGATCGCTTTACGAGAACAGCATGGCTGAAAGCTTGCGGCGCGCTGCAACCGTCGCCGGATCCTTGAAGCCCCAGACTTCAAAGAATTGAAGCAATTGGCGGCGGGCGCCATCATCGTCGAAGGCACGGTCCTTGCGCATGATCAGAAGCAGATGGTCGGCCGCTTCGTCGCGCCGGCCTTCGACATTGCGAATCTTGGCGAGCTTCAGACGCGACTCGTGGTCATCGGGATTGGCAGCCAGCTCGCGCTCAAGCGCAACGGGATCGCCGAGCTTGCGGGCCTCTTCGATCTGCTCGAGCTTCATCAGCACGGCCTGGATGCCGGCGTCTTTCGCCAGCTCTTCCGGCAATTCCGTCAGGATTTCGCGCGCCCGTTGATGCTGGTTTGCGGCGATCATGCATTCGGCCATTCCGGCAAGCGCCTTGGCATTCTCGGGGTCGGCCTGCATGACGGCGCCATAGAGCTGAGCAGCCTCGTTGATATTCCCGGCAGCAAACAGTTCCGCCGCTTCCGCAAGCACGGCTTCGATTTCCGCCGCCTCGTCGGCGCCGGCCGGACCGGCGATCCGGTCGATGAACTGCAGGATCTGGCTTTCCGGCACCGCGCCCATGAAGCCGTCGGCGGGGCGGCCGTTGACGAACGCGATGACAGCAGGGATCGACTGGATGCCGAGCTGGCCGGCGATCGAGGGATGATCGTCGATGTTCATCTTGACCAGCCGGACGCGGCCCTTGGCTTCGTTGACCACTTTCTCCAAGACCGGCGTCAGCTGTTTGCACGGACCGCACCAGGGTGCCCAGAAATCGACCAGCACCGGCTGCTTGCGCGATTCCTCGATCACATCCTTGCCGAAATTCGCGGTCGTTGTATCCGTGATGTAGCTGCCGGCCGCAGCCGCGGGTTCCGGTGCCCCGCCGAAGCTTGTCGTCGCCGTCATCTGATTTCCGAAGGAACCGCTATAGGGGTTGTCGCTGCCGCTCATAGGTATCTCCCGCCGCGCCGATCCTTCCGGCGTCTTTGCTAAAGCATCTCGCGCAAAACTGTGGTGCGGTTTTGCGATAAAGACATGCGCAAAACCAAAGACTAAAGCGCGGCAAGCGAATCTAAAAGATCGCCACGCGCTTTAGCGCTAAAATCGTATGTCAGGACGTCACTTTCAAGACAAGTGGCTTATGTCCCGTCGCTTCCATGAAACGGATGAGGTCACTGCTCGCAATTGAGGTCGTCGCATCATTGGATAGCGGATGGCAGTTGACGATCTCCTCGCGCATCAGCTCGGCATCGAGCACGAAGGTGACATTCTCCGCAGTATCGTTGATCGCGCCGAACGCCGTGACCGAACCCGGAGGCACGCCGAGATACTCCATCAGCTTCTCCGGTCTGCCGAAAGAGACCCGGCCGGACCCGCCGATGGCATTATGCACCTGCTTGAGATCGACGGCAGCATTTTCCTCCACCGTCAGCAGAAAATACTTGTCCTTCTTGTCCTTGACGAAGAGATTCTTGGTGTGGCCGCCGGGGATCTCGTCGCGCAGGGCCACCGATTCGGCCACAGTGAAGACCGGCGCATGGTCCACCGTCTTATGGGCGATGCCGAGCCCGTCGAGAAAGGCAAACAATTCTTCTCTGGTCTTGGGGGCATTTTCGGACATGGGGCAATCCATTGGACGGGAAGGGAAAAAAGCGAGGCGTCCTGATTAAGTCCGTCCACATCGTTTGGCAATCTTTGCGACCGACGCTTTGCCCCGCATTTGCGGCCTTTCCGCCCGAGCTCTGCGAACACCAGAATTTTTCTTCGCCTCACCGTCATTTCCCTGTTGCATTTGAAAACCCGTTAGGCCATATAGCGCCGGTCGCCGCGAGGCGGCGCCCACGGTCCAACAACTACCCCGGACCGATGCGGATTGAGCGGGTGTAGCTCAGGGGTAGAGCACAACCTTGCCAAGGTTGGGGTCGAGGGTTCGAATCCCTTCGCCCGCTCCAGTTTCTCTAAGAAAACCAGCCAGTTAGAATGGCCTCGTGTTTGCGGAGCTATTTGTGCCGCAATCGCGTCGCCACCACGTCGCCACGCCAGCCGAATTTGATCAACTTCGCTCGCGAATTGTTGCGGTCTGTAAACAAAGCTTATTTCGCTGTCCAACCGATTGATCTCCCTCGGGAATCACGTGTACACCACCTGTATGTTTAAAATAGGAATTTTATCCTATTAGGGGTCTTGCCAATGGCCCTTCCAGCGATTTTCAATGCTGGAAGAACACTGGAGAACGCAGATGATCCCGCAAACCCCTTTACACCGCCAAATGCTGCGCACGGATGATACGGCCAGGATAATCGGCTTATCTCCTTCCACCCTGGCTAAGCTTCGTCTTACGGGCGGAGGTCCCCGATACATCAAGCTTGGCCGAACCGTCGTCTACGATCCCGCTGACGTCGAGGCATGGCTCAGCACACACCGCCGGTTGTCCACGTCCGTTCATGGGGAAACAGGATCTATCGAGCTTCGTAAAAAGGACCCTAAAACCGGAGGGCCTTGCAAATGAGCCGCCGTGCATCAATGGGCATAATAGACGCACTTTGCGCGGCCGACCACATTGTTGATGTGGTCGCATACGTGGATCAGGTAGAGTGCGTGTTCTTTCCCGCCATCCTGCCCCATGTCAGGAGCAAGCTTCGCCAGCTTAATGATGGAAGAGTTTTCCTGCGACGACCCAACCGTCGCCGTAAGCTGCGCCCAGGGGAACGTCAAGGTCAGGTATGTGTGATTCTTCAGCCAACGCCCGCAGCGCTGAGATACCTTGCGCGGCAGCGCCACCTTTGTCTTGGCTCACAAACCAACCAACCCACCTTTTCGGTTTACCGCGTCGACATAGCGATAGACTTCATCACGAAAACGATTGCCGGCGCTACAGCCGCAGGACAATTCCTGACCAGTTGCGTGCTTCACAAATGGCACCGGGACAGACGTACCAATCAAAGCGGTAACACATACTATGCAAGTCGGGCCGGTGTACCGCGAAATCTTGCCATTTATTCCGATAGGCCATCGAAAACCGGGCTTGGCCCATGTGCGCACCTGGAATTGCGGTTTCGTACCATGGCGAGATGCAGAACATCCAAACTCGACGATCTAGACCAGCTTGCTCAGGGGCTGAATGCTCTTGAGCTACTTCGGCGCGAAGTTCGTTTGGCTTATGTCGATCAACTTGCCTTTGACGGCTTCCTTGAGAAGACGGCTCGTGGAGTAAAGCGTACCTACCGCAGATACCGCGATACCGACCTTGCGGAGGTAGTTGCCACACTAGGCAGGATATTCGCACCTATGACTCAAAATGCTGAATATATGCCGGACCCGGGAAGTGTCAGAAACGTTCGAGCTCAGGACCTCTATGACGCTTTCAAGAAATTTCGCACGCGGTTTATTGCTATTGATTGGGAAGAATTTAGCGATCCGCCTCGATGGATCGCGAACGACTGACAGTGATTCATGTGGCTAACCATACAAAACTCCTGCATGTCATTGATCGGAAAGAAGAAACCAACCGCAGAACGCCATTATCGAGATGTTTCAGGAAGAGATTTTTCCTCTGAAAGGTAGAACCACTGGATCGACGGCGATTTAGCCCGAGCACCGTAGTACAGCCGAACCAAGGCAGTTACGGTCGTGTTTTCTTGAGTTGAAACGTATGATGGATTTCTACGAACCTCATTGCAATGTCATGCGGACTGTCCTGCTTCATGGCATGGACGGGCCGCCCGAATATTCCATTGCACGATAACGCCTGGCCCTGAGCATTGGCTGGTGGGTAGCATTACTAGCCCCTGATTCCACCACGGGAGGGGTATGGTTGGATTTGGGGAGGCATCCCCCCACCCCGCGCCGGTTATCCTTCCGACATTCGCCACCGCGATTTTTCCATTTCCTTGGCATTTAACGCCGCCAGCAATGGTAATTGGCTTGACCCGTTGCTTGACGACAGACGCGCCGACGGCGGCGCTGTGATCTCTGCTGTACAGTTTTACTGGTGTACAGTGATTGGCGGCTGTCGGGCTTTTATCGGCTGGCGGCGGGTGATGGCAAGCCAAGAGCCCGGCATGCGGTCACTCGAAGATTTTCCACTGGTAGGAGCCGGCATTTGCCATCTTCTGCTCCGCTCCAACTATGCCGTCGCGAACAAATCGCCCCCATGCCTTGCCATAGGGCCATTTTCCAACCTCGATCTTTTCGACAACAAAGTGGCTAGTGGGCCCCCAAGTCCATCGGGCTACCTTGAATGGAAGCGTTTCGCCGCACTCTCTCCAGAGCTGAAACACGTTCTTGTTGCACTCAAGATCGAGCATCTGTTTCGTCCTGCGGTGCCTGAAGACAGATTGTTTCTATGTCACCGACTCTGAGATGCTGCCCGGTAGAGGTAATCACCTTGTGAGTGGCGACGCGCATAGCAATGCCATGTCGGATACCTTCCTAAGACGTCCGCCCGCGCGGCTTCCTGCTCGACTAAGGCGCCCTCGCCTGTGCGTGCGCGGGGCGGCCCTCTTAGGGAGTTAGCCTTGGATGTAATCAGTCAGGTCAACTAGGCGATGTTGCCAGAAGAGACAGACTCCGCCGTCGTTCTGGACCGCGACCAGATTGCTCGGATTAAATACCCCGCTTAGCACGGCGCAGGGAATCACCTGAGCCTTACCAAGCTGCTGATACCAATGCGCAGCCTTCCCGCCCGTATCGTGCACTACCCGCTTGTAGGAATTGACGCTGGAATTTGAGACCTTGCATTCAATAGCGAGGACGCGACCATCCTGAAGGCGCGCCACGACATCCGCGCGCGTTCCGGCTAAACGACTTTCGCCGCAAAACTGCCCAGGGGCGGGCGCCGAAGTGAGAATTGGAATGTCTCTGGCGGGCACTTCCGTCATCCCAATACCTCTCAGGAGGTCTTTGACGGCGCCTTCCTGAGCGGCCTTCGACGTATTTCGGCGGTGGGTCTCAACCTCGCGAGCCGCAGCGAGAGCCGCCGATGCGAGGACGGCGCGTTCCATTTCTTCGTCGGTTGGCTGTCGTGTTGGCGCCACAGCCCACGGAAACCGGTGAGGATCGAGTATACTGAGTATGGTATCGCGAACTCGCAGCGCTTTTTCCGGATCAGCCGCTAGGGTGCCCGGCGCGATAGATGTGTCCGCCACGGCTTTCAGGTCGTCTTCAGAGATTGGCGGAGCAGCCAGATACCGAAACGTCTTTTGCTGATTTCGGCCGCGCACTAGATCAGCCACCAAGTCGGCATCGATCGGATTCTGAGCGAGATCTGGCAGACGCTCGATCGTGTCCCGGAATAACCCTTCAAAGGTGTGAAAGAACTGGTTGTAGAGATCTAGCGGTTCGCCCACGCGCTCCTCGCGAAAGAGGTTGCGCGCGGTTGCCGCGTCATTGGTGAGTTGTGTGTTGGTCCAGCGAATCGGTAAGTTCATAAAGCCGATCTAAGGACGGAATCCGCAGCCGCTCAAGCTCTTTCGGCTCAAATTTAACTAATCCCCCCGCATAAGTTCGGCCACCGTCGATTGTGACGGCGTTTCGGAGGTAGGCAAGGATCACCTTGATATCTTTGCTGCTTAACTCCCCGCGCGGATAGAGCCCGTGCGCGATGTTGATATGCCGGGCACCAGCTAGGTTGTAAACGAAGGTAGGAGCACTACGCGCCATATAGGTCGAAAGTATTGGAGCCGGATCCCGCAGTTGCACTGCCCACCAGGCACGGCGATGTTTTGCAACAAAACCCGCATGCGCATCCCGGGCTTTGGCCCAAGCTAAAAAGCGCTCAACAGATTTTAATTCGACCGATGTAAGCTCATCGAGATCGGTCGGCAGGTCAAGAACCCGGCGTAGTGGGGCGGTGGGTGACAGCGTCTCTCCGGCGGTAATTAGATCCCGTGCCCGCGTGACCGTGGCTTTGAGAAAGCGCGAAGCGACACCCTTCATAGCGGCGTTTTCAATCCAAGTATCATTGCTACCCGTGACCTGCCCCCGATGAACGCGGAACAGCTCGCCGAGTTCGATCATCCCCGGCTGGGGGGCGTTTTCTTGGCGAATGAAACTGGACCAGCGGGGCGCCTTGTCGAGGAGATTCCAATCAAGGCGGATACCTTCGGTCAGAGGTTCAAGTGCATTCAAGTCTCGGGCCATGTGAACCATCAGGCTTTGAGGACGATTGCCCACACGGAAAGATGTGATGGCGCCACTTACCATGGCGTCGGCGAATGGCTTGGCTTTGGGATCTATTATTTGCAGGGCGGCGCCTCCTAGGCCGTCCGCCAACATGTCGCGTAAGACAGAACCGTAGTTGACATCCAGCCACTCAGCCGCGGTGATGAACGACCCGAAGTCACCGTCGGCGGCAAGCTCACGGGTTTTAAGGAAGAAGTGGATATGCAGACCGGCAAGCTTGCTGGCCTTAAATCCTTGCTCTCGCGCGTTGGCAGCAAACCAGTGCTTCCACTCTTCTGATATACCGTGATGACGCACATAAGGGGGGTTACCAATGAAAAGAGTGGGCCCCTTGACCCTAGCAAGCCGCAATCTTCGATAGTCCTTGAGATGAACGACAAGGCGATCAGAAAAGCCGTTCACGGCCGCGTTAGCGCGCAGCAGTAAGCACGCGAGGGGGTCGATTTCCACAGCAATCAGCCGTGCTTCGGGGAATCGCGCCGCTGCAGCTACAAGAAAGCGGCCCGATCCCGCTCCAGGATCGACTATGCGGACGGGGGCGACAGGTTCCGCCGCCGCCCAATTAATCATGGCTTTGATAATTGGCGAGGGGGTGTAAGTAGCCCCGTTGGCGCGCCGAATCTCGCGAGTTCGGATTTGGCAGAATGCATCCCCCAACGGGTCTTCGCCGATCAATATTGCTTTGCGAATCGCGTCCACTTCGCCCGCTGTTGGCGCGTCATACTCGACCCGCTGTTCATCGACCGTGAGCGCGCCGGTCGCGCCGATTAGCTCGCGCGCGACCCCGGCCAGAATGCGTTCGGACAGGTTCATTGTTGAGGTTTCGACTTATCGGTGGGCGATTGATAGACCTGCCAAAGCTCTTCGAACAACTTACGCAGCGATATCCCGCGACGTGCCGCCTCCGCCTTTACCTCGCCAGCAAGTTCCGGCGAAAGGCTCAATCCGATGATACGACGGGCGGCCGGTATTTTTGAATTGCTCATGCGCTTATTTTGTCGACGAGTCGACAAAAAGTCAACCGATCTTGTTTTGCCCAACCGGGGCGTTTGACGCATCTAGGCGCGGCACCATCCCCTTGGGTTTACTCATAGCCGCGCGGAAGAAAAATTCGATACGCTTGCTTTAACGATAGAGGCCTCGATGTTGGCGCTTCAAACTAAGCCGCAAAGTCACCCAACTCGTACGGCGAAAGCTGTGCCGAGGCTTTTGTCGGCCAGCAACGGCGTCGCACATGCCCATGTTGCCGGTGATTGGCTACCATGGCTTCATCGGGCCTGACAAGGGATCTGCAGCGCGGAGAATCAATTAATCAATCTTTATATTGGCGCCTATATGAACTTAAACCCGCCCGAGACTAAAATTGAAAGATTTATGCAATCAAAAATCAAATATATTCGCCACTATTACTGCCTATATTGACATAATATTCTTATAAGCAATAACTACAATGATACCCGGAGGTTTGAGGACGAGTTATGGTGCTAAGGGATATCTATGGAAATACGGGTGCAACTGGCTTCTCGATTGATTTCTTCGAGCTTACAGCCGCTAAGGCGAAGTCTGCACTGTTGGCCAGTCCATTCTATAGTACTTACGATCCAGTAGGGGCATTGACATCACGTGGATGCGATGTGCGGATGATTGTCCGCCTGTGCAGTGTGACAATGCCGGAGGCACTCAGAAAAGCTCACCTCGACCCGAAGGTAACCGTCCGTTATTTCACAGATCAGCGTTTCCACGCCAAATTTTACGTCGTCGATGACATTGCAATGGTTGGCTCCGCAAATCTCACGAACGCGGGCCTGAAATCAAACCGGGAAGTTTCGGTGATTCTCGAACGTGGTCGAGATACCGCATTCGACGCCTTACCCGGGATTTTTGACGAGCTTTGGGGCTACGCTGACGTTCTGACCGACACAATCCTTAAAGATTACGAGCGGGCGTTCCGTGCCCCCGGTCGGCCGCAGTCTGAAGACGAATTCAACAAGTTTCTAGAAAATTTTGTGCCGAGATGTGCTCCATCGAGCATTGTGGTTGGCAGTGATGCCGTAAACAAGCAGCGTGCATTCCTCCAGAAATTCAGAAGAAAATACGATGAAATATTAGTGCCCGCTCATCGTCGTGTAATGGCCGTTGCACAGGCACACTCGTTCGGGAGGCAGGAATTCAATGGCGCGGATCCTCAGATTGAAATGGGCCGCTTTCTTGGTTGGGTCCGGCTTGCACATGGAGCAGGCGAGGCTTGGAAGCAAAATCCTGTTCTCCAAGGCGAAGAGCTTGACAATCGCATCCGAAAATATGCGGAGCTTTGGAAGGCGGCCGACGATATCGTCTTGGGAGACATGTTCAAAGCCGACGCTGAGATAAGAAACATAGAAAAAATAAGGACGTCGTTTGGAGATCCGGAGAAGCTTGTTGCATTGGAGTACGATGATCTCTTTGATGTGCTAACTGGTTGCCATGCCTTTTTGGAATTATTGCGTTTTACGAATGGGGGGCTGGAGGGTCTGCGAGCTGACTTCAAAAGGCGCAATGCAATCAAGGATATAAAGCGCACGATCGATCACCTTATCCGAGGTGGCGGTGATGTTGTTCAAAGGGCTTATGACTGCATCCATGATGAGCGCTTTCGTCTTCAACGATTCGGCGAGTCCTGCGTTATGGAATTGGCCGGGTGGCTCACACCAAATCGCCCGCCCTTCAATAGTAGGACGATAAAGGGATTGCGGTTTCTCGGTTTCGGTGTCGAGGATTTTGCTTAGAGCTGGCTTGGGGCACGCGCTGTGACCCGGAATCTGCACGAGGCATGACCTTGAGATTTCGAAAGCAATGGAAGTACAATGCGGATCGTCTCCTGTTCATGCTCGGCACGTATGTCTGGCGATATCGCGGGATGACTTGGGCCAGTCACGCACAACTTTTACCGAAAGTCATTGTACCTCAGGAGCGGCGTTCGCGGCCGCGCTTAACCATTGGCAGTGGCGGCACTTGGATCCTTAGCCATTGCAATAACTCACGGCTTTAGCTCGTGCAGCCTCGTGACCGTTGCCGCCTCCTTACCCGACAGCGCGGCAGCTATGGGACCGACTGCTCGATCAGCAGCCTGGGCTGCGGGATCGCGTTGGATGTGTGCATAGATCGTGGTCGAGCGGTGGTTGTTATGTCCCAAGATTGCCCCCGTCATGGCTAACGTTTCACCTGTCGAAACAGCAGCAGAGCCAAGGGTGTGCCGTAAAGTGTGAGGAGTTACACCGGGTAGTTCGGCCAACTTGATAACTTTGGGCCAAACTCTTTTCGTGCCTTGGTAATGCCCTTTTCCGGTCGTTGCGGGGAATACAAAATCTGACCCGGCTTGAGGTCGAATAGATGCAAGTAGGGCCAGAGCGGGAGATGCAAGCGGCCGAATGCTAGCACCTGTCTTGGTATCTTCCAGCTTTAGGCAGGCATGCTCAAAATCAATTTCGCGCCACCTAAGTGCGGCTATCTCATCCCGACGGCAGCCGGTCAGGGCCCAAAGGCGGGTGATGTTCAGAGCTTTCGGATTTGCGCCCTGAGCCTGCAGTGTTTCCAGCGCCTGCCCGAGCCGCCTGACCTCCTCAATAGACAAATAGCGAGAACGCCGATTGTCGACTTTGCGAATGGCGGCTATCTCACAGGGGTTAGCTGCAACGATCTGCTGCCGGACTGCGAAATTGAACACCGCTGAAAGATCGCGAGCCACTTTTCTCGCGGCTCCTTCGCCACCACGGACGATGATTCGGCGACGATGTGCCACCTTTTCGTCCTTGGCAGTCTTCCCAATCGTGATGTCGCGGACCATGCGTTCGACATCACCCGGCGTAACTTCCGTGACGCGTTTCGTTCCAAGCAAAGCGACCACGTGATTTCTAAGTCGCGCAAGTGTGAAAGCTTTAGTTAGAGGTTTCATCGCCTGTCCCTGCCGAATACCACGCTGGACGTAACACCCCTCAGATTCGTAGAAATCTATCAGTGCGGCAAGCTTCATCTCGCGACGTTTTGCGCCCCGCTCGCGGGCAGGATCGCTGCCGTTGGCGGCGGAGCTGAGAATGTCCCTTGCCTTTCGACGTGCTTCGTCCGGTGTCAAAGAAGCTGCCGTCCCGAGGGCCATTCGGCGCTTTGCAACGTCACGCCCGCCAGGGTAGGGCCGGTACTCTACCTGCCAAGTCTTTGCCCCGCTGGGTGCAACACGCAATCCAAACCCCGTTAGTTCGGTGTCGTAAACAATAAACGCCTTTGCTTCAGGAAGCACGGCATCAATGTACCGCTTCGTCAACTTTGCTCGTGCCATGTCGCCACCATATCGCCACCATGAAGGAACACACCGGATACTCAGTACATCTCCCTGCTAGGAAATGCAGTGCGTTAAGCATCTTATGGACACTACGGGAATCGAACGGAATGTCAAATGACAACCTTGCCAAGGTTGGGGTCGAGGGTTCGAATCCCTTCGCCCGCTCCAGTTTCTCAATTGCCCATACCGAAGACATAGGTAACAGATTGTTCCTCAGACATGGGTGACAACCTCGTGCCGAACGGGTTGTCGGTGGTTTGCAAAGTCCTCTGCTCCAGGTCGATATATCCCAGATCATAGTCCACCGACAGCTTCGACAGGTTGTAGAGCCCGTTGGGCTGGCAAAGGGCAGGCCGTTTAAGCCAGGGTCATGCCGCCATCGACATGAAGCTCGATCCCGTTGACAAAGCTTCCTGCGTCGGAGGCGAGGAAGAGTGCGGCGCGCGCCAACTCTTCCGGTCGGCCGAGACGGCCGGCAGGGATCAGGGAAGCCATGTAATCTTCGAATGCCGGCCGCTCGGCCTCCGATACGCCCAGCTTGGCGAGGATTTCCGTCTCGACCGGTCCCGGGCTCAGGATGTTGACGCGGATCCGCCGCGACTTGAATTCGATCGCCCAGTTTTTCGCAAAGGCGGCGGTTGCTGCCTTTGAACCGGCATAGACAGTATGGTCCGGGAGGACCTTCGTGGCCGCGAGCGAGCTCGTAACGATGATATTTCCGCCGTCGCGGATCAGAGGGGCGATCGTCTGCACGCCGAAGAACACGCCGCGCGTATTGATTGCGAAGTGCCGGTCATAGTCTGCCGGAGTCACCTCGGCGGAGGGGGTGAGGTTGATGATCCCGGCATTGGCCATGTAGATGTCGAGCCCGCCGAAGCGGCTCTTCACGGTGTCCGCCAGCCTGCGATGATCTTCCAGGTCGGCGGCATCACCCACGAAGCCGATGGCCGACGGACCGATTTCTTGCACGGCGCGGTCGACAGCATCCTGCCGGCGCCCGGAAATGATGACCTGCGCTCCTTCTTCCGCGAACAGCCGAGCGGTCGCTTTGCCGATGCCGCTATTGCCGCCGGTGATGACGGCGACCTTGTCTTTGAGGTGTTGCATTGTTTATCTCCTTTCAACGAGAAATGAGATAAACGCTGCCACTGTTCGTCATTAGATCATGGGCGGGCACATGATCTGTGCCGCGGAGGTGCAAATGCCGAATCTGCTCAACGAGATGCCCGGGTTGATGGCTTTTGTGCGCACGGTAGAGGCCGGATCGTTCAGCGCCGCGGCCCGCGATCTGGCGACGACACCGTCAGCGGTGTCGAAGAGCGTGGCGCGGCTGGAAAAGAAGATTGGCGCCCGGCTGTTCCTGCGCTCCACGCGCGCCCTGATGCTTACCCAGGACGGGCAACTTTTCTTCGACCGCGTTGCGCCGCTGTTGCGAGACCTGGATGCAAGTGAAGAGGCGATCAGGTCCGACGTTGCGCCCTCGGGTCGCTTGCGCATCAGCATGCCTAGCGAAATGGCGCCTCTACTGCTGCCGCGCCTCTTCCGAAGCTTTGCAGCCGACTATCCGAACCTGCATCTCGAAGTCGGGCTTACGGATCGGTTCGTCGATCTGATCAGGGAGGACTACGACGTTGTGCTGCGCGTTGGAAATCCCGCGCCGGGGGACCTCATGGTTCGTCACCTGGCCGACCTGCCGATGACGATTGTCGGGTCTCCGACCTTTCTGAAGACCTGGGGCAATCCTGCAACTGCCGAAGCGCTGGCGGCTCTGCCCTTTGCCCGCTATGCACTGGGTGGTGTCACGCAGCCTCTGCGCCTGCCGGACGGGACGAGCTTCATTCCCTTCGGGCGCGTCGATTGCGACTCAGGGGCCGCACTGATTCAGGCTGCGCTGAGTGGGCTGGGAGCGGCCTATCTTCTGCGATGTCTGGTCGCGAAAGACCTGGCAGACGGCACGCTTGTTACACTCGCGGCGGGGTTTGCGTTCCCTAGCGCTCCCTTTAATGCGCTGCACGCCTTTGGTCGCACCGTGCCATTGCGCGTAAAACTGGTCTGCGATTTCATCGCCCGCGAGGCAAAATCCCTCGAAACCATCTGAGCTTGACCGTGACTTCGCTGATGCCGAGGTCGAAAGCGATCTGTTTGTTGAGGCGTCCGCGCGTCACCACTTCGCGTCGGATCTCGCGCTCGCGATGCGTCAGCATCCCTAAACATTCAAGATTGCGCCAGACGACGATAGCTTCCGTGCGCCGGGGCCATCCAACGCGATACCGGCCCCACTGCATCGAGCAGCGTCTGGTCTGACACCGGCTTGGTGAGGAAATCCATAGCGCCCGACTTCATCGTTTTGACCCCTCCGCCTACTTGGGAAAGCGCGCCGAGCTTCAATCAACGGCCCCGAGATGTTGATGGCGAAGCCTATTGGAAAGGCCGCAGCACCAGCTTGCCAGACGAGTGACGTCTCGTTGCTATCTCAGATGGGGCGATGGTGTTCCAACTCGATATTGGATGCCGACCCTAAGGTCGAAGCAGTCGAGAACCACGTAAACGACGATCCCGAAGGCCAGGATGTCTTTGAGGATCATTGCCGGACGTTTCTCTCGCGGCTGCATCCAACAAACCGGCGAAACCCCGGGCGACTGCCGCATGCACATGCGTCAACAGCAATTGCTCTGCAGCGGCAGCAATCGTTCTGGCGCAGCCGCAGATCGGTTTCGCTAGATCATTAGAGGACACGCCAGCAGTGAGTGTGTCGCCGACCGCTAAAGACTTCACCCGCATTGACCGCGCTTCCCGTCCAGGAAGCGTAAGCCACCCAGGATTAGCACCAGGATAGAACACAGGAGTTTTCAAAGATGAACCAGATGATCAATGACACTCAGAAGTCAGGCATGAAACTGGACAACAGCTCACATCCCAGCAGACCGGCGCCCGAAGAGCTGGTTCCGTCGCGCTATGCGGTACGGATCGGCGAGATTGACGTGCTGGTGATCAGCGATGGGGTGCTACCGCTTCCAACCGCGATGTTGGGACACAACGCCGAGCCGGCCGCCCGGGCCGCCTGGCTGGGCGACATGTTCCTGCCGCCGGACGCCTTCGACTGGGCACTGAACGTGGTCGTGGTGCGCAGCGGCGGGCAGACCATACTCATCGACGCCGGGTTAGGATTGGACCCGGACTTGAACTTGCCGCGGGCCGGGCAGTTGATGAAGCGACTGGAGGCCGCCGGCATCGATCTTGGATCCGTGACCGACGTGGTGCTGACACACATGCACATGGACCACGTTGGCGGGCTGCTCGTCGACGGGGTGAAGGAACAGTTGAATCCGGACCTGCGGATCCATGTGGCCGCTGCCGAGGTCAAATTTTGGGAGTCGCCCGATTTCTCCCACGTCTCGATGCCGGCGGGCTTCCCCGACGCGCTTCGGGCGGCCGCCAAGCGGTTCGCCAAAGAGTATCGCAGCCATCTCAGGCTGTTCGAGGATGAGCATGAAGTGGCGCCCGGCGTGGTCGTCTCTCGTACCGGCGGGCACACCCCTGGGCACAGCGTGGTCCGCGTGGCCTCAGGCAACGACCGTCTGATGTTTGCCGGCGACGCCGTGTTCGCGGTCGGGTTCGACCACCCCGACTGGTACAACGGCTTCGAACATGACCCCGAGGAGGCTGCCCGCGTTCGGGTCCGGCTTTTGCGGGAGCTTGCAGCGACCGGCGAACTGTTGGTGGCAACGCATATGCCGTTTCCTTCCGTTGGCCATGTTGCGGTCGACGGCGACGCCTTTCGTTGGGTCCCGGTCTTTTGGGACTACTGACCGCTTGTTGAATTAAGGCCGAACCAAAGCGTGCATCCTTGAAGGCCGTGCCCAGCCCGGCCTTCAAGCCCGCGCTTCAACCAGCCTTCACCTATCCACCTATTGAACCACGCGCACCGCATGGGCGCGCAGCAAATGGAGCGTCTTATGAAAATCGTGATTATCGGCGGAACCGGCCTGATCGGTTCCAAGACCGCAGAGCGCCTGCGCAAGAAAGGGCATGAGGTCATTGCCGCTGCCCCGAAAACCGGCGTTAATACCCTTACCGGGGAGGGCTTGGCGGAAGCACTGAAGAATACCGACGTGGTGATCGACCTCGCGAACTCGCCATCCTTCGAGGATAAGGCCGTGCTTGAATTCTTTCAGACGGCGGGCAAGAACCTGATGGCAGCGGAAATCGCGGCCGGCGTGAAACACCACATCGCGCTTTCCATCGTCGGCACGGATCGGTTGCCGGATAGCGGCTATCTTCGAGCCAAGGTCGCCCAGGAAAAGATCATCCGGGAAGCCGGCATTCCCTACACCATCGTGCGTTCAACACAGTTCATGGAATTTCTCGGCGGCATCGCCCAGGAGGGCACGGTTGGCGACACGGCCCGCTTGTCGACAGGTTCCCTGCAGCCGATCGCGTCCGACGACGTCGCCGATTTCGTGACGGACGCGGCGCTTGCCGCGCCGGCTAACGGCATTATCGAAATCTGCGGCCCCGAGCGCGCGCGTCTCTGCGATTTCGCCGCGCGCTACCTCAAGGCGATCGGAGATTCCCGCACCGTTGTCGCAGATCCGGATGCCCGCTATTTCGGCACCAAACTGGAAGACGGTTCACTCGTCTCCGACAATCATCCTCGCATCGGCCGCATCGGTTTCGATGATTGGTTTGCGACAACGCCCAGAAAATAACGAGTTGCACATTGGCCGCCTGACAAGCGGCCCATGCGCCCGCAGCATTGCATTTTGATGGCCATGTAAAACATCAAAAAGATGTATAAAAACAATATGTTATATAGAAACCGCGATCGACTCCAAGTCATGAAAGGACGATAAACATGATCAAGTCATTGGCTTTTGCCGTCGCATTGACGGCTCTCCTGTCAGGTTCGGCTCTTGCGCATGATGCGCCCGGTGGCGGAGAGGGCGCAAAGGTTACGCTGGTCTATGACCACAAACTGCCGAACGTACCCGGCAAGAGCATGAAGGGCGTTCTCGTCGAATATGCTCCGGGTGGTTTCTCGGAGGGCCATACACATCCGGTGTCCGCCTTCATATACGCGACCGTTCTCGAAGGCGCGATCCGCAGTCAGGTCAACGATGGCCCCGTCACTGTCTATAGCGCCGGTGAAAGCTTTTCGGAATTTCCGGGCGATCGCCACGGTGTCAGCGAAAACGCCAGCAAGACTAAGCCGGCAAAGCTGCTTGCTGTCTTCGTGGTCGATACCACTGAGCAGGAACTGACCTTCCCGATCAAGAAATAGGCGATCTGGCCGGGCACACGATGTCGTGCCCGGCAGTTCATTGACACAAACCATGATCGGTGAACCCAGCTATGTCCGGTGAAGACAATTCCTGCCGGTCGTCCTGATCAACACTCTGGGAATTTGCCGGGATCGTCGTGTGGCACACAGGGCGGAAACCGTCCGACACGTCGCCTGATCGTCCAGATCCTCTTCTTTATCGGCATGAGTCTCGTGCCTTTTATGGCAAGCATCGCGCCGCACCAGCCCGATGGTATCGCACGCCTTCAAAGATTGCTTACGAGCCGAAAGCGCTCGGGAAGAAATGATCGATGAAAAATGAGTTGCGCCGGGAACAAGCCGGAATATGGCAAGCTGCGCTCTTATTTAGAGCGCAGCCTCATCGAGGGATCCGATCACAGTTTGGTCACATGCTCCGGATCAGCTGAGGCCAGCGCAGCGGCGCGCTCGGGCTTCGGCGGATAGATCCAGACGGTGTTGATCTCCTGCTTGGTCGCCTTCGCTTTCTCGCCGACCATCTCCACCTTGCGATCCCATCCTCGCGTAAAGAGGGCTCCGGCATCGCCGAGGTCGAGGCAGGTGACATAGGCTTCCTGATGATATCGCCGTGCTGGCACGCCCAACAGTTCAGCGGCGGCGTTGTTGCCCGCGAAGGCGCCCATGCGTGTGGCGTGCTGGCACGACATCAGTGCGTAGTTGCCGCAGTCGTCGCAAGCGGCGCGCGCCGCATCCCCGGTGGCGAAGACGCCGGGTACGGACGGCACGCGCAGGCAGCCATCGACCAGCAACCGGTCGAACTTGTCACGCTCGCCGGGAATTTTGGTGGTCAGCGGATTGGCCCGTATGCCTCCCGCCCAGATCACGGTCATGGTTTCGATATGCTCACCGGTACTCAGCGTAACTCCGGATTTATCCAGTGATGAAACGCCGGCATTGAGCCGCGTTTCCACGCCGAGCTTGCGAAGTGCTTCCTCGATGATCGGGCGCGGACCTTCGCCCATGTCAGGGGCTACCGCGCCGCTGCGGTCGACGATGATGACACGCGGATTGGCCGCCTTGTCAAACAGGGTCCGCAGCCGCGAAGGCATCTCGGTCGCCGCCTCGATACCTGTGAAACCAGCGCCGGCAACAACGATTGTGTCACGCGCGGCCGAGGCCGGCATCTTCGCAAGCTCGTGCAGGTGGCGATCAAGGGCAATGGCGTCATCGATGTTATCGACGCTGAAAGCGTAGTCGGCGAGGCCGGGAATATTCGGACGGAACAGCCGGCTGCCGGTGGCGAGCACAAGGCGATGATACTGAAGGGACTTTCGTTCGCCCTTGGCATTGACGACGTCTACGGTGCCGGCCTTCGTGTCGACCGCTTCAACGCTGCCCTGCACGTAGGCGACATCGACGGCATCAAATACATCCTGCAAAGGTGCCGTCAGGCTCTCGGGTTTCGGCTCATAAAGCCGGGGGCGGATGACGAGCGTCGGTTCCGGGGACACCAGCGCGATTTCGAGCTCTTCGGGCGAAACGCCTTCGATATCGCGCAGGCGGGCTGCGGAAAGTGCGGCGTACATGCCGGCGAACCCGGCGCCTACAATCACAAGTCTCATGTTATTCACTCCGTGGTTTGTAGTTTCAAAGGGCCGCGCGTCACCGTTGCCACTCCCGATGGGCGGCGAGATGGTCGGTAACGATGGCGCGCGGATTGGTGAAGCGATGTCGCTCAGGCGGTGATGAAGGCCAGCATGTCGGCATTGACGACATCTGCATGGGTCGTGCACAGCCCATGCGGCAGTTTCTCGTAGATTTTCAGCGTGCCGGCCTGCAGCAGCTTCGCCGACAATGGAGCGGCAGCACCGATGGGAACGATCTGGTCGTCATCCCCATGCAGCACCAGCGTCGGCACGGTGATGCTCTTCAGGTCCTCGGTGAAATCCGTCTCCGAGAATGCCTTAATGCCTTCGTAATGCGCTTTCGCGCCGCCCATCATGCCCTGACGCCACCAATTCGAGATCACCGCCTGCGACGGCTCGGCACCCGGGCGGTTGTAACCGTAGAAGGGGCCGCTCGGAAAATCGCGATAGAACTGCGAGCGATTGGCAGCGAGCTGGCTGCGCAATCCGTCGAATGCCTCGATCGGCAAACCGCCGGGATTGGCGCCGGTCTTCAACATCAATGGCGGCACGGCCGCAATCAGGATCAGTTTGGCAACGCGACCTTTGCCGTACCGCGCGACATACCGCGCGGCTTCACCGCCGCCGGTAGAGTGGCCGACATGGATCGCGTTGCGAAGATCGAGGTGGTCGATCATTGCGGCAACATCGGAGGCGTAGTGATCCATGTCATGACCGTCGCTCACCTGGCTCGATCGGCCGTGGCCGCGGCGATCATGAGCGATCACGCGAAAGCCTTTGCCGAGGAAGAAGAGCATTTGATTATCCCAATCGTCGGAGCTGAGGGGCCAGCCATGGTGAAAGACGATCGGCTGAGCGGACTTCGGTCCCCAGTCCTTGTAAAAAAGCTGAACACCGTCGCTGGTTGTAATGGAGGTCATTGTGCTGATCCTTTGGAGAATATTTGTTTCGGCGCCCGTCCTCGCCGGACGGACAGTTGCTAAAATCGGGTATGCAAGCCGCTACGGGTCGCATCGTTGCGACCGACCCGTAATCGGTGTCCCAGACCATCCCTTGTCTCCGCAGGATCCTTTGGCATGGGCGCAATGGTGGTTTAGCGAAACACGTCTACAGCTGCGCCAGAGGGATTGGCACCGTTGCAGAGCAATTGCGGTTTAGCGGGTGCGCAGCAGTTCATCGCCCGGCGTTTTACCGGTCAGCTTTCGAAAAGTGGCGGCCAAGGCTGTTTGCGCAGTCAAGTGAGGCTGCGACCAACGCCATGCCCGGGGGGATTGCCCGGCAGGGTCGTCGCGTGCTCGAGCCGATGGCGTGGAAGCGAATAACGGGACAGTCCGGAATCTGAGGCGAGGGCAAAAGGAGATGACGGTCAGCCGTGGCGGCGGCGCCAATCAGTCGGTGTTTCACCGGTCAATTTTCGGAATGCCGCTGCAAATGCTGTTTGCGAGGCATAGCCGAGGGAGGCGGCAACCAACGCGATCGAATTTTGAGGATCGCGCAGCATGTTTATGGCTTGCTCGAGCCGATATTGACGCAGCCAGTTGTGAGGTGAAAGCCCCGTGCTTTCCTTGAAAGCACGGCAGAAATGAAAACGCGACAGCCCGGAATCGGCAGCGAGGGCCGCGAGGGAGACGTCCGCGTCGGCGTCCGACCGCAATCGTTCGATGGCCCGGCGCAGCACGCTCGGCGCGAGGCCGCCGAGCGCCGGCTGATAGCTCGGTGCCTTGCCTGTGTGCGCAGCCAGCAGGCGCGTGGCCAGAAGGTCGGTCAACTGCTGCCTGAATAGTGTATCCAGTGCCGTATTGCCTTCCAGGACATCGGCTGCGCTCAGGAGCAATCGGGATGTAATGAGGTCCGGATGCGCCGTTCGCTCCACGAGATCGGTCGGCGTGAAAGTATCGGTTTCGTCGGCGATGCGCGTCAGTGTCGAGCGGGGAAGATAGAGCTGAACGACATCAACCGGTTTTGGAATATCCCATCGGGAGCTTGATCCAGCCGGGATGATGATCACAACCCCGCGACGAAACGTTCCGCTCTCGACCGATCGTCCGGACCGCCGTTCCATGCGCTGTATCACGCCGTTGTAAGCCATGATGACGTGGTCGGTCATGGGCTCGACGACATCATGCAAGGGGTCGTGATTCCAGTGGGCGATTGCACCGCCGGAGGGGTCGGCCGCAAGATGAATTGGCGCTGTCCTCAGAACGCGCGACATCTCGTTTGCAGGATTCTGGTCAGCAGCCGGCATTTCGTCCCGGCGCGCCTCGATTGCCTCATCCGGCGAGCTCTCGAGAGGGTCACTGGAGCCAGGCAAGCTCATGGTTGCCCGCTCGTTGACAGGCGCTGCCTATGTGCGATCCCGACAACAATGGCGGGCTCATTGAGCATCCGCCTATAGTGGCCGACGTTGTCAGTCCTACTACCCATGACATGCCCCAATGTCGCGAGCGATTTCGCCGTGCTTTTGACTATTCGCGTTGTGCGATGCAGCGTAAATATCAAAATCTTTCGAGGGCAAAAACCTATTCTCTAGGATAGGTTGCCTTCGCAGTTGGGCCTCGTTTCTCAACCAATAAAATTGAATGTTTGCATAGCGCCGCGATTGACGCCCTTGCGCCAACGCACGGCAAGGGACCATATTCGTTCCGAAACTCATGTGTTCCGAATCCCGATTTCATCTCGAAATCCTGGTGCAGCAGCGAATGACTGATGCTCAAACATTTTTAGCTCGCCACTTTGTGGCGATAAGCGTCAACTCTCGCATCAAGGGCGATCACGGTCCCGACCGCTTCTTTGTGGCTTCTGGGTTGTTGATACGCATCGGAGACATACTTGGCATTCTGACAGCGGGTCATGTGGTCGAATATATTGATGAGGCCGTGAACCATCCGGACATCTTGAGCATTGGCTGCCAGTTGCTTGACACGTTCGGCGATACCAAGCTCAGCGACCTCGGCGTCCCTTATGATCTCAAGACTTCGCCACGTCTGCATTTCCACAATGACGAGCAGGGACTAGATTTCGGTGTCTTGTTTCTTCATGAGCACCAAGCGCGGCTAATCGAGAAACACAACATTATCCCGCTCACGTACGAGGCTTCGCGGAACGAACCTGCCGACCTCGACGTCTTTTTTCTGCTTGGCCTCCCCGCTGAGCTAACATCCGAGAGGGTATCTCCTTCGGGAAACGCCACTGTCGGAATGACAATGCTCAGGCTGAAGAAAGTCGAAGCGGAGGAGCAGACCACGCTCTTTCCCCGATTTATCGCCACGATCGACAGTCAGACCGATTTACAGAGCCTTGAGGGCATGAGTGGTGGGCCGATTTTTGGTTTCAACACCGAGCGCCTCAACAAATATTGGATCGTAGCAATTCAGTCGTCATGGAAAAAATCGGAGCGCAAGATATTCGGGTGCCCGGTAACGCACATCTATGACATTTTAAACCATCTACACGATGAAGCCGCTAAGGAGCTTGCGCACAAGAGCTGATTTGACGCCTTGCGCTACGTCTCCGACCCCCACCATAATCTATATAGCACTTCGGAATCCCGAAATTGGTTGCGGTGTTGAAATCATTGGATGTTTCCCCGCGGCAACACCGCCCAAAACGCGACGAATTTCGGAATCCCGAAGCGGAGGAATTTCGGGATCCCGAAGTGGGATTTTTTTTCCTTATGGCGACGCGGCCCGCGTTTGTCGGCAGCAATCGGATCGCGGCATCCGACGGAAGAAACCGAGTCGGTCGGTGGCTCACCGATTACAGCACCTTCCACCTCAACGCCGGCTTAGAAGATCAAGATTGCAATTATTTTGGTTGATTGGTTCGTTTGTAAACTTATTGTCGAGGCAAAAGGACGCGTCTTCGGATCGAATCCCGAATGTTCAGTTTATCGCAGCACAAACCCGTCGACCAACACAGATCCAGCACCAGCACGTCGATGCCGGCGCTCGAGCCGGGTTGCCAGCATCGCCACCCATAACGTCCTGATTGCTCCCAACATCAACTGAGGTTTCCCATGCGCATCGCCGTCGGTGGCATTCATATCGAATGCAGCACATACAACCCCGTCCTGAACGAAGAGAAGGATTTTCGCGTGCTGCGCGGCGAGGCGCTGCTGGAAGCGCCGTATTTCGCCTTCCTCAAGGATTACGATGCCGAGTTCTTGCCGACCATCCATGCACGCGCCATCGCCGGCGGCCCGGTTTCGCGCGCCACCTACGAGGCCTTCAAGGGCGAATTCCTCGAGCGGCTGAAGCCGATGCTGCCGCTTGACGGTCTCTATCTCGCCATGCACGGCGCCATGTATGTCGAGGGCATGGAAGATGCCGAAGGCGACTGGATCAGTGCGGCCCGCGCGCTGGTCGGCGAAGATTGCACCGTTTCGGCAAGCTACGACCTGCACGGCAACGTCACGCAGCGCATCATCGATGCGCTCGACATCTATTCCACCTATCGCACCGCGCCGCATATCGATGTCGAGGAGACGATGCGCCGCTCCGTCTGCATGCTGGTCAAGAGCCTGAAAACTGGCGTGAGGCCGACCCTTCTCTGGGCGCCGATCCCGGTCGTGCTGCCCGGCGAACGCACCAGCACCGTCGATGAGCCGGCAAAGAGCCTCTATGACATGCTGCCCGGGATCGATGCGATTGATGGCGTCTGGGACGCATCGCTGATGGTCGGCTATGTCTGGGCCGACGAACCGCGCGCCACGGCTGCCGCCATCATGACCGGCACCGACCGCGCCGTGCTGGAGCGCGAGGCCAACCGCCTCGCCAAGGCCTATTGGGATGCGCGCGAAGACTTTGTCTTCGGCTGCGAGACCGGCTCGGTCGAAGAATGCGTCGAAAGGGCGATCGCCAGCCCGACCGCGCCAGTGGTACTTGCCGAATCCGGCGACAACCCCACAGGCGGCGGCGTCGGGGACCGGGCCGATGTACTGGCCGAACTGATCGCCAGGGATGCCACCGGCGTCGTCTTTGCTGGCATCGCCGACAAGGCGGCGACCGAGGCCTGTTATGCCGCAGGCATAGGCTCGGAACTGGAGCTCAGCGTCGGCGCCTCGCTCGATACCAAGGGCAGCAAGCCGGTCTTCGCCCGCTTCACGGTCAAGTTCCTGCATGAGACATCAGATCCTGCCGACCGCCAGGCGGTGGTTTCGGTCAGTGGAATTGATCTGGTGCTCTCCGCCAAACGCCGGCCCTATCACAATATCGTCGATTTCACCCGGCTCGGCCTCGACCCGCACCGGGCGAAGATCATCGTCGTCAAATCGGGCTATCTCTCGCCGGAACTGGCCCCGATTGCCAATCCGAACCTGATGGCGCTGTCGACAGGTGTTGTCGACCAGTTCGTCGAGCGCCTGCCGCGGCTGCGCAAGCAGCATCCGACCTATCCCTTCGACAAGGATTTTGCCTTCGAGCCGCAGATCTTTCTCTCCGCACGCTCGACGCCGGCCTGAGCTTCACCTGAACCAATTGCATTTTTCTGAATAACATTGTCGATCGCGCCGCCCTGTCGCCGCGGTCGACTGTTTTCCCGTATCGCGGCAATAGCGGGAATTGAGCAAAAAACAAGCAGATTTGGAATTGCACAAAAAAGCGCTTGACGCTTGGCATGATTTGGTTTGCACTGAACCAATAGAAAATTGGTACGGACCATTTAAGCGAATGCCGATGGATGAGACGCAGGGCAATTCGAATTATGCGCTGGAGAGGCTGAGGGCTCTGCTGCGGTCCGACAGTCTCGACGCCGACGGCAAGCTGCCGACCGAGCGCACCCTTTCGGAAATGCTTGGCGTCGGCCGCCGTGCCGTCCGCCGCGCCCTGGAAGTGCTGGAGGCCGAGGGCCGCATCTGGCGCCGCCAAGGCTCCGGCACCTATGCCGGCCCGCGCCCCGACGGCTGGAGCGATCATGTCGGCTCGATCGTTGCCGGCACCGATCTCATGGAAGTCATGGAAGTGCGCCTGCGCATCGAGCCGCAGCTCGCCCAGCTTGCCGCCATGCGCGCCAAGGCCGCCGATATCGAGCGCATGTACGATCTGGTGAAGAAGATCTACGAAAGCACCGATGCCGACGGACGCGAACTCTGGGACGGGGCGCTGCACCGCCAGATCGCCCAATGCGCCGGCAACGGTTTCTTTCTCACCATCTTCGACGTCATCAACCGGGTGCGCCAGGACGAGGCCTGGCAGACGATCCGTGAGCGCGCCCGCAGCGCCAGCCGGACGCGGCCCGTCACCTTCGGCCAGCACACGGCAATCGTCGATGCGATCGCCGCTCGTGATCCTGCCAGGGCGGGCGAAGCCATGCGCCAGCATCTGCTGACACTGCAGGAAAGCCTCATCCGCATCACCTCGCTCGACCATAGCGAAACGGAGGTCGACAAGACCCTCGCCTGACCGGGTGAGCAGGGAGAAAAAGCACGGACGGGCCATACCCGCCGGAATGGAAGCAAAAACCAAACAAAACAGAACAGAGGAGAATGGAATGAAGATCGCCAAATTGCTGACCGCCACCGTTGCCGGCGCGCTGTTTGCGCTTCCTGCCTTCGCCGTCGACCTGAAGATCGGCCTGCAGGACGATGCCGACGTGCTCGATCCCGCGCAGTCGCGCACCTTCGTCGGCCGCATCGTTTATACTGCAATGTGCGACAAGCTCGTCGACGTCTCGCCGGATCTGAAGATCGTGCCGCAGCTTGCCACCGAATGGAGCTGGTCGGCGGACGGCAAAGAGCTCACCATGAAGCTGCGCCAAGGCGTCAAGTTCCATGACGAGACCCCCTTCAACGCCGAAGCCGTCGTCGCCACGATCGAGCGCAACATCACCCTGCCGGAATCACGCCGCAAGAGCGAGCTCAGCTCGGTCGCAAAGGTCGAGGCGACAAGCGAATACGAGGTCAAGTTCACCCTCAAGGCGCCTGACGTCACCCTCCTTGCCCAGCTTTCCGACCGCGCAGGCATGATCGTCTCGCCGAAGGCCGCCAAGGAACTCGGCGCCAAGTTCGGCGATCACCCGGTCTGCGCCGGTCCGTTCAAGTTCGTCGAGCGCGTCCAGCAGGACCGCATCGTGCTCGAAAAGTTCCAGGACTATTGGAACAAGGACAAGATCTTCATCGACAAGCTGACCTATCTGCCGATCCCGGATACGACGGTGCGTCTCGCCAATCTGCGGTCCGGCGATCTCGACATGATCGAGCGCCTGGCGGCGACCGACGCTGAGGCGGTGAAGGCGGATTCGAGCCTCGTCTATGCCGACGCCGTCGGCACCGGCTACATGGCGCTCTATACCAATATCGGCAATGGTGCGCGTGCCGACAATGCTTTCGGCAAGGACAAACGCCTGCGCCAGGCCTTCTCGCTGGCGATCGACCGCGATGCCGTCAACCAGATCGTCTATGAAGGCACGGCCGTTTCCGGCAACCAGCCCTTCCCGCCAAGCAGTCCATGGTTCAACAAGGATATTCCCGTCCCCGCCCGTGATCTCGACAAGGCCAAGGCCCTGATCAAGGAAGCCGGCTTCGACCGCGTGCCGATCGAGCTGCAGATCCCGAACAATCCTGTTGCCATGCAGATGATGCAGATCATCCAGTCGATGGTCGGCGAAGCCGGCTTTGACGTGAGCTTGAAGTCGACGGAATTCGCCACGCTGCTGAGCGAGCAGACGGCCGGCAACTATCAGCTCAGCCGTTCCGACTGGTCCGGCCGCGTCGATCCCGATGGCAACATCCACCAGTTCATCACCTGCAAGGGTGGCATCAACGACACGAAATACTGCAACCCCGAGGTGGACAAGCTGCTGAACGAAGCCCGCGCATCGACCGACGATGCCGTGCGCAAGCAGAAATACGATGCTGCCGCCGTCATCTTGAACGATGATCTGCCGATCATCTATCTCGGCCATCAGTCCTGGATCTGGGCGCTGCACAAGAACATCACCGGCTTCATCCCGTCGCCGGATGGCATGATCCGCCTCGTCGGCGTGAAGAAAGCCGGCTGATCATAAGCAAAATCATGGGGCGGAAACCTCCGCCGCATGATTCTAAAGCGCGTCGCAATCTTTCAGATTCGCTTCACGCGCTTTAGCTTTTTGTTTGCGCATGTCGTTATCGCAAAACCGCTGCACACTTTTGCGCGACATGCTTTGGTCGTGTCAGGATCGCCCATGTATACCTACATCGCCAAACGGCTCTTGGTCGCCATACCGACGCTTTTGATCATTTCGATCTTCGTCTTCTCGCTGCAGAAGCTGCTGCCCGGCGATCCGATCCTCGCCATGGCCGGCGAGGAACGCGACCCGCAGGTTCTCGAATTCCTGCGCGAGAAATACCGGCTGAACGATCCCGTGCCCTATCAATATGTCCGCTGGCTGGGTGCCGCCCTTCAGGGCGATCTTGGTATCTCGCTGCGCACCAATCAGCCGGTTCTGCAACTCGTCGGCGAAAAGCTGCCGGTCACCATCCAGCTTGCCATCATGTCGATGATCTTCGCCTTTGCGATCGGCGTGCCGATGGGCATCCTGGCAGCCGTCAAGAAGAACACGATGATCGACTATCTCGCCAACATCATCGCGCTGACCGGTCTGTCGATCCCGAATTTCTGGCTCGGCATCATGTTGATCCTCCTGGTTTCGGTCAATCTCGGCTGGCTGCCGGCATCGGGCTACGAACCCTTCTTCAGCAACCCACTGCGATCGCTGGAAACCATGCTGATGCCCTCCTTCGTGCTCGGTAACGCGCTGGCTGCGACCCTGATGCGGCATACCCGCTCGGCAATGCTCAGTGTGCTGAGCGCCGACTACATCCGCACCGCCCGCGCCAAGGGACTGCCGGAAAGCACCGTCGTGCTCGAACACAGCTTCCGCAATGCGGTGCTGCCGATCGTGACGCTGACCGCGCTGCTGTTCGGCGAACTGCTCGCCGGCGCCGTGCTGACAGAACAGATCTTCACCATTCCGGGTTTTGGAAAGCTCATCGTCGACGCCGTCTTCAACCGCGACTACGCCGTCGTCCAGGGCGTGGTGATCTGCACCGCGATCGGCTTCATTCTGATGAACCTCTTGGCCGACATCCTCTACGTCCTGCTCAATCCGCGCGTGAGGGCCGCCCTATGACCGCGATCGGAGAGACCGGCATTCCCTCCGCGGTCGACCGCACGCCGAGCCGCGCCTGGCGCAAGCTGAAGGCCAACAAGGGCGCTCTCGTCGGCCTTGCGATCATCGCCTTCTTCGCCATCCTCGCGGTTGCCGCCCCCCTTCTTCCGATTCCCGATCCGAACGCCACAAGCTGGTCGGCGATCCGCAAGGCCCCCTCCGCCGCCCATTGGCTTGGCACCGACGACATCGGCCGCGACATTCTTTCCCGGATGATCTGGGGCGCGCAGGCTTCGCTGATGGCAGGCGTCTTCTCGGTGGCGATCGCCGTTGTCATCGGCGTGCCCTTCGGCCTTATCTCCGGTTATTTCGGCGGCTGGATCGACATGGTCATCTCCCGCATCACCGAAGCCTTTCTGGCCATGCCTTTCCTCATCACCGCGATCGCGCTCGCAGCCTTTCTTGGTCCGAGCCTGACCAATGCGATGATTGCGATCGGCCTTTCGGCCATGCCCGTCTTCGTGCGGCTGACGCGCGGCCAGGTGCTTTCGGTCAAGACCGAGGAATATGTCGAGGGCGCCCGCTCGATCGGCCTCCGGTCCTCGAGCATCATCACCCGCTATATCCTGCCGAACGTCTTTGCGCCGATCCTCGTGCAGGCGACGTTGACGATCGCAACCGCGATCATCGCCGAGGCGAGCCTCTCCTTTCTCGGCCTCGGACAGCAACCGCCGGCGCCGAGCTGGGGCTCGATGCTGAACGTCGCCAAGAATTTCCTCTCCCAGGCGCCATGGATGGCGATGTGGCCGGGTGCCGCGATCTTCCTCGTCGTCATCGGTTTCAATCTCTTAGGCGACGGCCTGCGCGATGCGCTTGATCCGCGCGAAGCATGATTTCTCGAAAGGACATTTGACATGACCGCATTCACGACCCGTCCCGAGATCCTCGGCACCTTCGGTGTCGTTACCTCGACGCACTGGATTGCCTCGGCGGTCGGCATGAGCATTCTCGAAAAGGGTGGCAACGCCTTCGACGCGGCGGTGGCGACGGGCTTCGTACTGCAGATCGTCGAGCCGCATCTTTGCGGCCCGGGCGGCGACCTGCCGGCGGTGATCTATTCAAAAAAGAAGGACAAGGTCGAGGTCATCTGCGCGCAGGGGCCCGCCCCCGCCGGCGCAACGATCGAACACTACACGGCGGAAGGCCTGAGCCTGATCCCCGGCGACGGGCTGCTTGCGACCGTCATCCCCGGCTCCTTCGACGGCTGGATGCTGATGCTGCGCGACTACGGCTCGATGAGCGTGCGCGAGGTGCTCGAGCCAGCCATCTACTACGCCGAACACGGCCATCCGATGCTGCCGCGCGTCTCTGCCACCATCAAGGGGCTCGCCGCCTTCTTCGAGAAGGAATGGCCGACCTCCTACAAGACATGGCTGCCCAATGGCAGCACGCCCGAAGCGCATGCGAATTTCAGAAATCCGGTGCTTGCCGAAACCTGGAAGCGCGTCATCGCCGAGGCCGAGGCGAAAAGCGGCCGGGAAGCGCAGGTCGAGGCGGCCCGCGACGCCTTCTATCGCGGCTTCGTCGCCGAGACGATCGATGACTATCTCAAAACTGCAGAGGTGATGGATGCGAGCGGCAACCGCCACAAGGGCGTTTTGACTGCCAACGACATGGCGAACTGGTCGGCAACCATCGAGGAGCCGCTGACCTATGATTATCATGGCTGGACCATCGCCAAGATCGGCCCCTGGGGCCAGGGTCCGGTCTTCCTGCAGACCCTGTCGATCCTCAAGGGCTTCGATCTCGCCGCGATGAACCCCGTTGGCGCCGATTTCGTCCATACCGTCGTCGAGGCGATGAAGCTCGCCTTCGCCGACCGCGAAGTCTATTACGGCGATCCTGATTTCTCGGAGATCCCTGTCGCGCACCTGCTGTCGGAGACCTATGCAGCCGCGCGCCGCAAGCTGGTCGGCGCAGACGCCTCCTTCGATCTTCGCCCCGGCATCGTGCCTGGCTTCGAGGCGCAGCATGATCTGACGATGACGATGCTCGGCGCGGATTCGAAAACCGGCGCCGTCTACGAGCCGACCATGGCGCATCTTTCCGAAAAGCGCGGCGACACGGTGCATATCGACGTGATCGACCGCGACGGCAACATGGTCTCCGTCACGCCATCAGGCGGCTGGCTGCAATCCTCGCCGACCGTGCCCGGTCTTGGCTTTTGCCTCAATTCCCGCGCCCAGATGTTCTGGCTGAAACCAGGCCTGCCGACGTCGCTTGCCCCCGGCAAACGGCCGCGCACGACGCTGACGCCGTCGCTCGGCCTCTACGAGGGCCGCCCGACGCTGGCCTTCGGCACACCGGGCGGCGACCAGCAGGAGCAGTGGCAGCTCTCCTTCTTCCTGCGTTATGCGCATCACCAGCTGAACCTGCAGGCGGCGATCGACCAGCCGCTGTTCCACACCTCGCATTTTCCAGGCTCGTTCTATCCCCGCACCCGCGAACCCGGCAGCCTGATGGCGGAGGCGAATTTCGGCCCCGAGGTCCTTGATGCCCTGCGCCGCAAGGGCCACAAGCTGACGGTCGCCGATCCCTGGACGATCGGCCGGCTGACCGCCGCGAGACGCGATAGCGACGGACTGTTGCGCGCCGCAGCCACCCCGCGCCTGATGCAGGCCTATGCGATCGGACGATAACCATGACCTGGTCCATCGTCGCCCGTGATCCCTCGACCGGTCATCTCGGCATCGCCGTCGCGACCCGCTTCTTCGCCGTCGGCACCCTTGTGCCGTATATTCGCGGCGGCATCGGCGCCGTCGCCACGCAAGCCTTCGTCAGCCCGCTTTACGGCGTCGACGGCCTGTCGCTGCTGGCCACCGGCAAGGCGCCGGAGGAAATCATCGCCGACCTGACCGCGCGTGACGCCGGCCGCGATCAACGGCAGCTGCACCTCATCGATGCGAAGGGGCGCAACGCCGCCTTCACCGGCACCGCGTGCATCGACTGGGCGGGGCATCTGATCGACGAAAACGTCTCGGTCGCCGGCAACATGCTCGCGGGTCCCGACGTCGTCGCCGAGACGCTTGCCACCTACAACAAGGCGATGGACAAGCCGCTGGCCGAACGCCTGCTGCTGGCGATGCAGGCAGGCGAGGATGCCGGCGGCGACAAGCGCGGCAGGCAGTCCGCCGCCCTCGTCATCCATCGCGATCAGGATTATCCCTGGCTGAGCATCCGCGCCGACGATCATCCCGATCCGCTTGCCGAACTTGTCCGCCTCCATGCAGTGGCGGGTGAACGTTACCTGCATGTCGCCGAGACGATGGCCACGCGGCAAAATCCGAACGGCATGACCGACAGGCGCGAGATCGACGAAAAGATCGCGACGCTGGAAGCGGCCCGCATCACGGCAGGCAGGCCTTCCGCCTCCTTCGCCACACCTTTGAAGACGTGAATCAGATAAAACTATGGGAACGACATGCGTGATGTTTCTTCGGCCCCCGCCTCTCCGGTTCTCTCCGTCCGGAACCTGACAACCTCCTTCCTCGTCGATGGCGACTGGAAGCCGGTGGTGCGCGACGTCTCCTTCGACGTCATGCCTGGCGAGACGGTGGCGATCGTCGGCGAAAGCGGCTCGGGCAAGAGCGTCACCTCCCTTTCGATCATGCGGTTGCTCGCCAAGGGATCGAGCCGCATCGATGGCGCCATCACCTTGAACGGCAAGGATGTTCTCACCCTTTCGGAAAAGGAGATGCGGCAGGTGCGCGGCAACGACGCGGCCATGATCTTCCAGGAGCCGATGACATCCCTCAACCCGATCTTCACCATCGGCCGCCAGATCTCCGAAGCGCTCACCTGCCACGGCGAGATCGGCAAGGCCGAGGCGCGGGCCGAGACCGTGCGCCTGCTGGGAAAGGTCCGTATCCCCAACGCCGCTTCGCGCTTCGACGAATATCCGCACCAATTCTCCGGCGGCATGCGCCAGCGCGTGATGATCGCCATGGCGCTCGCCAGCCGGCCGAAACTGTTGATCGCCGACGAGCCGACGACGGCGCTCGATGTGACGATCCAGGGCCAGATCCTCGACCTGATCAAGATGCTGCAGGAAGAAGAGGGCATGTCCGTTCTCTTCATCACCCACGACATGGGCGTCGTCGCCGAAATCGCTGACCGCACCATCGTCATGTATCGCGGCGAGGCGGTGGAAACCGGCACGACCGACGACATCTTCCATCGCGGCAGGCATCCCTATACCCGCGCACTGCTCTCGGCCGTGCCGCGCCTCGGCTCGATGGCCGACCGGAAATGGCCGCTGCGTTTCCCCGTCATCGATACCACGACCGGCGAACGCCGCGAGCCGGTCGAGGTGGCCGATACCGTCGACCGCCGCCGGACACCGATCCTCGAAGTCAAGAACCTCGTGACCCGTTTCGATATCCGCGGCGGGCTGCTCGGTCGCAAGACGGGCGCGATCCATGCGGTCGAGGACGTCTCCTTCGATCTCTTCCAGGGCGAGACGCTGTCGCTCGTCGGCGAATCCGGCTGCGGCAAGTCGACCACCGGCCGCTCGATCACCCGCCTCGTCCAGCCGAACGGCGGCAGCGTCAGCCTCGACGGCTATGACGTGCTGAGCCTTGACGCCGTCAGTCTCAGGCGGATGCGCCGCAGCATCCAGATGATCTTTCAGGATCCCTTCGCCAGCCTCAACCCGCGCATGACCGTCGGCGCCGCCGTCGCCGAACCCATCACCGAACACGGCCTCGGCACCCGCGCCCAGGCCCGCGACAAGGCGGCCGATCTTCTCGAACGCGTCGGGCTGAAACCCGACATGATGAAACGTTACCCGCACGAATTTTCCGGCGGTCAGCGCCAGCGCATCTGCATCGCCCGCGCGCTCGCACTCGATCCGAAGGTGATCGTCGCCGACGAAAGCGTTTCGGCCCTCGATGTCTCGATCAAGGCACAGGTCTGCAATCTGCTGATGGACCTGCAGCAAAGTCTCAACCTCGCTTTCCTGTTCATTTCCCATGACATGGCGGTGGTTGAGCGCGTCAGTCACCGGGTCGCGGTGATGTATCTCGGCGAAATCGTCGAGATCGGCCCGCGCGCGGAATTGTTCAGCAACCCACAGCACCCCTACACGAAGAAGCTGATGGCAGCCGTGCCGGTTCCCGACCCCTCACGTCGCGGCATCAAGCGCAACCTCGGAACCGACGAGCTCAAGAGCCCCGTTCGCCCGGTTGGCTACGTCGCGCCGCCGCGTCGATACCGGGAAGTGACGGCGGGCCATCTGGTGCGGGTCGATGAAGCCGCCTGAGCGTGAAATCCACTCTTCAGAGCACTCGATAAACAAGTATTGCGGGAAAATAACCCGTCCTGGTGGCGCGCGGGCCGTCTTTTTTGCTGCACCGCTTATATGACTTCTGCTAGATATTATTTTACCGATAATTATTAACGACCGATTCCACCCTTTTGTGTTCTCTTATCCTTGCGAATCAAAAAGGTTTGATTTGCCCGGGGACGGCCCCCATGTTCAAGCATGGGGCGATGCAACAGTTGGGTAGGAGCCTATGCTGCAACGGATTGAAGACATTGATGCAGCGCTCGTCGACAGGCTGCAGCATTCGGCGTTCAAGTACTTCCTGAAATATACCAATCCCGAAAATGGCCTTGTGGCGGACACGTCGATCGGCGGGGTTCCGTGCAGCATCGCAGCCGTCGGCTTTGCGCTTTCCTCCTATCCTGTTGGTGTCGAGCGTTTATGGATCAGCCGCGAGGAGGCAGCCGAACGCACGGTCAATACGCTGCGGTTCTTCGCCGAGGCGCGCCAGGGCGAGGAACGCCACGCCACCGGCCACCGCGGCTTCTTCTACCACTTCCTGCACATGGATACCGGCCATCGCGCCTGGAACAGCGAGCTTTCGACCATCGATACGGCGCTGCTCGTCGCCGGCATCCTCACGGCCGCACAGTATTTCAATCGCGAAGACGACGAGACGGAGACTGAAATCCGTGAACTCGCCACCTTCATCTACGAGCGCGTCGACTGGCGCTGGGCGCTGAACAAGGGCGACACCATTTCCATGGGTTGGAAGCCCTCATCCGGCTTCCTGCGTTGGCGCTATCACGGCTTCGACGAGGCGATCATTCTCTATACGCTGGCGCTCGCTTCGCCGACGCACCCGATCCCGCAATCGAGCTACGACGCCTTCACGTCAAGCTATTCCTGGATGCTGCATGGCGAGCAGTCCTATCTCTATGCCGGGCCGCTCTTCATCCACCTCTTCTCGCATGCCTGGATCGATTTCCGCACCATTCAGGACAAGCCGATGGCGGAGCGAAACTGGGACTATTTCCGCAACACGCAGGTGATGATCGACGTCCAGCGTGACTATGCCGAACGCAATCCCGGCCAGTTCGTCGGCTACAACAAGAATATCTGGGGTTTCTCTGCCTGTGACGGCCCCCCGCCGACACGGCGTATGCGCGGCGGCCGCCAGCCGAAGGTTCTGGGCTATGCTGCACGTGGCGCACCGCTCGGCCCGGATGACGGCACGATCGCACCTTGGGCAGCACTTGCCTGCCTGCCCTACGACCGGCAGGCGGCTCTCGACGGCACCAAGGCGCTTCTGACCACCTATCCGAACCTGCTCTTGGAAGGCGGCTTCCCTGGTGGCTTCAACCCGACCGTCAAGACCAAGCGGCCGGAAGGCTGGGTCGACGACCGCACCGTCGGCATCGACCAGGGTCTTGTCGTCATGACCATCGAGAACGAGCGCTCCGACTTCATCTGGAAGCTGATGCGGCAATCGCCGGTCATCCGTCTCGGCCTCGAGCGCGCCGGCTTTACCGGTGGCTGGCTCGAAGGCATCGAGCCGGAAGAAGTGGTGCGCAAGTTCGGCTAGGAGGTGTGGACTCTTAGGATTCCCAAAAGAGCTTTGGTCTGATTCAATGCTGTCTTTTGGAGGCAGCCATGGGTATTTTAGACCGTTTGATTCTTCAGGATGACCAGTGGGAACGGATGTCTCGTCATATCATTGGCGATGATCG